>JAFXBC010000079.1 GCA_017516825.1 Clostridia bacterium | reverse complement strand
GTCCAGGGCTCTGCGCCGAAGATGCCCGCCTTCAGGCAGTTGTCCTCCGGCTTGTAGCCGGCCTCCTTCAGGGATTCCCCGATGTAAGCGGCGTAGGAGGGAGTACAGCAAAGGATGGTGGCCTTCAGATCCATCATAAACTGGATCTGGCGCTCGGTGTTACCGGAGGACATGGGCAGGGTGAGACAGCCCACTCTGTGGGAGCCGCCGTTGAGACCCGGGCCGCCGGTGAACAGGCCGTAGCCGTAGCACACCTGGCAAACGTCCTCCTTGGTGCCACCCACCGCCACGATGGCTCTGGCACAGCAATCCTCCCAAAGGTCGATATCCTTCTGGGTGTAGAAGGCCACCACCCGTTTCCCCGTGGTGCCGGAGGTGGATTGAATACGAACGCAATCGGAAAGGGGCTTGGCCAGCAAGCCGAAGGGATACGCATCCCGAAGATCCGCCTTGGAAAGGAAGGGCAGCTTTGCGACGTCCTCCAATTCCTTGATATCCTCGGGGGTGACCCCCTTTTCTTCCATTTTAGCGCGGTAATAGGGCACGTTGTCGTAAACGTGGCGCACCTGCTTTAACAGCTTCTCCTTCTGCAATGCCCGAAGCTGTTCAAGGGGCATCGTTTCGATCTCTTCCTGATAGTAGCGCTTTTCTGCCATGGTTATTGTTCCAGTCCTTTCCCGAAGGCAATTTTGTTCATTTCCACAAATTTGGGAGCCACCGTGCTTTCAATGGCCGCCAGCCATTTCTCCGCGGGAATGGGCAATTGCTTTGCCAGCACGCCCATGAGAACGATGTTCACCGCCTTGGCACTCCCCGCCTCTCTGGCAGGTGTCAAGGCGTCCAGTCCGATGACCTTCACCCCTTTGGCAGTCAATTCCTCCAAAACCCCTTCGGGATATTCCGCCGCCCCGGTGATGACGGGCATGGGGTCGATCTGCTGGGTGTTGGCGATGATCACGCCGCCCTCCTTCAGACAGGCCGCGTGGCGGGCCGCCTCCAGCTTCTCAAAGGAAACGATGAAATCCGCTTCCCCTTCCCCGATAACGGGAGAATATACCTTGTCTCCGTATCTCACGTAGGTGACCACGCTTCCCCCGCGCTGGCTCATGCCGTGTACCTCGGAAACCTTAACGTCGTATCCCTCGTCGGTGAGCAGTTTCCCCAAAAGCTTGGAGGCCAACAGACTCCCCTGTCCGCCCACGCCGACGATCATAATGCTGGTTGTACTCATGCTTCATCTCCTCCTACAAAAGCGCCGAACGCGCAGAGCTGTTTGCAAACGCCGCAACCCACGCAGAGGGTGGCGTCCACCACCGCTTTCCCGCCCTTAAAGCTGATGGCGGGACAGCCCAGCGTCATACAACGGCGGCAGGAACGGCATTTGCCGGGATCCACCGCCAGAGCGGGCTTGGCCTTCACGGTCTTCAACAGCACGCAGGGTCTGCGGGAGATGATCACCGAGGGCTCCTTTGCCGCCAGCTCCTCCTTCAAGGCCGTATCGCAGGCCTTCAGGTCGTAGGGATCCACCACCCGGACGCGGCCTATCCCGATGGAACGGCACAGCGCCTCCAGATCCACCTTCAAGGCGGGATCTCCCTTGATGTTGTACCCGGTGGTGGGGTTCTGCTGGTGACCGGTCATACCGGTGATGGAGTTATCCAGAATGATCACGGTGGAGTTGGAGCCGTTGTAGGCCACGTTGATCAAACCCGTCACGCCGGAATGCATAAAGGTGGAGTCGCCGATGACCGCCACGGTCTTCCCTTCGGACTCACCCTCCAGCACGCGGTTGAAGCCGTGAACGCCGGAGACGGAAGCACCCATACACAGGGTGGTATCCACCGCGCAAAGGGGAGCCACCGCGCCCAAGGTATAACAGCCGATGTCACCCAGAACGGTGACCTTATTCTTCGCCAGGGTATAATACATCCCTCTGTGAGGACAGCCCGCGCACATCATAGGCGGACGGGGCGGGATCACGCTGTCTGCGGTGGTACCCACAGCCGTCTCCTTGCCGAAGGCTTTTGCAATGGTGGTCTGGGAGAATTCCCCGATGATGGAAAACTTCTCCTTGCCGATCACGGGAATACCCATGGCCTTCACCGCCGTCTCGATGACGGGATCCAGCTCCTCGATGACGTACAAGGTCTCCACCTTGGAGGCGAACTCCGCGATCAGCTTCTTGGGCAGGGGGTTGGGCATACCGATCTTCAAAACGGAAACGGTATCTCCCAGAGCCTCTCTTACGTACTGATAGCAGGTGCCGGAGGTGATGATACCGATCTTTCCGTCCCCGGTGTATTCCCCGCGGTTGAAGGGACAGGTCTCGGCGTACTCCGCCAAGGCTTCCATTCTGGCTTCCACCACGGGGTGGCGCTTTTTGGCGTTGCCGGGCATCATCACGTATTTTTCAGCCTGCTTCACGTAGGGTTTCTTGTCTCTTTGCACCCTCTCCCCCACCTCTGCGATGGACTGGGAGTGGGCAATACGGGTACACATTCTCAAAAGAACGGGGGTGTCGAACTGTTCGGACAGATCAAAGGCCGCCTTGGCAAACTGCAAGGATTCCATAGAATCCGCAGGCTCTAACATGGGCAGCTTTGCCGCGATGGCGTAATGACGGCTGTCTTGCTCGTTCTGGGAGGAGTGCATAGCGGGGTCGTCTGCCACGCAGATCACCAAGCCGCCGCTGACACCGGTGTAGGACAGGGTAAACAGGGGGTCTGCCGCCACGTTCAAGCCCACGTGCTTCATACAGCACACCGCTCTGCCTCCCGCCAGGGAGGCACCGAAGGCAACCTCTAGGGCAACCTTCTCGTTGGGCGCCCATTCGCTTTTCACTTCGGAATCGTCGTATTTGGCAAGGAATTCCGTAATTTCCGTTGAGGGAGTGCCGGGGTAGCTGGAAACCAGATCCGCGCCGCCCTCGTAAAGGCCTCTGGCAACCGCTTCGTTGCCGATGAGTAATTTCTTCATATGATCTCTTCTCTCCTTATATCATCTGCTCTGCCACCAGACCCTCTGCGCCGTACTTCTTACGCAGGGCGGGCTTTTCGATCTTGCCGGTGGCGTTGCGGGGAACGGGTGCAAAAATGATCTTGCGGGGACGCTTGTAACGGGGCATTCCCTTGCAGAACTCGTCGATCTCCCCCTCGGTGCATTCCACACCGGGCAAAAGCTCCACGATGGCCGCGGCGATCTCCCCCAAACGGGGATCGGGAAGGCCGATGACGGCAACGTCCTTGATCTTGGGGTAGGCCGCCAGGTAATCCTCGATCTGCACCGGGTACAGGTTTTCACCGCCGGTGATGATCACGTCCTTCTTACGGTCTACCAGGTAGATAAAGCCGTCCTCGTCCTGCATGGCCATATCTCCCGTGAACAGCCAGCCGTCCTTGATGGTGTCCGCCGTGGCCTTTTCGTCACGGTAGTAGCACACCATCACGCCGGGGCCGCGGAGACAAAGCTCGCCCACGTCTCCCTGCTTCACCTCGGTGCCGTCGGGATTTGCGATCTTCACCTCCCAGCCGTAGCCGGGAACGCCGATGGCGCCTACCTTGTGGATGTTTTCCACCCCCAGATGGACGGCACCCGGGCCGATGGACTCGGAAAGGCCGTAGTTGGTATCGTAATCGTGATCGGGGAAGTATTCCTTCCACCGCTTGATCAGACTTTGGGGAACGGGCTGGGCGCCGATGTGCATAAGCCGCCACTGGGAAAGGTCAAAATCCTCTTTTTTCAGCTCTCCGCTGTCCAGAGCCGCCAGAATGTCCTGGGCCCAGGGTACCAACAGCCAGACGATGGTGCATTTTTCGCCGCTCACCGCATCCAGCACGAACTTGGGCTTGGTGCCCTTGAGGATCACCGCCTTGGAGCCGGAAAGGAAGGAGCCGAACCAATGCATTTTCGCACCGGTGTGGTACAGGGGCGGGATGCACAGGAACACGTCCTCCTTGGTCTGCCCGTGGTGCTTCTGCTCCACGATGCAGGCGTGCATGAGACTGCGGTGCTTGTGCAGGATGGCCTTGGGGAAGCCTGTGGTTCCCGAGGAGAAATAGATGGCGGCGTCATCCTCCTCCGTCAACCCGACGTCGCAGAAGGTACTGGCGCAGTTCTGGGCCAGGTCGTTGTAATCGTCTGCGAAGGTGGGGCAGTTGGCGCCGCAATAGATCAGCAGTCTGCCCAGGGAGACCTCCTCTGCGATCTCCTCCATACGGCCGATGAACTCCGGGCCGAACACCAAGGCGTCCACCTCTGCCAGATCCAAACAATACTTGATCTCGTCGGAGGAATAACGGAAGTTCAAGGGCACCGCCAGAGCTCCCGTCTTGAGAATACCGAAGTAGATGGGAAGCCATTCCAGGCAATTCATCATCAGGATGGCCACCTTGTCCCCCTTCTGGATCCCTCGGGATACCAGAGCGTTGGCAAAGCGGTTGGCCTTTTCGTCAAACACCCCCCAGGTGATCTCCCTGCGGTAACAGCGGGGCTTATGGGCGGGCTCTACCAGGTCGTACTCACGCCAGGTGAGACGGCGGTTCTCCTGTTGCTCCGGGTTTAATTCCACCAAAGCAACGTCATTCGTGTATTCTTTTGCGTTTCTTGCAAGTACGTCGATAATCGTCATGTCTTTCCTCAAAAATCACCAAAAAGTTTTTGTTCGATAATGAAAAAATTATACCACAACCCGATGTTCTTGTCAATAGGTTTTTTCAATTCTATTGACAGAAGCGGTCAAAATGTGTTATACTTTCGGAAGACACTCCCGAAAGAAGGCAGATTTCATGGAAACCCAAGGAAGAAAAACGGAAGAACGGGCCAAGCCCACCCTGATGGGAAGGATCCCCCAAGCGGTATGGGCCTATTTTGCCCTCCACGGCGTGGAGCAGAAGGACGTTCTGCTGGCCATGAACAGTGATCTTTCCGCAGAGGGCGGCTATCTGGACGCCTACATTCTCTTGACCAAGGATACCCTTTTCGTGGCAGAGGGCGGGCTGACCTTCACACGGGAGGAATATTCCCGCCGCAGAGTGGAGTTTTACGACGCCCCCGCACCCAGACAATATTCCCTCTCCCTCTTGGAAGACCCCAAGGCGGAGCTGATGCTTTCCACAGGGCGGGGGGTGTGCAAGCTGGAGGGGGAGGACTACCCCCTGTTCGGCTTTTCCTCCACCTATAAGCACGACGCCACCGTGTTATGCCGCGCCGTCGCGGAGCTGCAGGAAAACGGCTTTATCTCCGCAAGGCTTCTGAAGGAGGAAGGGGAGGACTGTAAGATCTGCCCCAAATGCGGCAGACGGTTCCCGGACAAGGGAAGACGGTACTGCCCCGCTTGCTTAGAAACGGCGGGCCTGGCCCTGCGGCTGGGGAAAATGTTCCTCAAATACAAATGGTTCATGCTGATGATCTTCCTGACCCTGGGGCTGAACGTGGCCCTGGCTCTGGTGGCACCCTATATCAGCAACAGCGTCCTCATCGGAGAGGTGCTTACCCAAGGGGGCGCCCTTTACGGGAAGATCGGCGCTTTGGTGCTGGTGCTGGCGGCGGTGCGGTTGCTTTCCCTGCTGGTGAATCTGGTCACCGGGATCATCAACACCAAGGTTGCGGCGGAGGTCACCTGCGATCTGAAGAAGGATATCTTCTCCTCCTTGGGCAGGCTGTCCCTTTCCTTCTTTACCAACCGACAGACCGGCTCCTTGATGACCCAGATCAACTCCGACTCCACCACCATTTATTGGTTCTTCTGCGACGGATTCCCCTCCCTTTGCTCCCAACTCATCCAGCTTTGCGTGCTGTTGTTCGTCATGTTCACTCTGAACGTGGAGCTGACCCTGTATACCTTTATCACCATTCCCCTGTTTTTCGTCAGCTTCCGGGTCATCGGACGGCTGTTTGAGAAGCTGTACGCAAGAAACTGGTCCAGACGTTCCTCCTACAACTCCCTGATCTCCGACGTGATCAACGGCATCCGCGTGGTGAAGGCCTTCTCCCGCGAGGAGGCGGAAAAGGAACGCTTTGCCGCCCGCAGTGAGGCTTCCGCCCGTGCGGGGCAGGAGCTGGAATACGCATCCTCCCGCATCTATCCCTTTTTGCAGTTCGCCTTGAAGATCGGCGCCTACGTGGTGTGGATCGTGGGCGGCTTCCGCGTGCTGGGCGGGGAGATGGATTACCGGACCCTGGCCACCTTCGCGGCTTATTTCTCCCTGGTGTACGCCCCCATCGAAATGCTTTCCGACATCACCAACTGGTGGAGCGATTGTCTCAACGCTCTGAAGCGTTTGTTTGACATCAAGGACGCCAAGGTGGAGGTGGTGGAGGCGGAAAACGCCAAGGAACCCGACTTAAAGGGAGAGCTGGCTTTTGAAAACGTTTCCTTCTCCTACGTGGAAAACCGCAAGGTGATCAAAAACGTGTCCTTCACCGTGCCCGCCGGGAAGACCCTGGGCATCGTGGGGCAGACGGGGGCGGGAAAATCCACCCTGGCCAATCTGATCACCCGTCTTTACGACCCCGACGAGGGGCGCGTCACCATCGACGGCATGGACGTGAAGGAGCTTTCCTTCGCCTGCCTGCGGAAGAACATCGCCATCGTTTCCCAGGAGACCTATCTGTTCAACGGCTCCATCATCGATAACATCCGCTACGCCAAGCCCGAGGCCACCTTCGAGGAGGTGCTGGCGGCTTCCAAGGCGGCTCACGCCCACGACTTTATCATCAAATTCCCCGACGGGTACGACACCCGCATCGGGCTGGGGGCGAGACAGCTTTCCGGCGGGGAACGCCAGCGCGTCTCCATCGCCAGAGCCCTTTTGAAGGATCCCAAGATCCTCATCCTGGACGAGGCCACCTCCGCCATGGATACCCAGACGGAGCGGGACATCCAGCACGCCTTGACGGCACTCTCCCGTTCCCGTACCACGGTGATGATCGCCCACCGTCTTTCCACCTTACGGGATGCGGATTCCCTCATCGCCATCGAGGACGGTAAGCTGATGGAATCCGGCACCGCCGCAGAGCTGATGGAGCAAAAGGGCGTGTATTACAAGCTCTATACCCTCCAGGCCGAAGCGTTGAAAAACGTGGGCATCGGGGAGGAGTAAGTCGTTTGAGATCCCTGTCTGAAAAGGCAGGGATCTTTTTCACGGAGCTAAACCACTGCGGAGTCGAAGCTTTGCGAGCAAACTCAGTCAGCTTGTCATCCTTGAGCTCAGGTTTGCAAGCAAACCGTCGAAGTTTTGCGGAGAAGAATAGGCTCTTGCACCTAAGGTTCCAAAACGGCAGTGCCGTTTTGCATAGCGGCAAAGATATGCTACGCTTTTTGATCTGCATTGGCCGCGATGAGCCGTTCGGAGCAAAACCGAGACCTGCGATAGCAGGTTGAGGGATATGAGACGAGTTTGATGTTCCTTTTTGGGAGTAAAGAACTGTTTTATTGGTAACAAAGGGAACGGAGAACGGCTATATCGAAAGAGATTCCCATACCCTCAAAAAATGCAGGCATTTTTTGCCTTCCGTTCGGGTTTACACCACTCACGGAAGTTCGACTCGTCGGGGGTCATTCTGCG
>JAFXBC010000078.1 GCA_017516825.1 Clostridia bacterium | reverse complement strand
TAGGGGGCGACGTCCTCCGGCGCCCCGCCCTGCGAGAAACGAGGTCATTTTTTCATTTTCACCCGGTTCGTGATCGCAAGGAGAGGCTCAAACCGTCTGCGACGGCGGCAAGACGCTCCACATTGTCCCACGCAACAAGACCGTGCGGATCCGCCGCGTGTTTTGACGCAATGCGGGTTGCCGTGGACGTCAACCCCTACGAACACGCAACGGGGGAGGTTGGAATATTTCGTTTGTTCCACGTGCCTTGCGGGAGACGAGGTTTGGTTTTTCACCCTTTTATCCCAAGGTTCCAAAAACGATTGATCGTTTTTGACGTCGGCGGTATGCCGCAATGAACAGAGGAAGGCTGTACGCCGATTTGGTAGGGGCGATTCACGAATCGCCCGCCTGAATTTCACGCAACAAGACCGTGCAGATCCGCCGCGTATTTTGACGCAATGCGGGTTGCCGTGGACGTCAACCCCTACGAACACGCAAAGGCGAAGGTTGGAATATTTCGTTTGTTCCACGTGCCTTGCGGGGGATAGGATCTGCTTTTCATCCTTTTATCCCAAGGTTCCAAAAACGCTTTTCCCTCTTTCGAAAACGACAGTTTTCTGCATTGAATTTCTTTGGAGATTCTTAAGAACCTTTCTTGTAAGAAAGGTTCTTAAGCGCTCGCCCCATCAAAAAGAGCCCCTTTTCGGAGCTCTTTCTTTTATCCCAAAAACGTATACACCCAGAACACCACGGGGATGGTGACCGCGGACAGCAAATGGGAGATCAGCGCCATCCCTGCGGCGGCGGAGGTATCCAATCCGTAGGCCCCGGGGATCACCACGGGACTCAGCCCCAAGGGCATGGCCACGGCGCAAAGGATGCACAAGGACAGATCCTCCGGCAGGGACAGCAGCCCCAGCAGGACCAAAAATACGGCGGGGAACAAAACCAAACGGAAGAAGGAGGCCAGATACACCGCTTTATTGGTGAAGGTCTTCTTCAGATCCAGGGAGGATACCGTCATGCCCGTCAACAGCATGGCCACGGGGGACATACAGCCCCCCAGGGAATCCAGCCCCGACGCCAAAAACGACGGCAACGGCACGGTAAGAAGCCCCAAAGCCATCCCTGCCAGCATGGCGGCGAACATGGGGTTCACCAGCCGCTTCAGGGAGGATTTCAGAGAGTTCCTTTCTCCCTCCTTCCGCGGGATCAGCAGAGAGGGCACCCCCCACAGATAGATCAGCACCCAAAGGGGCAAAACGAACACCAGATAGTCCCCGAACACCGCGGGGAACAAGGCCAGCACCACCGCGTTGCCCATAAACCCGAAGTTGGAAAAGGACAAGCCGTAGGTGTAGATCTTGCGGGTGTAATCATCCTTTGCACAGAACCTCGCCAGCAAAACGGCGGCGGGAATGGAGAGGGCAAGCACCCCGAAGCCTCCCGCCACGAAGATCCAGGCGCTCCCCAGACTCTCCGGGGTAAAGCCCTTCCAGAAGGTGGAAAGCACCAACGCGGGGATGAACACGTTGTTTTCCATTTTGGAAAGCACCGCCGCCCCGGAGGCGGGAACGGCCCCCAGGCGGGAGACTATATATCCGATGAGGATCAGCCCCATCAGAACGCTCATTTGTTGCAAAGTAGAGATCAAAACGTCCATAAAAGCTCCTTACTTAGGAGAAATTTCTCCCCCGCCCAGAACCACGTCCCCGTCGTAGGCCACGGCGGATTGCCCCGGGGCGGCCACGGCGGCGGGAGTGTCAAAGCGGATCTCCACCCCGTGATCCTTTGGGATCAGGGTGGCGGGCATTTCTTTTTGGTGGTAGCGGGTGCGTACGGTGGCGCGGACGGGCTCGGTGTGAGGGTTGCCGTCCATCCAATGAAAGTCTTTTACAAACAGGGATTCCACCGGCAATTCCTTGGCGGTACAAAGCACCACCCGATTGTTCTTTGCATCCTTTTCGCAAACGTAGTAAGGCTCCGGCAGGGCAAGTCCCAGACCCTTTCTCTGCCCCACGGTGTAGTGGATGATGCCCTTGTGCCTGCCCATCACCTCACCGGCGCGGTTCACGAACTCCCCCGCGGGAAATACGGTGTCTACGCGGGAGCGGATGAATGCGGCGTGATCGCCGTCGGGGATGAAGCAGATGTCCTGGCTGTCCCCGCTTTTGGCGCTGACAAAGCCCTGCGCTTCCGCAATAGCCCGCACCTCCTGCTTGGTGTAGTCCCCCAAGGGGAATTTTACCTTGGAAAGCTGTTCGGGGGTGAGGTTGTACAGCACGTAGCTTTGATCCTTGGCGGGGTCTTTTGCCTTTTCCAGGCGGAAAACGCCGTCTTCCTCCGTGATGCGGGCGTAATGTCCCGTGGCAAGGTAGGGAATGCCCATGGACTTAGCCGCCTCCCACAACGCGCCGAACTTCAAGTAGCGGTTGCAAAGGATGCAGGGGTTGGGGGTGTTGCCCTCCATATAGGTCTCCACGAAGGGCTCCACCACCTGCTTTGCAAAGGTGTCCCGACAGTCCAGCTCCACGAAGGGGATCCCCAGGGAATCGCAAACCGCCTTGGCGTCGCCCACACGCTCGTTGCCCCAAAGCCGCATGGTGGCGCCGATGCAATCAAAGCCCTGTTTTTTCAGCAAAAACGCCGTGACGGCACTGTCCACCCCGCCGCTCATGGCGATGAGGATCTTTTTGTTTTCCATGGGTTTTCCCTCCTCCCAGATTTACTCGTTAGGAGTATACCCGTTTTGTGAGGGATTGTCAAGAAGGAAATGGGTAATTCAAGAGAAGGGGGATAGATCAAAAGCCGTCCGCCGACGCTTTGATCTCAAGGTGAGAGGCGGGGGCGCGAGGCCGTTTACCGTACATCATCTCATACCCCCGACTTGTTTTTCAAAAAGAACTTCTCCCCTCTCTTGACAACTCCCCTTTCTTTATGGTATTCTACATATAACTATGTAAACGTACAGGAGGTGCACCTCATATGACCCATCATCTCTTTATCGTCAACCCCGCCGCGGGGAAGGCAGACCGCACAGAAGCCATCGAAAAAGCCGTCCGTTCCGCCAAGGAGCAGGGGGACGTGGAAGGGGAGGTTTCCCTTTACCGTACCACAGCGCCCGGGGATGCCACGGCATACCTGACCAAGTATCTGCGGGAGACCGAGGAGGAGGTGCGGGTTTACGCCTGCGGCGGCGACGGCACCCTCAACGAGGTGGTGCGCGGGATCTACGCCTCCGGCAAGGAAAACGTTGCCCTGGGGGTGGTACCCACCGGCTCGGGAAACGATTTCGTGCGGGGCTTTTCCATCCCGGAAAGCCGCTTCCGTTCCGTACGTCACATGATGAAGGGCACCGTCACCCCCATTGACCTGATCCGCGTCACAAGCGAGGAGGGAGAGGAGCACGTTTGCATCAACGTGGCCAGCGCAGGCTTTGACGCCGCGGTGTGCCGCAGAATGCAGACCTTCCGCCGTTTGCCCATGATGGGAGGCTCCATGGCCTACAACATGGCATTGGTACGGCAATTCTTGGGGCATCTGGGCCATAAGTTCCAGGTCTTCGGGGACGGCAAGCCCATGAAGACCCCAAATAAGGACGAATACCTCTTTACCGTGGTGGCCAACGGCAAATATTACGGCGGCGGCTTTTGCTGTTCTCCCAAAAGTTCCCTTTCCGACGGGCTTTTGAACCTGGTGATGATCGAATCCATCCCCCGCGCCCAATTCCCGGGTCTCCTGGGGCCTTACCGCAAGGGGGAATATTTTGAAAAATTAGAGGGCCGTATGCTCCACAAGACCGTGAAAACGGTGGAATTCCGCGGAGAAACGCCCTTGGATATGAACCTGGACGGGGAGATCATCGCCCTGAAGAACCCCACCTTAGTGGTATTGCATCACGCCATCGGGCTGATCCTGCCGGAATAAGGATTGTCAGCCTTCCCTATTTCAAGCTATACTGTACTGTAACGATTTTTGCAAGAGGACTGTTTTTATGGAACGTCTTACCCTTTGCGGGGTGCAGACCCACTGCGCTTTTTACGGCATTGAACATCAAAGGGACACCGCCGTGGTGTTTTTGCACGGCTGGGGATCCAACGGAGGCGCTTTCGGCAGATTGCTTTCCGCCGCAGGCGAGAAATATTTCACCGTGGCCCCGGATCTCCCCGGCTTCGGCGGGAGCGAGGAGCCCAAAACCCCTTGGGGCGTGGAGGAATACGCAGACCATACCGTAGCATTGGTGCAAAGTCTGGGCATCCAAAAAGTGATCTTCGTGGTGCACTCCTTCGGCGGACGGATCGCCATCACCCTGGGGGCGAGAAAAGACCTCCCCTTTACCATCGAGAAGATGATCTTCTTCGGCGCGGCGGGTTTGAAGCCCAAAAGAGGGTTTAACTATTACGCAAAAGTGTATACTTACAAATTATGTAAATTTCTTTTGACCCCCTTCCCGGAGATCAAAAAGCGCTACCAAGCGGGGAAGGGCAGCTCCGACTACCAAAACGCCTCCCCCATGATGAAGCAGATCCTTTCCAAAACGGTGAATACCGACCTCACCCCCCTGTTACCGGGGATCACCGCCCCCACCCTTTTGGTATGGGGAGAGAAGGACACCGCCACCCCCCTTTACATGGCAAAGATCATGGAAAAGCAGATGGGAGACGCGGGGTTGTTCGTGATTCCCGAAGCAGGCCACTTTGCCTTTGCGGAACAGCCCGGAATTGCCTTGGCGGCGATGAAGAATTTTATTTGAAACGCAAGGAACCTCATCCCCCATCCGCAAGCGGATGGTCCCCCTTCCCCAAAGGGGAAGGCAAGAAGCTTGCTTCGCAAGCCGGAATTATTTTATGCCCCTACGGGGCGAATAAACGACTATCCTTCACCGCCTGCAGGGCGGTATACGATAATTCTCAACTCCCGAAGGGAGTTTCTCGCCTTCCCCTTTGGGGAAGGGGGACCGTCGCAGGGAGAACGAATTCAGAAAAGCGAACCAAGTGATCCCCCAAGACGGTGGATGAGGTTCCTATCATACAACAAGGAGTGTCCCACATGGACATTGTACTTTCCGTCCTGTTTTACGTCCTGTACCTGACGGCGGCGGTTTTCGCCTGCCTGCGCTGGGTGCATAATTTACAATTGAATTCCTACCAAAACAAGACCCAACTGCGGAGATTCCGCTCTGCGCCGGAGAAGCTGTTCTGTCTCCTGCCTCTGCTCCCCGCCTGGGTGTTCTCCTTCCTGCCCTTCGTTTGGGCAAAGATCGTCACCTTGGTATTTCTTGCCATTTCCTGCCTGAGCCTGAAGCCTGTTAAGGCCAAGAAGCCCTTGGTGTTCACCGCCCGTGTGAAGCGTTTGCTTGCCGTGACGGCGGTGCTTCTTTTGCTGTTTGCCGGCGGCGGATGGTTTGTTCCCGCTTTGTCGGTGGGTGCTTTGTTCCTTTCCCCCTTGGTGATCCTCCTTGCCAACCTGTTGTGCGCCCCCATGGAAAAAGCGGTGCGGAATTGGTACATAGGCGATGCAAAACGAATTTTGAACGCCTGCCCCGAGCTGTTGATCTTAGGAGTGACCGGCTCCTACGGCAAAACCAGCGTGAAAAGCTATCTGGGCGCCCTTTTGAACGCAGGGTTTGACACCCTCATCACCCCCGAAAGCTTCAACACCCCCATGGGCGTTGTCCGCACCGTGCGGGAAAACCTCCGCTCCACCCATGAGATCTTCGTGTGCGAGATGGGTGCCCGCCACGTGGGGGACATCAAGGAGCTTTGCGACCTGGTCCACCCCAAGCACGGTATCATCACCGCGGTGGGAAACCAGCACCTGGAATCCTTCCGCACCCATGAAAACATCCGTAAGACCAAATACGAATTGGCAGACGCCCTCCCCGAAAGCGGCAAGCTGTTCGTGAATTGGGACTGCGAGGCCATCCGGGAGAATCCTCCCGCCCGGCCCTACATCACCTACGGTCTTTCCGAAGGCTGTGATTACCGCGCCGTGGATATGGAGCTGACCCTTTCCGGCACCGCCTTTACGGTGGAATTCCCCGACGGCACCACCCAGCGCTACCGTATGCCCCTCATCGGGGAGCATTCCGTGCTGAACGTCACAGGCGCCATCGGGGTGTGCCATTCCTTCGGCATCCATCCCTCCGCCCTGGTCCCCGCCTTGCGGAAGCTGAAAAGCGTTCCCCACAGAATGGAGCTGCGTCCCGGCCCCATCACCTATATTGACGACGCCTACAATTCCAACCCCGCGGGATGCAAGGCGGCCCTGGACACCCTGGCCCGTTTTGACGCCTGCAGGATCTTGGTCACCCCCGGCATGGTGGAATTGGGCAGTGCATGGGAAGAAGAAAACAAAGCCTTCGGCAGACACGCCGCCGGCATTTGCGATCTTTGCGTGCTGGTGGGCATCCGTGAAGCGGAACCCATCAAAGCAGGCCTTTTGGAGGCGGGCTTCCCCGAGGAGCGCATCGCCGTGGTCAGCTCCCTGCAGGAGGGCCTTGCCCGTGTGAATAGCTTTTACAGCGAGAAAAAGAAGGTCGTCCTGTTGGAAAACGACCTGCCGGATAATTATTAAAAATGAAGTTGTGCTTTGCACAAATGAAGTTCGGCAGAGCCGAAATGAAGTGACGCTATCGCGTCAATGAAGTTGCACGCAGAGCGTGCAAATGCTAAGTTGTTACGTGTCGGCAACGTTTCGTTCTGCAAACAACTTAACATTTGCGACCTTTGGTCGCAACTTCATTGCGTAGCACTTCATTGGCGAAGCCACTTCATTGCGTAGCACTTCATTGGCGAAGCCACTTCATTGCGTAGCACTTCATTGGCGAAGCCACTTCATTGGCGAAGCCACTTCATTGCGCAGCACTTCATCGCACCTTCGGTGCACATCGAAAGGAGTTTTTTATGAAAATCCAGGTTGCCGTTTTGTTCGGCGGAAAAAGCGTGGAGCACGAGATCTCCGTGATCTCCGCTTTGCAGGCCATGAACAGCATTCCCGTCGAAAAATATGACATCATCCCCGTATACATCACCAAATCCGGGGAGTTTTACACCGGTGCCCCTCTGCGGGAGATCAACCGTTACAGAGACATCCCCGCCCTGCTTGGGGACTGCGTGAAGGTGGCCTTCGTCCCCCAAAACGGCAGGACTGCCATCGTCCGCACCCCGGGGAAGAAGTTCGGCAACAACACCGTCGCCATCCCCGACGTGGCCTTCCCCATCGTCCACGGCACCAACGTGGAAGACGGCAATCTCCAGGGCTTCCTTGGCACTTTGGGATTGCCCTACGTGGGGTGTGACGTGCTGTCCTCCGCCGTGGGCATGGATAAATACGTGATGAAGTCCGTCCTTGCGGCGGAAGGCATTCCCGTATTGCCCGCGTTGCGGTTCCGCGCCTCCGTTTCCATGGAGGAGATCGCAGGGAAAGCGGAAGCCGCCATCGGTTACCCCCTCATCGTGAAGCCCGTGAACCTGGGCTCCTCCGTGGGCATTTCCAAGGTATCCGACAGAGAGGAGCTGTTCACCGCTTTGGATCTGGCCTTCACCTTCGCCGACGTGGTACTGCTGGAACGCGCCGTGGTGAAGCTGAAGGAGATCAACTGCTCCGTGGTGGGGGACGAGGACGGTGCGGAGGCTTCCGTGCTGGAAGAGCCTGTTGCTCAGGACAAGATCCTCTCCTACAAGGACAAGTACATGGACGGTGGCAAGGGCGGCAAGACCGGCGGCAAATCCTCCGGTATGGCTTCTCTGAAGCGGAAGATCCCTGCGGAGATCCCCGATTCCGTGGCGGCGGAAGTGAAAGACCTTGCCGTGAAGGCCTTCCTTGCCATGGGCTGCTCGGGACTTGTCCGCATCGACTTCATGCTGGACATGGCAGAAGATAAGGTATACCTCAACGAGATCAACACCATCCCCGGCTCTCTGGCCTTCTATCTGTGGGAGCCTGCGGGCGTGAAATACCCCGTGCTGTTGGATCGCCTCCTTTCCCTGGCCGTTAAGCGCGCCAGAAAACAGAGCGAGCTGACCTACTCCTTCGACACCAACGTCTTCGCCATGGGCGGCGGCTTCGGCGGCGCAAAGGGCGCGAAGAACTAAGTTTGCCCTGCGGGCAAGTGAAGTTTACCGTGTAAGTGAAGTTGCCCTTCGGGCAGTGAAGTTTCGCACGTCGCGAAGTGGGCAAACTTTACTTCACTCGGGCAAAGCCCAAACTTCACTGCGCAGCAACTTCACTTTTGCGATAGCAAAAACTTCACAAAACAAACAGAGAGAACTTGGTGGGTATTTCACCTCGTTCTCTTTTTTGTTGGAAAAGAAGGCAAAAAACGCTGTCCATGGCACAACCGTTACCCCGGGATGTCACCCTGAAGTGAAGCGGAACCTCATCCACCACTACGAGAGAGAAGCAATTAAACGGACGCGAGTATTCCCGTCTCGTTGTGGTCCCCCTTCCCCAGAGGGGAAGGCGAGAACTCCCTGCGGGAGTTGAGAATGATCGTATGCCCCTTCGGGGCGGGTAAAGAATTTCGCTATAGCTTTGGCAACGAAGGATTGAAGGCTTTTGAGCGTCCGCCGAAGGCGGACTCTCGCCTTCCCCTCTGGGGAAGGGGGACCGTCGCAGGGAGAACGAATTCAGAAAAGCGAACCAAGTGATCCCCCAAGACGGTGGATGAGGTTCCTCTCGCCAAAACACCCCCGCTGTTTTTTCGTCGGCGGTATACTGTTGTGTACAGACGGATGCCATACGCCGACTTGGCTTCCCTCTGCAGTTCCAAAAACAGCCCCGCTGTTTTTCACGTCGGCGTAACAAAACCACGCATAAAACAAAAGCCATACGCCGACTTGAACCGCAATAAAATTTTTTCCAAAAAACATTGCAATACCAAAAGAAATGTGGTATACTGACTCTGTATAAAAATGCCCTCATGGGCGAAAATCACTTTATTAAAAGGAAGACGTATATGAGCAACTCTATTTTCGGCGCAGAAAAGCGTCCTATTCTGACCATCGTCATGGACGGTGTGGGCTACACCCGGCGTACCGCAGGCAACGCGGTCTACGCCGCGGACACTCCCACCCTGGATATGCTGAATGAAAAATATCCCCGGTTCCTCCTCCAGGCACACGGTACCGCGGTGGGTCTCCCCTCCGACGACGACATGGGCAACTCCGAGGTTGGCCACAACGCATTGGGCGCAGGCCAGGTGTTCGCGCAGGGTGCCAAGCTGGTTTCCAACGCCATTGAAAGCGGCAAGATCTACACTTCCGATTCCTGGCAGACTCTTGTAGGCGGCGTGAAGGCCAACGGCTCCACCCTCCACTTCCTGGGTCTGTTCTCCGACGGTAACGTGCACTCCCACATCGACCACCTGAAGGCAATGGTTTCTCAGGCCAAGGCAGAGGGTGTTGCCACCGTCCGTATCCACATCCTGCTGGACGGCAGAGACGTGGGCGAGACCTCCGCTCTGGATTACGTTCTCCCCTTCGAGGAATTCTTAGCCGATCTCCGTGACGATTCCTTCGACGTTGCCATCGCCTCCGGCGGCGGCAGAATGCAGATCACCATGGACAGATACGAGGCCAACTGGGCAATGGTGGAAAAGGGCTGGCACACCCACGTTCTTGGCGAGGGCAGACAGTTTGCTTCCGCCAAGGAAGCCATCGACACCCTCCGTGCCGAGACCGGCTCCATCGACCAGGATCTGCCTCCCTTCGTCATCGCCGCAGACGGCAAGCCCGTAGGCACCGTCCAAGACGGCGACTCCGTGATCTTCTTCAACTTCCGCGGGGACCGTTCCATCGAGATCTCCAAGGCCTTTGAGGCCGGTGAGGACTTCGATAAGTTTGACCGCGTCCGGGTTCCCGCAGTTCTGTACGCAGGTATGCTGGAATACGACGGCGACGCTCACATCCCCTCCCGCTATCTGGTTTCTCCCCCCGAGATCTCCGGCACCATGGGCGAGTTCCTGGTGAACAAGGGTATCAAGCAGCTTGCCATCTCCGAGACCCAGAAGTACGGCCACGTGACCTATTTCTGGAACGGCAACCGCTCCGGCAAGTTCTCCGAGGAATTGGAGGAGTATATCGAGATCCCCTCCGACGTGGTTCCCTTCGAGCAGCGTCCCTGGATGAAGTGCGCCGAGATCACCGACGTACTCATCGAAAAGCTGAAGAGCGGCGAGTTTGACGTTCTCCGCGTGAACTTCCCCAACGGCGACATGGTGGGTCACACCGGCTCCTTCGCCGCCACCAAGATCTCCATGGAGGCACTTGACCTCTGTCTGGCAAGAATTCTGAAGGCCGTTGACGAGGTGAAGGGCGTGGCCATCATCACCGCTGACCACGGCAACGCCGACGAGATGTACGAGATCGACAAGAAGACCGGCGAGGCAAAGCTGGGTGCAAACGGCGTTCCCAAGGCCAAGACCTCCCACACCCTCAACCCCGTTCCCTGCTATATTTACGACAATTTCTATTCCGATAAATACGAGTGCATCGAGGGCAAGTACGGTCTTGCCAACGTAGCCGCCACCGCAGTGACCATGATGGGCTACGAAGCACCCGCGATCTGGGAAAAGAGCATGATCAAGCTGAAGTAAGCTTTTTCCCCTTCCCCCTCCAGAAAGGAGACACCTATGATCTTCAACCTTCTGTATTCCGATCTGCCCATGAACGTCACCATCGGGCTGATGATCCTGCAGTTGTTCTGCGTGGTATTGGCACTGACCGTTCACGAATATGCCCACGGCTATGCGGCAAGCAAGCTGGGAGACCCCACGGCGGGTCTCCAGGGCAGGCTCACGTTGAATCCTCTGGCACACATTGACCCCGTGGGCTTTCTCATGATGCTTTTGGTGGGCTTCGGCTGGGCAAAGCCGGTTCCCGTGAACATCCGCTTGATGAAAAATCCCAAAAAAGGGCTTGCCATCACCTCTTTGGCAGGGCCGGGGATCAATCTCTGCGTGGCGTTGGTATGCGGGATCGCCGTCGGTGCGTTGGATCAGTTCGGGTACAATCCCTTCCAGTTGTTCCTGGAAATGGGCTTTTCCGATTCCGTCTCCCCCATGGCGGTGCTTTCCTACACCCTGTATATGATGGTTCTGCTGAACGTGGGTCTTGCCCTGTTCAATCTGATCCCCATCCCCCCGCTGGACGGCTCCAACGTGCTGGTGTCCTTCCTGCCCAATACGGTAGCCGCCAAGTATCTGCGGATCCGCTATTACACCCGCTACATCTTCGGCGGGATCATGCTGATCTCCGTTCTGGCAGACAGGATCACCCTGTTCTACTACCTGGATCAGATCATCTGGTTCCCCTTTGAATGGCTGCGGGAGACCCTCTCCTCCGCCTTTATCAATCTGGGAGAATTGATTTTCAGTTTCATTTAACCATTTTCAAGGAGAAAAACGCCCATGGCGGAAGTCAATCTGAAAATTGAACGGTACGAAGGCCCTCTGGACCTGCTTCTGGCGTTGATCTCCAAGCATAAGATCGATATTTTCGACATTCCCATTGCCGAGATCTGCCAGCAATACAACGAATATCTGGATTCCATGCAGAAGCTGGATATGGAGGTTGCCGGGGAGTTCATCGTCATGGCGGCGGAGCTGATGCTCATCAAAAGCAAGATGCTCCTGCCCCGTCCCGAGGACAGCGAAGACCCCCGTAAGGTGTTGGTGGACGCCCTTCTGGAGCATCAACGGGCCAAGCAGACCGCGGAATACTTAAAAAAGCAGTCGGAGATCTACTTCGACCGCTTCACCAAGCCTGCCGAGGAGCAGACAGACCCCACTTACCACAGAGAACACGCCGTTTCCCTGCTGCAGGAGGCTTTCGAGCGGATCACCTTGCGTTTGGAGGCGGAGCGCGCCCAGAAGCAGGAGGTCAAGCTGTTCAAGACCCTGCGGGAGGAGCGGTTCTACACCGTGGAGGAAAAAATGGATCTGCTCACGGACACCCTGCGCAGATTCGAAAGGATCACCTTCGATTCACTGTTTTCCGACGTCCATTCCCGTGGCGAGGTGGTGGCCATCTTCCTTGCGGTGCTGGAGGCCGTCCGCTTCGGCTACGTGGACGTGGTAAGACAGGACGAGGACACCTTGTGGCTGAGCCTTGTAAATGAATGAAGTGGCTTCGCCAATGAAGTTCGGAAAAGCCGAAATGAAGTGACGCTATCGCGTCAATGAAGTTGCGACCAAAGGTCGCAAATGTTATGTTGTTTCGGGAACGAATCCGCGCCAACCGTCATCTTGAGATGAGGAAGGCTTTATTCCTTACAAAGTTACGTAAACATCCAACCCCACATAAGGACGTCACCTCTATGCATACCAACCCTGCGGGTTGGC
>JAFXBC010000077.1 GCA_017516825.1 Clostridia bacterium | reverse complement strand
TTTGCCGGAATTGATATCATAAAAGCGGTTCAGCAGGTTAGTGATGGTGGTTTTGCCCGCACCGGTGGAACCGACGAAGGCGATCTTCTGACCCGGACGTGCATATAGGGAAATATTCTTGAGGATGGTCTTTTCCGGCACGTAGCCGAAGGTGACGTTCTTCAGCTCTACGTGGCCCCGCAGGAAGGGCATGGGATCCGCATCGGGAGCGTCGGGAGGCTCGGGAAGCATATCCATCACGCCGAACACACGCTCCGCACCTGCCAAGGCGGCAAAGATGGTGCTGGTCTGCTGGGAGATCATGTTGATGGGCATGGAGAACTGGCGGGAATAGTTGGCGAACACGGTGAGGTCCCCTGCGCCGAAGCCGCTGGTGAACATCATCACGCCGCCCACGCCCACGGTGATGGCGTAGGCCACCTGGCTGGTGTTGCCCATGACGGGGCCCATGATGCCGCCGTAGAACTGAGCCTTGAACTGCTTATCCCGCAGGTCGTTGTTCAGCATATCGAATTCTTCCACGCAGGTAGCTTCGTGGTTGAATACCTTCACCACCTTGGAGCCTGTGACGGTCTCCTCGATGTAGCCGTTGACGGCGCCCAAAGCCGCCTGCTGGCCGGAATAATACTTACCGGAGCGCTTGGCGAGAGCCTGGCCGCCTTTGGCGAAGATGGGCAGGAAGGCCACGGTGATCAGGGACAGCCAGATGTTGGTGGTGACCATGAAGATGAAGGTACCGATGAGGGAGATCACGCCGGAGACCAAGCTGGTGAGGGAGTTGTTGATCATCATCTCCACGTTGTCCACGTCGTTGGTGAAGCGGGACATGATCTCCCCGGTGGTGTTGGTATCGAAGTACCGCACGGGAAGCTTCTGGAGCTTGGTGAACAGGTCGTTACGGATGGACTCGGAGGCCCCGTGGGACACGATGAGCATCAGTCTTGCCTGGAGGTAGTTACTGCACACGCCCACCAGGTACACGCAGGCCAGGACGAATACCCCCGCCAGCACGTAGGTGGCAATTGCCTGGAACCGCCCCGCGGACAGCATATCGGAAACGAAGGGGATCTCGGTGATCTTGGTGATCAGCCCGTCCACAGCCTTGCCAATGGGAGTCCATTCCACCTCCTCGCCCAATTCCATCTGGATACGGTTCAGGATGGGGGCAAGCATAAAGGAGCCCAGGAGGGAGGTCAGCGTGCTTACCAGCATACAGCACAGAACCACGATCAGTCTGCCCTTATATTTTCCAACGTAGGACAGCAGGCGGCGAACGGTGGCGGAGGTGTTTTTGGGCTTTCCCGTTCCTCTGGGGCCGCCTCTGCGGGGGCCGGGGCCGCCGGGACCGCGGCGCTTGTCGCTCACCGCACGGGCGTATTGCTTTTGGAGGGATTCCAAGGTACGCTTAGCCATTGTTTGCCTCCTTTCCGTCCATCTGGGAGTAGTAGATCTCACGATACTCCGTATTGGTGGCCAACAGCTCGTCGTGGGTGCCTACCCCCGTAACGGCGCCGTCGTTCATCACGATGATCATATCCGCATCCATAACGGAGGTGATCCGCTGGGCAATGACGATCTTGGTGGAATCCGCCAGCTCGTTTCGGAAGGCGTCGCGGATGCGGGCCTCCGTGGCGGTATCCACGGCGGAGGTGGAGTCGTCCAGAATGAGGATCTTGGGCTTTTTCAGCAAAGCGCGGGCGATGCAGAGACGCTGTTTCTGACCGCCGGAGACGTTCTTACCGCCCTGCCCCAGGTCGTAATCGTAGCCGCCCTTGAAGGCGGAGACGAAGGAATGTGCCTGGGCGGATTCTGCGGCGGAGATGATCTCCTCGTCGGTGGCCTCCTCGTTGCCCCAGCGCAGGTTATCCCCGATGGAGCCGGAAAAAAGCACGTTCTTCTGGAGCACCATGCCCACTCCCTCGCGGAGGTTGTACAGGCTGTAATCCCGTACGTCCACGCCGTCGATGAGGACTCTGCCCTCGTCCACGTCGTAAAGACGGGGGATCATGGAGACCAGGGTGGTCTTGCCGCATCCGGTGGAACCGATGATGCCCACCACACTGCGGGGCGGGATGGTGAGGTCGATGTTGTCCAGCACCTTGCCCTCGCTGTTTTTATAGTAGCGGAAGGAAACGTTTTCGAAGCGGATCTCTCCCTGCTCCACCGTCTTTTCAGGGTGTGCCGCTTCCGTATCGGTGAGGGTGATCTCCTCGTCCAGAACCTGGGAGATACGCTTGGCGGAGGCCATGGCGCGGGCCAGCATCATCAGAAGCATGGTGACCATCATCAAAGAGGAGAGGATCTGGGTCACGTAGGTCAAAAAGGCGGAAAGGTCGCCCATAGGCATGGCCTTCCCGTAAACCATACGGCTTCCGAACCACAAAACGGCGATGGTGGTGGCGTTCATGAACAGGGTCATTACGGGAGACATGAAGATCATGATCTTGGAGGTGCGGATCCCCGTGTCCTTCAGGTCGCGGTTGGCCTCGCGGAATTTGTTTTCCTCAAAATCCTCCCGTACGAAGGACTTCACCACGCGGACATTGGTGACGTTTTCCTGGACGGTGGAGTTCAGCTTGTCGATCTTGCTTTGCACCTTGGCGAACATGGGGTAGCTCTTGAAGATCAGGAACACGATGGCCAGCACCATCAAGGGCACGGTAACGGCCAGCACCACCGCCAGAGAGGGACGGAGGCTGATGGCCATGATCAAGGCGCCGATGAGCATACCGGGAGAGCGGAGGGCCATACGTAACAGCATATTGATCATGTTCTGGATCTGGGTCACGTCGTTGGTCAGGCGGGTAACCAGAGAGCCGGTGGAAAAGCGGTCTATGTTGGAAAAGGAGAACTTCTGCACTCTGGCGTAGACGTCACTGCGCAGGTCAGCCGCAAAATTGACGGACGCCTTTGCCCCGAAGTAAGCACCGCCAACGCCGCCCGCCATCATCATAAGGGCAATTCCCACCATGGCACCCGTATAGCCCAAGGCGTAGCCCCAACCGTACTTGGCGGCACCGTTGATCACCTCTTTAAGGCAAAGGGGCATCAGGATCTCACCGATAACCTCCACGATCATACACAGAGGACCGATAATAAAATAAGGGAGATAGGGCTTGGCGTATTTGAACCATTTGCCCTTGGTTTTTACGTTCCGTTTACTCATACACGTATAGGCTCCTTTCTCATTTCGACTGGTTGCCTGCGCCTGCCAGGAACTCGCGGACGTGGATCCCCTTCAGACGGGGGAATTCCCTGCCGCCTTCTTCGAACTGCTTCATGGCGTTCTTCATCTTCTCCATACCGGAGATGAAGGATTCCAGCTCCTCCGCAGAAAAATCGGAGAACATGGCCACGTCGGCGGAGGTGAAGAGGCTTTCCGTCTGACGGATCAGCTCCTCTCCCTTTTCCGTAATGGCGATCTCGTTGTAGCGGCTGTCCTCCACGGCGGCGCAGCGGCGGATATAGCCGCTCGCTTCCAGCTTTTTCAAAGAGACGGCGATGGCAGCAGTGCTCACCTCAAAGGTATGCGCCAGCTCCGTTTGGGACGGGGCACATTCCGTACGGTGGAGATGCATCAAAAGACGGTGCTGAGAATGGCAGATGCCCAATTCCGAAACGAACTTGCGAAGCAGTCTTTTGTGGCGGCGGGTATTGGCGACGAACAGCATAGCGGCCTGCCTTGCACGCTCTCTGTCTAATTCTTCCGGCATTGAAAAACTTCCCCCAATCGGTTAAAAAGTTAATAGTTAAATCGGTTAACTATTTTAATCAAAAAGGCAGGATTTGTCAAGGGGATTCACAGATTATTTACCTTTTTATTTACACTTGACAAAAGGGGCCCTTTGGCGGTATAATGGCGGTAACGAGGTTTTTGACGTATGAAAAAAGCGCTTCCTTATTTCCTATGGTTTTTCCTTGCGCCCCTGGCCGTGGGAGCGGGGATCTTATTGGCGGGAGAACGGGGGATCGCCTTTGCCGTCCTGGCGTTGGTGCTCCTTTCCCTTGCACCGTTTTTTCTGCGGTTTGAAAAAGAAAAGCATACCGCCGCAGAGCTCACCGTATTGGCTTCTTTGGTGGCCTTTGCCGCCGTCAGCCGCATGGCGCTGTTTGCCCTGCCCGGGGTGAAGCCCGTAACGGCGGTAGTGATCCTGGCAGGGATGCTTCTGGGGAAGGCTGCGGGATTTGCCGTGGGGGCTTTGTCCGCATTGGTTTCCGGCTTTGCCTTCGGCATCGGGGGATTCACACCCTTTCAGATGCTGGGTTGGGGGCTTTGCGGGGTGCTTGCGGGAGTGCTTGCCCCTCTTTTGAAAAGCACCTGGTTTTTACTGCTTTACGGCGGACTTTCCGGCGTGCTGTTTTCTTTGGTGATGGATCTCTGGACCGCGGTCTCCCTGGACGGGGGCTTTTCTATCTCCCGCTTCGGGAGCGTGCTGTGGACCTCCCTGCCCTTTACGGTTTTGTACGCCTTGACCAATATGCTGTTCCTGCTTCTGATGAAAAAGCCCGCTTTCCGTATTTTCGGCAGGCTGAAACGGAAATACGGGATCTTCGGAGAAGAAGGTTAAGACAGCGGAGCGTGCCTGTTTTGGGCATTTTTGACACGCGACCGTGTATTTTCACAAAAAGCGTATTCTTTTTTTGCCGTGCAGATACATAGACTCTGCATAATGACCAAAAAAGATGCGTTTTTTTTGTAAAATATTTTCATAAGGTATTGCAATTTGAACAAAAATATTGTAGAATAGAGAACGTATTCGGATAAAATATAGGTTGCGGTCGGGAGCCTCCCTGCCCCGCCTACCAATATTTATAGATTTTTAACAGTAAGGAGTAGGAAACATGAGCAATAAGTTGTTCCAGAACCTGGTCTATCAAATGCGCGAGGCGGTGGACCGCGACATCGGAATCATCGACGAGAAGGGCACCATCATCGCTTGCAGCCAGCTTGCCCGCATCGGGGAAAGCCATCGGGATATCATCGAGGAGATCTCTTACAACTTTGATACCATTACCGCAGAAGGCTATACTTACCGTCCCATCGGCTCCCACGCACGGATCGAGTACATCGTATTCGTCCAGGGTGAGGACGACAACGCCAAGAGCATCACTACCCTGCTTTCCATCGCCTTCTCCAATATCAAGACCCTTTACGACGAGAAGTACGATAAGACCAACTTCATCAAGAACATCATTCTTGACAACATCCTGCCCGGGGATATCTATATCAAGTCCAAGGAGCTTCGCTTCGACAACGAGACCAACCGGGTGGTGCTGTTGGTGCGCTTCCAGTCCAAGTCCGACGTGGTGCCCTACGACATCATTCAGAATATGTTCCCCGACAAGACCAGAGACTATATCATCAGCGTAGGCGAGACGGATATCGTCCTGGTGAAGGAGCTGAAGAACAACACCGACAGCAAGGCCATCGATGCCATTGCCCGCTCCATCGTGGACAACGTCCAAAGCGAGTTCTATCTGAAGTGCGTGGTGGGTATCGGTACCGTGGTCTCCTCCGTGAAGGAGCTGGCCCGTTCCTACAAGGATGCCCAGGTGGCTTTGGAGGTCGGCCGTGTATTCGATACCGACCAGACTTGCATCAACTATGAAAATCTGGGGATCGGCCGTCTGATCTATCAGCTTCCCACTACCCTTTGCTCCATGTTCCTTTCCGAGGTGTTCAAGAAGGGCTCTCTGGAAAGTCTGGACAGAGAAACGCTGTTGACCATCCACGCGTTCTTTGACAACAACCTGAACGTTTCCGAGACCTCCCGTAAGCTGTTCGTCCACCGTAACACCCTGGTGTACCGTCTGGAGAAGATCAAGAAGCTTACCGGGCTGGATCTCCGTGAGTTCGATTCCGCCATCACCTTCAAGGTGGCTTTGATGGTCAAGAAGTATCTCACCTCCAAGCCCAATATGTTTTAATCAGCATTTATGATCCACTTCAAAAACGTCTCCTTGGCGTATCCCGACGGAACGGTTGCGCTGAAGGATATCAATCTACATATCGAGGACGGCGAATTCGTCTTCCTGGTGGGGCATTCCGGCGCCGGCAAGACCTCCCTTACCAAGCTTTTGCTGTGTGAGGAGCGGCTTTCCGCAGGCTCTCTCCAGGTCAACGGCTACCGTCTGGAAAAGATCCGCTCCCGCAAGATCCCCTACCTGCGCCGCACCATGGACGTGGTGTTCCAGGATTTCAAGCTGTTTGACAAGATGACCGTTTACGAAAACGTGGCTTTTGCCATGCGCGTCATCGGGGAAAAGAGCGCCACCATCCGCAAGCGCGTGCCCTTCTTTTTGAACGTGGTGGGGCTGACGGACAAGGCGGACAGCTTCCCGGATCATCTTTCCGGCGGCGAGCAACAGCGTGTGGCTTTTGCCCGGGCTTTGGTGAACAACCCCTCTCTCATCGTGGCGGACGAGCCCACCGGCAACATCGACAACAACCTGCGGGACGACATCATGGACCTTCTGCTCCGCATCAACAAGCTGGGCAAGACGGTGATCGTGGTCACCCACGACGAGGATCTTTTGCGCCGCTACCGTAAGCGTACCGTGGAGATCCGCGCCGGGGAGATCGTATCCGACCGTATGGGTTGGGAGCCTTCCGAAAACGGAGGTGACCGGGTATGAGATGGTTCCGTTCTTTCGTTTACAATCTGAAGCAGGGCTGTAAGGGTATTTTCCGTAACAGCATCATGTCCACCGCCTCCGTGCTGGTGTTGCTTTCCTGCATGATCATCGTGGGTACCTTCTACCTGGTGATCGCCAATATTGAAGAAAATTTCAGCCGCGTGGATAACCTCAACGTCATCGAGGTGCGTATCCCCGCCACCTATTCCGACGGACAGATCGAGGAGATCGGGAACGCGCTTAGTGAGATCTACAAGGAGCTGACCGTTCTGGAGGGCGAGCCGGTGTTCGTCTCCAAGGAGGAGCATCTCCGCCGTTTCAAGGAGCAATACAAGGATCAGGAGTGGAGCTCCTTCTTTGACGAGACCCTGAACCCCCTGCGGCACAGCTACGAATTGACCTTCAGCAGTGATGCGGATATCTCCGAGGCCGCCAAGATCATCCCCCGCATTGAGGCCATCAAGCTTTCCGACGGGAATCTGGCGGTGCAATCCTCGGACATCTCCTCCAGCATCAAGCTTTACGAGAACGTGGCAGGGATCAAAAAGACTCTGATGGCCGTGGGCCTTTGGCTGATGGGCATTCTGCTGATCATTTCCCTGTTCGTCATCATGAACACCATCAAGCTGGGGGTATTTGCCCGCCGTAACGAGGTGATGTTCATGCGGTACTGCGGCGCCACCAAGGCGTTCATCCGCACCCCCTTCCTTGTGGAGGGCGTGATCATCGGGCTCTTCTCCGCGGCATTGGCCCTGGGAGCGGAGTTCCTGCTGTACCGTTACGTGCTGTCCGGGGTGGTGTCTTCCATGACCACCGCAGTTTCCGGAAGCGGGATCATCCTGTCCCCCTACGCGGAGCATCTTCCCCTGCTGGGCGCGGTCTTCTGTGCCATCGGCTTATTTGCGGGTCTGATCTCCGGCAGTATCTCCCTGAAGAAGTATCTCAAAGTTTAATCCCTTCCCTATTTACAGAAAAGAGTTTTACTTATGTGGTTTTTGAAGCCGAAAAAATTACTTTGCCTTGCCCTTTGTCTTTGTTTGTCCTGCGCCGTATTTTTGGCAACGGTGAGAAGCACCCCCGCCGAGGAGGTTGCCGGCCGTACCATTGCGGACATTGACAAGGACATCAAGGATTGCGAGGCCCTGCTTTCCCGCCTGCAGAGCGAGCAGAAGGAGCTTGCCGCAGAGCTGGAAAATCTCCAGGGGGAATCCACCACCAACGCGGAGAAGGCAGAGCTTCTGGCAGGACAGATCGTGCTTCTGGGCTCTCAGATCCAGCTGAACGAATCCCTTTTGCAGTCCTGCGATATGAAACGCAGTACCGCCCAAGCTGAACTGATCCTGGTGGAAAACGAATATGAATACTATTGCGACCTGTTTGCCGAGCTGATGCGTTTCGTCTACGAAAACGGCGCGGTAAACGATTTTGAGCTGTTATTCTCCTCCGACAGCCTTTCCGACTATCTGGAGCGGAGAGACAATTTCAACTCCATTATGGAGTGTGTCAGCGATCTCCGTGCATCCACGGAGCAATCTCTTATGAAGCTGGAGGATCTGAATCGGGAGTACGATATCGCTTGTGAGAAGTACGAGCTGTATCTCACCACTCTGGAGGAGGAGCAGGCGGCTTTGGAGGTCGCCATGGCGGAGTTTGATCTGCTCAACGAGGAGCTGAATCTGAATCTGGAGACCCTCTCCGAGAGATTCACCTCCCTGGGCACCACCGCCGCGGAAACTGCCGCCAAGCTGGAGCAGCTGAAGAAGGAGCGTCTGGAGCTGTATCAACAGCAGATCGACGACAACAACGCCACCTTTAAGCCTGTGGACGGCGGCTTTATCTGGCCTTTGGACGAATACGTTTCCTACCGTATCACCAGCCATTACAGCACCCGCACCAACCCCATCACCGGCGTGGGCACCGAGTTCCATTCCGGTCTGGATATCGCCTGTGCCAAAGGTTCTCCCATTCTGGCGGCGGCAGGGGGCGTTGTGACCAAGTCTGCCTGGTACGGCGGTTACGGCAACTGCGTGATCATCTATCACGGGCAGAACAACCAGGGCGTCGGCGTTACCACCCTGTACGGCCACGCCAGCAAACTGATCTGCGAAGAAGGACAGACGGTAAAGCAGGGCGATATCGTTGCGCTGGTAGGCACCACGGGACGTTCCACCGGCAATCACCTCCATTTCTCCGTGCTTTTGGGCGGTGAATACGTGGATCCCGACGATTATCTCCCCGACGGCTATTACACCAAACTCCCCAACAAAAAGTAAGCTATGACGAATCAACCCATGGAAAACGAAACCTTTACCCCCGAACAGCCCGAGGAGGACGTACGCGATCTCAAGCTGCTCGGGAAGCATAAAGAGCCGAGGAAGGTCTCCCTTGCAGGGGCGGTCTTCTTCGCCTTGCTGTTATCGGTAGGCACCTTTTTGTGCGCTTACGTCACCATGTCCGCCCAGGCAAACGCCAAGCTGCGGGAAATGGACCTGGTGTACGCAAAATACGCCAAAATGGAAGCTCTGCTGACCTTTATTGAAGAAAACTATATCCGGGAATACGACAAGGACCAACTTTGGGACGATATGTATTCCGCCATGTTCGACTCCATCGGGGATCCGTACAGCACCTACATGACCGCCGAGGAATACGCCGCTTACGTGGCGGATCGAAGCGGGAATTACGTGGGCATCGGTATCTCCGTGGTATACGACAAGGCCACCGGGGGCGCCTATATCCACCGAGTAACCACCGACTCCCCTGCCGCCAAGGCAGGCTTACAGCCGGGAGATATCGTCACCGCCGTGGGAAAGCTGACGCTGAGCTTCGACACCTATAACCAAGCGTTGAACCTGGTTCGCGGGGAAGAAGGCACCGCTGTAAAGCTGACCGTTCTGCGGAACGGCGAAAGCCTGCAGGTGGAGGTCATCCGCGGCAAAATGAAGACGGAAAACGTCTTTTACGAAAAGCTGGAGGGCAACGTGGCCTACGTGGAGATCCTTTCATTCTCCGAGGATATCACCGTCTCCCAGTTTGAAGCGGCTTTGAAGCAGGCGGCCGAGGAGGGCTGTACCTCCTACGTATTCGACCTGCGGAACAATCCCGGCGGCAGTCTGGACGTGATCTGTAAATGTCTGGATCTGCTGTTGCCCGAGGGGGATATCGTCCACATCGTATCCGCCGACGGTAAATCGGAAAGCAGAAAGAGCGACAAGGAGCATTTCCTGGACGCTCCCATGGCGGTTCTTTGCAATGGTAACACCGCTTCCGCGGCGGAACTGTTCACCGCAGACCTGCGGGACTACGGCCTTGCCACCATCGTTGGCGAGACCACCTTCGGCAAGGGGACCATGCAGTCCATCACCCCTCTCACCGACGGCTCCGCGCTGAAGATCACCCACCGTTATTACAACCCCGCCTCCAACGTCAGCTACGACGGCGTGGGTATCAAGCCTCACGAAGGTTGCGAGGTGATCTTGACCGAGGAGGAGCTGGACAACTTCTATAAAATGACCCATGAAGAGGACCGACAGCTGCAAAAAGCACTGGACGTTCTTCTTGGCAAATAAACGATACCATTGATTTTCAATATTCACAAGGGAGTAACACGATTATGGCAAAGCAGATCATTGTTTCCAAAGAAGGATTTTTGAAGCTCCAGAACGAGCTGGAGTATCTGAAGACCGTTAAACGTAAGGAAGTTGCCCAGGCGATCCAGAAGGCTCGCGAATACGGCGACCTTTCCGAGAACAGCGAATACGATGAAGCAAAAAATGAACAGGCGGAGATCGAAAGCAAGATCGCCGCTCTGGAAGACACCCTGGAAAACGCCGTGGTGATGGACGATTCCGAGCTGAGCACCGACAAGGTGAGCGTAGGTAACACCGTCGAGATCCATTGCATCGACAACGACCAGGAGTATACCTATAAGATCGTTGCCGCTACCGAGGCAGATCCTCTGAAGGGCAAGATCAGCGACGACTGTCCCCTGGGCAAGACCCTGCTGGGCACCAAGAAGGGTGACTCCATCAGCGTGGAGACCCCCGGCGGCATCCGCAAGTTCACCATCACCAACATTTCCAAGTAAAGAAAGGTATATACCATGGCAGAAGAAACCACCCTCCCCACCGCGGAGGAAACTCTTTCCGATCAGCTTCGGATCCGCAGACAGAAGCTTGCCGAGCTGAAAGAAGCCGGCAAGGATCCCTTTGAGATCACCAAGTTTGACGTGACCGCTTTTGCGGCTGACATTAAGGCAAACTACGAGACCATGGAGAACCAGACCGTTTCCGTGGCAGGCAGAATCATGAGCCGCCGGGATATGGGTAAGGCCTCCTTCGTACACATCATGGATTCTACCGGCACCATCCAGTCCTACGTGCGTATCAACGACGTGGGCGAGGAATGCTACAAGGAGTTCAAGAAGTATGACATCGGTGACGTGATCGGCCTCACCGGCTTCGTATTCAAGACCCGCACCGGCGAGACCAGCATCCACGCCCAGGGCATCACCCTGCTGGCAAAATCCCTGACTCCCCTGCCCGAGAAGTTCCACGGGCTGAAGGACCAGGATATGCGTTACCGTCAGCGTTACGTGGATCTGATCGTGAATCCCGAGGTGAAGGATACTTTTGTAAAGAGAAGTCTGATCCTGCGGGAGATCCGTGCGTATCTGGACGGCAAGGGCTTCCTGGAAGTGGATACCCCCGTTCTGACTCCCTTTGAGATCGGTGCCTCCGCGAGACCCTTCAAGACCCACCACACTCCCCTGGACATGGATATGTTCCTGCGTATTGAGACGGAGCTTTATCTGAAGAGACTCATCGTGGGCGGCTTTGACAAGGTCTACGAGGTGGGCCGTATCTTCCGTAACGAGGGTATGGATACCAAGCACAACCCCGAGTTTACTTCTATTGAGCTGTATCAGGCATATACCGACTATAAGGGCATGATGGATCTGGTGGTAGAGATGAACACCATGCTGGCAGAGAAGATCTGCGGCTCTACCGTGATCAATTACCAGGGCACCGAGATCGATATGGGCCATTGGGAAAAGCTCACCATGGTAGAGGCTGTGGAGAAGTACGCCGGCGTCAGCTACAACGATTGGGCTACCGACGAGGATGCCCGCGCTTGTGCAAAGGCACACCACGTGGAGGTTCCCTCCAACGCCACCAAGGGTCTGGTGCTGATCGAGTTCTTTGACGCTTACGTGGAGGAGAATCTGATCCAGCCCACCATCATCTACGATTACCCCGTAGAGAACAGCCCCCTGGCAAAGCGCAAGCCCGATATGCCTGCCTTTACCGAGCGGTTTGAGTACTTCATCAACGCTACCGAGTTCGGTAACGCCTTCTCCGAACTGAACGATCCCATCGACCAGAAGGAGCGTTTTGAGAAGCAGGTTGCCGCTAAGCGCGCGGAGGATCCCAACACCACCGCCCAGGTGGACTACGACTACGTCACCGCTCTGGAATACGGCCTTGCCCCCACCGGCGGCTTGGGCTTCGGCATCGACAGACTTGTCATGCTCTTGACCGATAGCGCCTCCATCCGCGACGTGCTGTTGTTCCCCACGATGAAGCCGTTGGACTGAAAATCTCTAAGTATATAAGGATTTTTAAGGCTTCTGAGGTTCAAAAAACCCGATTTGACCACAGACTTGACCACAATTGCAAAACCAAAAGCGTCACCGATGGTGACGCTTTTGGTTTGTGCTTGTGAACTTATAGAGTGAGGAAAAATGCATTCGATCGTATTGAATTGTTGGTATTGTTATGATATAATGCAATCAGGTCGACAAGCTTGAATTTGGTGGGGTGATTTCATTGGAGCAGATCATTGAATACATAAAGCAAAAATACAACCCTCTTTCAATTATCCTTTACGGCTCGTATGCCGACGGAACAAATAATATGAGCAGTGATTTTGATGCATTAGTTATTTCACAAGAGCACGAACAAGTCCACGATACATCGTTCGTTAAAGACATTCAACTGGATGTTTTCGTATATCCCGCTGCTTATTTTGATGGAGACTACGACTGCAATGATTTTATTCAAATTTTTGATGGAAAAATTATCGTAGATAGCGATGAACGAGGAAAAGCACTCCAAGCGAACGTGCTGTCATATCTGCAAAGCTGCCCGCAAAAATCGAAGGAAAAGATCGAGGCAAATGTCGATTGGTGTATCAAAATGCTTGCGCGGGTAAAACGCTGCGATACAGAAGGGCTGTTTCGTTGGCATTGGGTATTGACCGATAGTCTGGAGATTTTCTGTGATGTTATGCACTATCCTTACCGGGGTCCAAAAAAGTCTTTGAAATGGATGGAAGAAAATCATCCCGCTGCCTTTGCCTATTATCAAACGGCGCTTGCGAATTTCAGCATGGATAGTCTGGAAAACTGGATCGTATATATCAAAAATGCAAACGAGACCGCTTGACCACGTTTTCAATAGCACATATCAATAAAACGCCTCATACACACCGTTTAGGTATGTATAAGGCGTTGTTTTTATGGAGTGTTACCTGCTTTGTTTGACCATTCCTCGGGCTTGAAGCCCACGAGGACGAAGTCCTCTGCCACAAGCAAAGGGCGTTTTACAAGCATACCGTCGTTGGCAAGGAGGGAAAGCAGCTCCGTTTCATCCATAGCGGGAAGCTTGTTTTTCAGATCTAAGGAGCGGTACAGAAGCCCGCTGGTGTTGAAGAACTTCTTGAGAGGCAGGCCGCTTTGGCTGTGCCAGGCTGTAAGCTCCTGCAGGGCGGGTTTGTCTTCTTTGATGTCCGTAAGGTATACGGAACTTTGTGCTCGTCCAGCCACTTCTGCGCCTTCACGCAGGTGGAGCATTTGGGGTGGTAGAGGCCGCAAGTTCAAGTCTTGTCACTCAGACCAAAATCGGAGGTTCAACCGAACCTCCGATTTTCTTTTATTTCCTCGCATAATCTCTTAAAATCTCGCGTTTTCGCAATAAACATAATGGGCTTGTTCTCCCCTACTTTGAGGGTTGAACAAGCCCATTTTTCGCCATTGACCACATGTTTGACCACTTGCGGAGAATTTTGTGCTCATTTGGAAACTTTCTCTCTAATCGTAGAAATTTTATCTTCGAGCGATTTTTCTGTAATTTCATCGGTATATGGCCACGCAATTAGATTTAGTCCATTTTCTTCACATAAGCGTCTCTTTCGATTATCGAGATTTTGTCTATGCATAAATGCATTTTCTCCACCGAAGAAATCTATACTTTCGTAATGCTGAATTCCTTGATATTCAATTCCAACATTAATACTCGGAATATAGATATCTAAGTTTTGTGGTTCAAGCCAGCGAGGACGGAATTGAAACAGCGCGTCTGGGTACTTCTTCTTAACCAAAGTGAATAACGATTGCTCTGATTTCCACTTTGAAACAATAATTCCATCAGCCACCATTTGACTATGTAATTTTTTAACGTCATCTTTCCATGTACCCGATTCACACACCAACAAATCTCTTGCTCTAATATACATCTCATGTAAATACGGTATAAGCACTTTCCACAGATTGAAAAATATTTCATATTCATCGTTGAAATAGCCAAGACGAACAAGCATTTCTGTGACTTTTCGAGACTCTAAAATTATCCGTGGATTTGTATCTCTTCTTGTAGCATTACCTTGAAAATGAACAAGGTTTGGATTTGAGGCATCACGAAATCTAATTGGTTGTCCTTCATAACGCAAGCAATCAGCGTAGTACATTAACCCTTTCCCAAAAAGCTTATAGCCGCCATAATTATCCCCTGTAAATCCTATATTAGCATACACAATTTGATACATCATTCCGATGCTCTTAATATCTTCTCGAGAAAATATTGCTATCCAATTTTTTGTGTCATCTTCGGCAAATATATTATCAAGCACATAAGACTTAACCGCTTTTTTTGCAATTTCTTGCGCCATTAAATATTTTGGTGAATAATCTTCTGGATAAATAAAGAGTATATATTGATCACTTATAGAAGACAGATGATTGATAAACTGCATAATGTTAGGATGTGGTGTTCGATTCTGATGCGCTCTTGATGCTTTAGCAGCATGATCTACTGCTTTACAATGTTCAGTAAACGAAGGCCATAAAAACATTTCACAACCCAAATTTATGAACTCGTCTCGAAATTCGGACACCTCTCTCGTGTACTTATCAAACGATGGATGTGATAAAAAATCATCTATTTTCACATATATTCCCCTTTCTTCACTATTGATATAGCGTTATTTCAAAAGTTAGAGGACTTAGACTTTTTCAAAAGAATATCCTTCTCCCCTTCCTTTTTGATGTATCCATGTCTCCTTGTAACCAAATTTCTTAAGTATTTTAACAATGTAAACGTAGAGTGTATCTGCATCATCTTTGTCAATTCCGTAATTGGTAGAAAACCACTCAATTGTCTCTTCATCAAAACAACAAAATTCTCTTTGACTGATAAAGAGAATAAAATCATTAGCTATTTGTTCTATATAAGGGAACAGAAAGTCTACTCCGCTCTCGCTTATTTCATATTTACCTTTCTCTTCATCCAATTCTGCATATCCGCAAGCAATAAAATCTGTTATCAATGCATCTTTAATGGGTATTTCTTTCCAGAATCCATGTAACGGTGTAAAGAAATCAATAATCAGTTGAATCGCTTCTGTTTGTGTAATATTCATATCTTCTCTCCTTTTACTGTTATTTGGCTCTTATCCGAAATGTTATTGTTTTGATCTATAAGACATATCTACACTATGTGCTCGCGACCATACTTTTGCTGCTTCCGTTTGCGTCCAATCAATATTTGCTTCGGATATAATTCTCTCATACTCAACTTTGCTTTTCTCCTCCTCGAGTGTCATTTCTCTGCGAATAGAAAAAAGTTTCAACGAATTCAATTGAATTCTTGCGTACTCAACTTTCATTTCTTCGGGAGTAAGATTATATTTCCCTTGATCAACCCATTGTTGCGCATTATATGCACCGTGATTATTGACATCGTCATGATATAATGTACTATTTTCAATGATGATTTTTCCTTTTTCATCTCTATGAGGGTTGGGATATGCTTCCGTTACGGATTTAGGTATATAATATCTACCTTGTTTAGCATATCTTAAGCGTTGTTCAGCAGAGACTCCGTTCGTCAAATCCCGATGCATCAGTTCTTTATTTGCCCAATTCTCGGCTGGAATAGAGGGTTCACATTTTTCTTTTATACCGCCAAATAGCATATATAGTATTGCAAAAATTCCACCACGTCTCATATTTGCCTCCTCCTTTTAACACTCCACGGCGACCTTGATGACGCCGTCCCGTTTGTTTTCGAAGAGGTCGTAGGCTTCGGCGATCCGGGAAAGCGGGTAGGTATGGGTGATGAGGGGCTCGGTATTGAGTTTCCCTTGAGCGATGAGGTCGAGGGTTGTCTCGCAATCGCAACCGTCCACGCCGCCGGTTTTGAAGGTGAGGTTCTTGCCGTACATATCCGGCAGAGGGAGGGTTTGGGGCTTTTCGTAGAGGGCCACCACCGTGACGATGGCGTTGGGACGGGCGCACTGCCAGGCCAACTCAAAGGTATTCATACCACCGACTTCGTCGGTGCCGGCACCCGCCACCTCCAGCGCCACGTCTGCCCCGCCGTGGTCGCTGTTTGCACGGACGAAAGCAAGGCACTCCGCGGGCGTCACCGTGAGTACGTGGGGGTAGTGTTCGTTTACAAACTTGATGCGGCTTTCATCCTTCTCACAGACGATGATGCGCTTTGGGTTTTTCAGCATCGCGCACAAAAGGGTGCAGATACCCGTGGGGCCTGCGCCGATGATGAGGACGGTGTCCTCCTCGGTGATCTCGGAGATCTTCGCCGCCCAGTAGCCTGTGGCAAGCACGTCCCCCACCAGCAAAGCCCGGCGGTCGGTAACGGTATCGGGAATCTTATTCAGCCCCCGATCCGCAAAGGGAACGCGGACGTACTCCGCCTGACCGCCGTCGATGCGGCAACCCAGCGCCCAGCCTCCGTTTTTGTCGGTGCAGTTGTTTACGAAGCCCTTCTTGCAGAAGAAGCACTCCCCGCAGAAGGTCTCCACGTTCACCGTGACTCTGTCCCCCGGCTTTACGTGGGTGACGGCGGAGCCCACCTCTTCCACGATGCCCACCATCTCGTGGCCCACGGTGATGCCTTCCACCGCTTTGAGGACACTGCCGTGCTTGATGTGCAGGTCGCTGGAACAGATGCTGGCAAGGGTCACCTTGACGATGGCATCCCGTTCGTGCTTTATGGTTGGCTTGGGCTTTTCCATAAGGGAAAAGCATCCTTTGGACGTATAGGTATAGGTTAACATCATGTCCTCATTCTTCCCAAGGGATCACGCCCTGCAGGGCGATTTGGTCGGCGGCCTCCTGCAGAGCCTTGGCGTCTGCGGCGGGGAGGCCGTAGGCGATGCCCAGCTCCGTGGCGGTTTTGCCGAACAGGGTGGCGTAGAAGGTACAGACCGCCAGGTAGGCGCCGTGGGTATTGGTGTGGGCGTTGTCGTCCCCCCACAGGTTATCATTCAAATGCTTGATGGCGTAGGCAAAGGCGCGGTTGACGTAGATGCAATGGGCGTCTTCCGTCTCTGCTGCGGGAGTGAAATGCTCGTCGAAAAGCTTGCACTGATCGAAATTCTTGTACCCTGCCAGATCCTTGCCGTAGGGCGGGCGGACGTAGAAGCAGAACACCGCGCCGGAAGCGTGGACGGCGTCCCCAAGCTTTTTGATGGCAGCCAAGCTCTTTTCCGCGGCAGAGGAGGAGGTCATGGAGTTGCCGTTCTCTTGAATGAACACGGCGTCGTAGCCCTTGGCGATCTCGGCAAGCACGGCAGGGTCTGCGGCGTGCTCCTCCAGGGTACGACCCCCGGGAACGATCTGCTTTTGGGTGATGGTGATCCCCTTCTTTGCACACAGAGAAGCCAGGGTGGCAGGAATATCGTTGACGTAGGTGGCGCTGTTTCCGATAAACAGGAATTGATAGGAGGATTTTGCGGGCAGGAAGGTGGTGCCAAGCTCGGGAGCGGGTGCTTCCTCGAAAGGAAGCTCCTTGTCGGTGGCGATGCCGTAGGCCATCACCTCCGCAACGAACATCCAACGGCTGACGTCAGCCACAATGCGGAACTCCAGATAGCGTGCGGTGACGGGGGTGTTCAGCTCCAAAACGGAGGGAAGGCAGTTGACCTCCTCGGTATCCTCGTGGGCGGTGATGCCCACCTCGTGCCAGGTCTCCCCGTCGTGGGAAGCGTATACCCAGGCAAAGGCGGGTGCGGAAATACCAACGCTTAAGAACGCCTTGGAGCCCACGTAAATTTCGAACTTGTCCATGCAGTACAGACCGTTCAGATCCACCACGATGGAGGCGTAGCCGCGGTCGGAATAATCGTTGCTTACGTTGAAGCCTGCAAAGGCGGGATCGGAATACTTGCCCTCCGATGCGGGAAGCTGACCGTCGGTGAGCTTGGTATTGCCTTCATCGGGGTAGGAGGCAGAGCTGTCATCGGGATACAGAGCGGAGCGGGTATAGCTTTTGCCCAAAAGAATATTCTTGTAGTCGGGGTTGTCGCGAATGTTTTCCATAGGTTCTTCTCCTGTGTCCTCGGAGGATTCCTCCGCGCTTTCTTCCTCTGCGGAAACGGCGGTACTGCTTTCCTCCGTGGAGGCGGCTTCACTTTCCGAGGAGGTAGTTTGCTCTTTCCCGCCGCAGGATGCCAGCGTGGGCAGCAGTAAAAGCACGGTCAAAAGCAGGGATACGAGAGTTCTGATACGTTTGTTTTTCATACAGATCCATTCCTTTCGTAACGCAGTTTACGGGAGCAATTTTGCGCTCCACTCCCCTTCCGAGAAGCCTACCAGGACGAAATCCTCTCCGATGAGGATAGGGCGTTTTACCAGCATGCCGTCGGTGGCAAGGAGGGAGAGCATTTCCGTGTTATCCATGAAGGGAAGCTTGTTTTTCAGCTCCAGAGAGCGGTACAAAAGCCCGCTGGTGTTGAAGAATTTCTTCAGAGGCAGGCCGCTTTGGCTGTGCCAGGCTGTAAGCTCCTGCAAGGTGGGTTTGTCTTCTTTGATGTCCCGTAAGGTATAAGGAACTTTTTGCTCGTCCAGCCACTTACGGGCCTTCACGCAGGTGGAGCATTTGGGGTAACAGAGGAAGATCATAGCTATATCCTTTCAATCACACACTTCGATATAAAAGCTTACGGGGCGAAAGCCGTCGTTGCAGGAGAGCATGGCGGACTTGGGATCCTTCATCCAGCCGTCGTAGAAATTCTCTCCGCCGTGGGCAAGCGTCATGACGAAGGGGGACAGGGTCTCCCAGGCGCTGTCGCAGAAACCCTTAGGCTTTTGCCAGCCCTCGCAATAAAAGACTTGTCCTTCCTCCAGGTCACAGGCGTGCTCTATGGGGTTTTCGTATTTGGCGATGAGGTCGTCGTAGCGTGCCTTCCGTATAACGGTGATCTTGATTTTTTTCATGTTTTTCATTCTCCTTCCACGGTGATCTTCCGCACCATGATGGATTTCGCCCGCTTGCCGTCGGGGGCGTTTTTGGTGAAATCGCTGTAAGCGATCATAGCGGTGTTGGGGCCTGTGACGGCGATGCCGGTGTTACAGCAGGTGTATTCGTAGTATTTGGCGTAGAAATCCTCCTTGGGTACCTCCACCACGGGGACGATGTCCGACCATTCTTTGGCAGAAAGATCCTGCGACACACGGAGGTACACTCCGGGGCGCCCCGAGGCCATGAGAACGGTGCCGTCTGCCAGCATACGGGTGACGGGCATGACGCCGTAGTCGTAGAAATAGGTAGGCTTTTCCCAGGTCTTGCACCCGTCGTGGGAGCGGGTCTGCATCATGATGGGCGCGGGGTGATCCTCGTCCCCGATGACGAAGGGAGACAGGGAGCCCGAGCGGAGGATGGCGAGGCAGGAGCCGTCCTTCAGAAATTCCAAGGAGCATTCCATAAAGCCCTCCACGTCAATGGCGGTGGGCGGGTTGAAGGATTCCCGGTAGAGGATGTGGCTGACGTATTCCCAGGTGTGACCCATGTCCTTGGAGCAAAGCAAGGCGGTACAACGGCGGAAAGACAGCAGGTTTCCCTCGTCGTCCACGGCGGGAGCATCCACGGGCATCCAAAGGTTGCCTTGCGGATCCACCTTCATGGAAAGGCTTGGGTGCGGGAACACCCGAATAAGAAAGCCCTCGTAGTGAAGCACCACGGGCATATTCTCCCAGATCACGGGGCAGGTCTCCTCGATGACCTCCTCCGTACCCGCCTTGATGCGGTAGGCCTTGAATTCCTTGGCCACGCGGTCACCCAAGCAGGGCTTCAATTCGTTTACGGTGTATACGGACATCCCTGCGGTGAGTAGCTTCCGTCCCTCGGGCAGAGGGGGTAGCTGGGGCAGGGTCTCTTTCCGCAGTACGGAATGCTCACGGAAGCAGAAGATGTCTCCGTTGGGCAGGCGGGTGCCTGCGCGGAGCCAGGTTTCCTGAGGTTTGTCGCACAGTTCCCAATGTGCCCCGCCGTCGTCAGAGCTGTAAACGGGATTCTTTTCTTCCTCCCCGAAGGTGAGCCAGTTATCTCTGCGGGCGTTGAAGCGGACCAATAGTCTGCCGTTTTCCCCACATCGGATGGTGGGATCCTGGTAACCGCCGAACAGGATGGGCTCTTTGGTATCTTGGGCAACCGTCACCGGGTCGCCGAGCTTGATGGTCTTCATGGTCAAATTCCTTTTTTGGTCTTCTTGCTTTGATTATACCACCCGGAGAATCCTTTTGCAAGATGTTTTTTGAAGGTTGTGGAAAGCGGTTGAAATTTTGCACCGGGTGTGGTATACTGAGGAAAAACGAGGGGGAAGACGCAAAGATGAAAAGAAAATTCGATCTGTTCTTGGAAAACGCAGGGGTCTTGCAAGAAGCCTTTGCGGTCACGCCCCTGCTGTACGGCTCTTTGGGGCTGGCGGTTTTGACGGGGGAAGAACTCCGGCCCGAGGATATTGATATTCTGCTTCCGGAGAGGATGCTTTCGGAGGAGTGGCAGCCGTTCAAGACTGTTCTAGAAGCCAACGGTTATCTGCTTGCCGACGAAAAGGAGCACACCTTCCAAAAGGACGGGGTGGCCTATTCCTACGCCTCTTTAGAGGAATTGGAGCACTTTGCGGGCATTCCCCTGCAGGAGATCAGCTTACGTGAGGAACGGGGTGTGAGGTTCTACCTCCTTTCCCCGGAGCAGTATTTAGCGGTCTACCGAAAGTCTTCCCTTGACGGCTACCGTGTGAACACCCGCTGTAAAAAGGACGAGGAGAAGATCGCATTGCTGGAGCATATGATACAACGGGCGCTTGCACGGCTTTCACGGATGTTTTTCAAAAAATACAACGTACATCGCTACCGCATGAAGAAGGTGCAGGAAATGGATGACCGTTCGGTGATCCAATATTGTCATTGGTTCTGCGAGGAGCAGAGCTTGGTGGAAGAGTTCGTTGCCATACGGGAAAGAGAAGGCGACCTTTGAAACGCTTGACTGCATTTGAACAATTCGAATATTACGTCCATGCGCTCAATAACCTGGGCTTGTTTTTGCGGGAATGCGACACCAATGAGATCGAATACCGCGTTTTCGAAGAGTTCGATTCCGACTGTGTTTCCTTCCTCCACGAGAACACGCTGAACGCTTTGCTCCGTGCGGGACTGATCACAGGCGAAATTTTTGAGCTGTCTTTGGAATTGGCGCAGAGATTCCGCCGTTTGGAAAACACGCCCTATTGGAATGCCCGTTCGGTGCAAACTGAGGATGCCTGGGCGGAGCTCCTTGCTTTGGCGGATAAGATCAAGGCGATGTTGAACGTTGAGCAAAGAATCTCTGCGGAGGATACAAAAACATGAACGATAAAGAGATCGCGTTGTTTCTCTACCAACAACAGGTCGACAGAGAAAAGCCTGTCGAGAACCCGGAGGGAGAATCTCTGGCGCTTTTGGAGTTGTTCCGAGAGATCAATGCACTTGGTTACGACTATCACTATATGGCAGATCTCAGTCTGCGCAAAATAACGGACGCAGGTGTGATGCGCTTGCTTTGGAAGTATTTGCCGAGAATGGAGTCCATCTTCACCATAGAGACCTTCGTGAGAAAGATCGACCCCAAAAAGGTGCCCGAGGTTTTGGCGTATGCAATAGAAACGTTTCCCAGCTTCTCCCCCACCACAAAAAAAGCCATGACGGGATTCGATACTGCCATCAGCCGCGGAAAAAGAAGCGAAGAATATTTCGCCCGGATCTCCAAGCTGTTGGAAGACGGGGATTCCTACGCTACTCTGTGGGAAACAAGAAAGACGCTGGGGAAGCATCGGCCCGATCTGTTGCGGAAGTACACGGAAAGGTATCGCCAAGGGGTGCTTTTGCCCTTGACCTTGCGGGATTGTTTGTTCTTCCCGGATGAGGAAACCACCGCTTTCTTGGAATGGTGCGCCGAGATCACAGAGGATGAGCTTACTGCCGTGGCAGGGTGTTTTGATTACAAAAACAACGGGTATCGCTATCCGTTATCCGTTACGATTTTTGAAGAATGGCAACGGCTTTGCACCACGGAAAATGTGCAAAAGGAAGCCAAAGCAATTTTGCGAAAGCGCGAGAAAAGAATGCTGAGGGATCTATGATTATCAAAGTCCGGTCATTACAAAGCGAAAAGCTGTACAACGGCAGGCTTTTGGCCTTTGAAGAATTGCATCATACCGCGACGGAGCTGTTTCGGGAGTCCGATGCCGCAAGCTTTATGGATGCTTTTTGCAGAAAACACGGGTTTCGGGAGCTGCCCTATACCGAAGGATATGCAGATTACATCATCGACCTTTCGGAAAAGGCTGTCTACGTGACGGCTCGCACCTTTCCCAAGTGTTTTGGCAACGCAAAGGTTCTGCTTTTCACGGAACACGGCTCCTTTGCGTCTGCGGGAGATACCCGAAAGGTGTGCTACCTTGCCGTCTGCGTTTATGAAGAAGATCGGGATTTCTTTCTCTTGCACATCGACGAGCAGTTGAAGGTGGTAGCCGACGAATGCTTTGAAAGTATGGAAGCCTGCCAAAAGCGCATGGACGGGTATCCCGTGAAATGGCGGAAGCACAAGGAGTGACGGCCCATGACAAAAGATAGCTTTTTACAAATCATCCAATCTACCTGCGTATATCGCGAAGGATACACGCCGCCGTTTCTCCATTGGTATCCTCTTTCAAAGCTCAAAGAAGGGATTCCCGCCGTTGCTTTTGACCTGGATCGGATTTATGATGACAGAAGGATCCGAAAGGTGAAAAGCGTTTTGAAGACTATGGACATTAACGAAGTGACGGTTGTACAGAATCAAAGCTACTGTTCAAGGCCGGAACAGGTCGATCTGCTTGCACGGCTCACCGAGAAAGACGAGGACGGCTACAATTTCCCTTGGTACGTGGAAATCTATTATTTTGACCAAACAAAGGAATGGCTGATCTACGTTTCCCACGAGGGAACCATTACCTTTGCCGGGAAGAAATTGGCAAGAACCGCCATGGAGCTCCTTCCCGGGAAGTATCATCGAAGCAATACGGGTATACATGAAAACTGAATCCTTCAAAAACCGAAAAGTGAATACGGGGAAGCTGTTGGAGTACGGGTTTGTGCTTGACGCGGGGGTATACGTTTACAAGGTGCCTTTAGTTGGCGGGCAAATGGAGCTGACGGTGGAGGTCTCCCACGACGGAGAGGTTGCTACCACAGTGGAAGACGCCGCCTTCGGAGAAGAATACGTGTTGCATTTGGTGCCCCATGCGGAGGGTGCCTTCGTGGGGCAGGTACGGACGGAGTATGGTGACATTCTGGACGATATTGCCAAGAAGTGCTTTGATCTGCATATTTTTCGGGAAGATCAGTCCCGTGCTTTGATCCGCCACGTGGAAGAAACCTATGGAGATAAGCTGGAATTCCTTTGGGAAAAGCTCCCCATGGCGGCCGTCTGGCGGCGGAAGGACAATCGCAAGTGGTACGCCACGGTGATGGTCTTGAAGGCGAGCAAACTTCTGCCGGATGGGGACGGGATGATCGAGGTGATGGATCTGCGGATTGATCCGAAGGACGTGGATTCCACGGTGGACGGAAGGCGGTTCTTCCCCGGGTACCACATGAACAAACGGCATTGGTACACCGTGATATTGAACGGCTCCGTTCCCACGGAGGAGCTGTTCTTGCGTATTGCGGAAAGCTACCGTTTGGCGAAGAAATAAGGAAAGCCGCGGGGGTCACTTCCCTGCGGCTTGCTGTTTTTCCATTTTGCGCCAATTGTAAAACCCGTAGAGGTCGTTTGCCAGAAACATAACGAAGCATACGGTGACGGAAAGATAGGAGACGTCCTCAAAGCTTGCCAGCACCCACAGAAGGATCAGCACCAGGTCGTTTGCGGCGTAGGCCAAGGCGTAGCAGGGGGAACGGCGGAAGGTGAGGTACACGGCGATAAAGCTGGTGGAAACGGACAGGGTGCTGGGGGCAAGGTTTGCGGTGTTGAAAAATGCTAAGATCAGGTAGAACACAAAGGTCACGACTGCGGTGAGAAGGAGCATCCACACCACTTCCCTGCCTGTGAGACGATTCACCTTCACCTGTGCGCGGTTGCCCTTGTAGGGGTTCTTCATCCATGCGATCAGGGCGAACAGCGCCATGGGGGCGGTCATGCCCAAATAGGTGATCATTTCCCCGTAATAAGCAAAGCCCCATGAGATGATGCCGTAGAGGATGCCGAACAGGATCATCAAAAACTGTCCAAACGGGTTCCCCTTTGCGGTGAAGATCAGTGCGGCGGCGCCCAGCAGAGAGGCGGCCAAGGTGAGGTAGTTTTCCCTGTCAAACAGCAGAAAGAACAACAGGATCAGTCCCGTGGACAAGCCCCAAAGGAGCAACTCCCCTTTGGTGAAGTACGTAAGCAGTTTTTTCATCGTAAGCCTCCCAAAAAAGAAACATCCGTACTGCGTATCTTCTAAGACCTAACGATACGCAAACGAATGCCTTGCATTTCCTACCCGGTGGCAGTTGTATTCATGGATGGGAGTATAGCATATTTCCCGTGGAAATGCAAGAGGAAAACAAAAAACATCAAGCGAAAAAGAAAAATTTCTGCTATCATGAAAGCAGAAAGGACGGTGCTTTCCATGAACCAATGGCACAGACATATTCAGACCATCTCCCGTGAGGTGGATAATTGCATTCGGGAAAAGAAGGACGAAAGGGTTACCCTGGTGACCTTGGCGGACAAGCTGGGATATTCCCCCGCATACGTTTCCAGAAAGTTTCGGCAAGTCTCGGGGATGACCTTGCGGGCATATCTGCAGGGCAGGCGGCTGGCGTTTGCTCTTAAGGAATTGAGAGACTCCCGGAGGGGAATTTTGGAGATCGCGTTGGACTACGGCTTTTCTTCCCACGAGGCGTTTACACGGGCTTTCAAGGATTCCTACGGCGTGACCCCCAGTGAGTATCGGGAGCATCCCGCCCCCGTGGTTCTCCGCACGGTGATCAGCCCTTTGGACTGCTATCTTTTGGAAAACGGCGGCTGGGGGGACGGCGAGGCAAACGAGGTGAAGACCTACTTCGTTACCATTCCCGCCCATAAGTTTTTGCATATCCGTAACTACGAAAGTATCGGCTATTGGGATTTCTGGCAGAAGCAGGCATTGATCCCCGGGCAGGACTGCGAGACGGTGTGCGGTCTTTTGGACAGCATTGGAAACAAGCTGGACGACTTGGGCGGTGCGGGGTCGGACAGTGGAAGCGGGCAGATCATGGCCTTTCTCAACACCCCTGCGGGAAGGATCTGTTCTTGGGGGATCCCCTTGGCGGAGTGCTACGGGGTACGGTTGCCCTGTGACTACCGCGGAGAGGTGCCGAAGGGAATGCTGTTGACGGACGTGCCGGAGGGAGAATATTTAGTCTTTGAACACGGGCCCTTTGATTACGAGACCCAAAACGGCGCGGTGGAGGCTAAGATCGAAAAAGCCATGGCAGAATTTGATTACCCCGCCAGCGGGTACGAATTGGATCTGACGGAGGGCAGGCTGTTCTATTTCTTCCACGACACGGAGCGTTTCTGGAAGTATATCCGCCCCGTGAAGAAAAGCAGATAAAAGGAAACCGATGAGGGAACAGCGCCTTCATCGGTTTTTGTTTGTAAGGAACGGTGCAAGGGGCGTTGCCCCTTGACCCCATTCAAGGGACTTTTGAAAAAGCCCCTTGAAAATCCTCAAAACTTATTTCGGAAAAAGAAGGATTTGGCGTTCCTTTTTCACGGCGTAGTCAAGGGCCGCCTTGGTGCCGCTTTTGCGGGTAGCGGGGGAATGCGTTTCGCTGTAATAAATGATGCAGAAACGGCTTCTGTCGATCAGCTCCCTGTTCCGTTCCACGTAGGCGGCTTTCCCTGTGTTCCGCAGCTTTTCGGGATAGTAGGTATCCTCGTAGGAGCGCAGGAGGTAGGCTTTGTATTCCTCGGTGATCTCGGGGTATTCCGCACGGACGTACACCCGCTTCAGGTAAGGATATTTTTCTTTCAAGGCGGTGACAAGCTCCAGGCAAAGGCTGTCGAAACGGCTTTTACTGCCGAACAGAAAGGTATCTACCTCTTCTGCGGTGATCAGGTTCTCTATGGCGGCAGTGAGGCTTCTTTTTAAGTCCTCGGTTTCATCGATGGCTCTGTGTCCGAAGAAGCAGGCGGTGGTTGATCTCTTTTCATCCATAATAGAAAATACCTCAAAAATATTTTAGATATACTATATATCCATTCACAACATTATAGCACATAATAACTCTAAAATAAATATATAATATGTTTATTTTGAGGTGATTTTATGGCTATCAAGAGTGTTTCTATCAGAATTGAAGAGGAAATGCTGAACAAGTTGTCTTATATCGCGGACTATGAAGGCAGAAGCGTAAACAGCCAGGTGCTTGTTTTGATCAGACAAAGCATCAAAGCATTCGAAGATGCCAACGGCCCGATTGATGGGGATATCACCCCTTCCGCCAACGTAAAACCCACTCGTAAATGATTGTATCCGCTCTGTGTTTTCGCAGAGCGGTTTTTTGTAGCAAGAAGTGAATTGTTAGTTTGGCCTTTGGATCAACCCCCTCAGTCGGCTGACGCCGACAGCTCCCCCTTCCAGGGGCAGCCTTTGGTGCGTCGACTGAATTGAGGAATATACCCTGCAGCAATAGGCTGCGGGAGGATCGAACAGACGAGTTTGAAAAGGACGTTGCTTTGGATGCTCGCGGGCTCCCACCACCACCTGCGGTGGTCCCCCTCCCTCCCGGAGGGAGGCTATAGAAAGGATACCGATGAGGGAAAAACGCCTTCATCGGTTTTTGTTTGCAAGGAACGGTGCAAGGGGCGTTGCCCCTTGACCCCATTCAAGGGACTTTTGAAAAAGTCCCTTGAAAATCCTCAAAACTTATTTAGGAAAAAGAAGGGTCCGGCGTTCAGATTCCAAAAGAATTGTAAAAATGCGGTTTTTTCAAAAAAGCAAGGAGAATTCCAATAATAATTCACGAAACGGGTTGAAAAACACAAAAGAATGTGCTATACTGTTGAAGTCCTTATATATATCTGCATTTTTGAAGAAGGGGGCGGCTAAAAATGGGGATTTATTCATTTTCGGTAGAACGTTTTACAACGGTCGCGGAACAACTGTGCCTTTTTGCGCCGTGCCGCTTTCAAAATACCATCGGTCATCTGTGAGATATGAGTTTCCATACCTCTCAGATGGCTTTACTTTTTTTACCCACAAGGAAGGGAAGGAGGAATTTTGAATGACCGAAAAGGAACTGAAAAAGCTGAATCGATACCAGCTGTTGGAATTGCTGTTGGCCCAGACCCAGCGAGCCGATCAGCTGCAGATGCTTCTGGAGCAGAAGGAAAAGCAGTTAACGGAATACGAGATCAGAATATCCTCTCTGGGCTCCATTGCGGAGGCCTCCCTGGAGCTGAGCGGAGTTTTTCAAGCTGCACAGCAAGCGGCGGATCTGTATCTTGCCGAGGCAAAAAAGCGGGCCGAGGAGATCATCAGGCAGGCAGAAACGCCCTGCCCAAAGGATGAAGAGCAGGTATGAAGAAGCATACGGAAAAAGAGATCATGCAGGAGCTTCCCCCGGTAGACGCCCTGCAAAACGAATTGAAGCGGGAGCGTTATAAGCGGAGATTCCGCAAGCTTCTGCGCAGCACGGTAAACGCCCTCATCGTGGTGGCGGCCGTGGCGGCCTTGGTTGCCACGTTGGTGCTTCCCGTACTTCAGATCGCAGGCACCAGCATGGAGCCCGCCCTGCGGGACGGGGACATCGTTCTTCTGGTAAAGAAGAAGGAGATGGAGACCGGGGACTTGTGCGCCTTTTATTACTCTAATAAAATACTGGTCAAGCGGGTGATCGCCACCCCCGGGGATTACATCTGGATCGAACCGGACGGCACTGTTTTCTTGAACGGCGAGCCCTTGGAGGAGCCCTACGTCACCAAGAAGGCCTTGGGAGAGTGTGACGTGACCTTCCCCTACCAGGTGCCCGAAAATTGTTATTTCGTTATGGGAGACCAGAGAGAGACCTCTGTGGACAGCCGCAGCAGTGTGATCGGCTGTATTCCGGAGGATCAGATCGTCGGCAAAATTTTCTGTAAATTCTGGCCCTTATCGGACTTTGAATTCATAGACTGATACTTCGCAACTATTTGGGGAAAGGAGGTATGGTCTTGTCCGAAAAAACAGATTCTCTTTTGACACAATGGAATAGAAGCAATCACCATCGGCACAGATTGCGGCAGATCATACTGCAGCTTTCCCTTTTGGTGATCCTGGTGGTCTTCTGGAGCTTGAAGCTCACCGGCATCGGGATTGCCGGTGAGGCCTTCTGCGGCAAGGAGGAGCATATGCACTCGTCGGATTGCGTTGGATGCACCCTGGAGGAGCACACCCACGTTCCCGGCTGTTACAGCAACATCAACGCCGATCTGGAGACCGAGGACGATTGGGAGATGACGCTGTCGGATATGGTTCGGGGACCCACCACGAAAGCCAACGTGATCTTGGTAGCCCGCTCCCAATTGGGCTACACGGAAAGCACGCTGAACTTCCAGGTAGACGTCAACGGGGTTCGGCGGGGCATTACCCGCTACGGCCAATGGTACGGCAATCCCTACGGCGATTGGTCGGCCATGTTCGTCTCCTTCTGTCTGGAGTACGGCGGCGCCGCGGATCTGCCCATGAATGCAGGGGCTGAATCCATGCGGGTGGAATGGGAAGCGGAAGGGCTTTACCAAACCGCCGCGGAGGGCGTTCCGGAGGCAGGAAACATCCTGTTCCTTCGCTCGGGAGACGCTATGAGAGCCGATGCGGTAGCCGTGATCACCGAAGTGGACGGTACCACCGTCACCGTGATCCAAGGCGATCTGGAAAACGCCGTAAAGGAGACCCGCTACGAGCTCCATGACCCCGCCATCCTGGGTTACGGCATCGTGCCTGCGGCCGACGGGATAACGGTTCTGGATACCGCGAGCGTGATTGCAAAGAAGGTCAATTACGACACCTCCCTGTTCACCGGTGACAATCTGTTCGTGGTCTACACCACCAACGGAGCGGACGCCTACGCCTTTGACGGGAACGGAAACGCAGTTCCCATCACCGTGGATGCCGGCGGCAACATCAGCACCGATTCGGCTGACCCGGATTCCCTGCTTTGGTCGTTTACCCGATCCGGCACTGCCTATCTGATCAAAAACCTGAAGACCGGCCGTTATATGCACGCCTTCTCCGGTAACGGGGCCAGCGTCACCACCACCGGTGCGTACACCAGTGTACCGGTGGTAAGCGGCTCCGGCATTCGGATCCGAAGCAATTCCGATTACGCCAAGCTGAACCCCCAAGCAGGCGTCTTCCAGGTGACCCAAAATCAATCCGAGGCCGCGGTGTATTCCTTAGGTATGACCAGCCGCTGTACCGTCTGGCTGGACGGTACCGACGGCGGGCTGGGGCATCTGACAGGCTCCCCCGATACGGGATACACCGTTTACGAGGGAGACATCCTGCGGTTACCCACGGAATGGACGTCCCCCAGCAAATACAGCTACAAGCTGAGAGGCTGGTACGACGTCACCAATTCCCGCTACTACGCGCCCGGGGCCGATATGAAGGTCACGGGGAACGCGGTGCTTTACGCGGACTGGGTTGCCGCTACCTACGACATCGGGCAGTTCAACGCCCAGGTGGCGGATACGGTAAGCACCAATTCCTTTATCACCACCCATATGTTCGACTACAACTACCTGTTCAACGTCCATTCCGCAAGGGCGCAGGTAACGGTAGACGCTTCGGGGCATTCCGAGACCTGGAGTATGATCTCCTCCGGGAACGTTCCCTTCGGAAACCGTCCCACCCTCGACTTTATCTTCGTGGACAACGACAGCGGCGGTCTGCTGTGCATTCCCAACAACCGTAGCAACCACAACATTTACCCCGGCGAGGGGGTGGTGACACCCGGTATTTACACCTCCGCTTTGGGAGATCTGTTGTTCTCCACGGACAACCTTTACGACCCTGTAACGGGAACGGGAGTCGTGGGAAAAAACTATCTGGGCACAGGCGACCACCTGTTCCAGATCATGGATGATCCCGGCGACGAGCATTACGGATATTACTACTACGACTCCAAGCGCAACGCCGCATCCTACAACCAAAGCAGAGGTCGTTTCTACGTATACGATTATCTTTCCGCCACCTCCGACGCCATCGGAGGCTCCTACTCCGACTTCCTGCCCCTCAACTCCCCCTACGTCAATACCAACGGCAAGACGGTGGGCAGCTATCATTACGACGGCGTGGACGGAGAATACGCAGGGATCCCCCATTACAGATACGACTCCAAATACAATTCCGGGGATTACAACTCCCCCAACAACGTACAGGCCGACTACGCCTACGGGATGCGGTCGGACATCCGTTTCTACCTGCCCAACGTTCCCGGCATCGGCGGAAACAAGGATCTGTACGGCAACGATATGCAATTCCAGTTCAGCGGCGACGATGACCTTTGGGTGCTGATCGACGGCATTCCCGTTCTGGACATCGGAGGTATCCACGGCGCGGAATCGGGTATGATCGACTTCTCCACCGGTGTGATCACCGTGCAGGGCGAGCAGACCGGTACGCTGATGGATCTGGGCATCGGTGCGGGAGACCACACCATGACCATCCTGTATCTGGAGCGTGGTTCTTCCCTTTCCAACTGCTCTATTTACTTCAACCTGGCCCCCCGCTTCAGCCTTCAACTTCAGAAGGAAGACGTTCTGACCCGAGAACTGCTGAACGGAACCCGGTTCTCCGTTTACGAGGATCTTGCCTGCACCCTTCCCGTTGCCCTTTGGGAAAGCGAGGAGGCTTACCACCTGGATATGCAGGACGGTATCCCGGATCAGGCAAAGAACACCTTCACCGTGAAGGACGGCGTGGCTACCCTATGGGGCCTTGGGTCGGGTAACACCTATTACATCAAGGAGACCGGGCCTCCCTCGGCAGAAGGCTACGGCCTTGCAAGGGGGATCATCCGCCTGACCTTGGAAAAGAAAGGCGTCACCACCTACCACGTGGACGTGATCGACGAAGCGGACGGCACCAAGCCATCCGGCGGCTTCACGGTTCACGGCATCCATATCGACGAGGCCACCAAAACCATGTACGTCACGGTAACCAACGCGCCGGAAACGGTTACGGAGGTCACTACCGTGCAGGTGGTAAAACACTGGCAGGACACCAAGGATCACAGCCGGGACTACATCACGGTCTATCTGACGGTTACCGATCCCGACGGAACGGTACGACGGATCCGAGAGATCACCCTCAGCGACGAAAACCAGTGGATGTACGTTTGGACCAATCTTCCCAAGTACGATTACGATGCCTTGACAGAGGTGAGATACGGCATCGAGGAATCCTACGAATCGGGTTACTATTCCACCGTCCGCAAGGTCACGGAGCTTCAGATCACCTCCACCAAATGGGCGGAAGCCTTGACCTTCCAAAACGGCCAGACCTACGTCCTGTGGACGGCCAACGGATACCTATCCACCCGCAACAACGATGCGGACACCGGATACACGTGGGTCGATATGGATACGGCGGTTTCCTCCCCCAATGCACTCTGGACCGCCACGGTCATCAACGGAAAGGTGAAGCTGACCAACGGCGTAGGCCAAACCATTACCTTCTATTACGGCGGCGGCAGTCCCACGGACTTCTACGCCAGGATCGGCGCACCCGGCTCCAACGACCGTCAGGAATTCTCCTACAGCAACCGAAACGGCGGGTTGCAGTTCTACTATCAGCAGGGATGGAATTCTTACTACCTTGCCAACAGCATGAACGGCTCCGGAAAGTTTGGCTACAGCACAAACGCCAACAACTCGCTGATCTTCAAGCCGTATACGAAGATCACCACGACCACCACGGTGGAGGCGGGAGACTGGGCGTACCAGATCACCAACACCCCCCTGGCCGCAGACAACGAGACCTCTCTTTCCGTAAGTAAGAACTGGGTACTCCCGGAGGGGTACAGCTCAAAGCTTTACGAAGAATTTGCAGTAACGGTGCGGCTGATGGCCAACGGTATGGATACCGGACGCAGTATCACCCTGACCTTAAAGAATAACTGGCAAGGCGTTTTCCAAGGGCTTCCCTATAAAGACGCAAGCGGAAACGTGATCGTCTACACGGTCACGGAGGTTTGGGAAAAGGATCTTTGGGTCTCCTCTTACGGAGCCATTCAATCCTCTGGAGGATCACCCCCCACTTACTCCACGGTGATCACCAACACCTATCATCCGGGAGGTCCCGAGCTCCCCTCTACGGGCTCCTTTGCCCGACTTGCTTATACGCTTTGCGGAGCCGGCATCATGCTGGTTGCGCTGGCATACGGAATCGGATCCGGGCGCAAGAAGGAAAGGAGGATGCAATAAGCCTCTGAAAACGGTAAAATTTGTGCCGTACGTTCGATTTCAAAATATTCAAATTAAAAAAAACAAAGTGAAAGGAATAAAAAAATGAAAAAGTTCTTATCTCTTCTCCTCGCGATGGTGCTTCTGGCGACCTTCTCCATGACCGTATTCGCCGCCGGCGGAACCGGTTCCATCACCATCAACGGCATCAGCTCCGAAAACACCTACGAGATCTACACGCTGTTGAATCTGGAAAGCTACAACAAAGACACCGGCGCATACTCCTACAAGATCGAAGCCGGTTGGGCTGCCTTCTTCGCCACCGACGATGCCAAGACTTACATGGCAACCGATGCCGACGGTTACGTGACCTGGGTAGCCGCACTTGACGACGACACCATTTCCACCTTCGCAAAGCTGGCTTTGGCTTACGCAAAGGCCAACAGCATTGCCCCCGTAAAGTCCTCCAAGAATGCAGGGGATTTCGAAATTACCGGCAACACGGGTAAGTTCTCCAACCTGGAGCTGGGCTACTACCTGGTAGACTCCACCATGGGCGCTCTCTGCGGCCTGACCACCACCAACCCCGATGCCTCCATCAATGCTAAAAACGGCGCTCCCACCGTGGACAAGCAGGTAAAGGAAGACTCCACCGATCAGTGGGGCGGCTCCAACAGCGCCGACATCGGCCAGACCATCTACTTCCGCGTTACCATCAACGTTCACGCAGGTGCGGAAAACTACGTTCTCCACGATAAAATGTCCGACGGTCTTACCTTCCAGAAGGTCTCCAAGGTTGAGCACGTTATCCCCGGCCAAGATACTCACGAGATGACTCTTGACACGGACTACACCATTAAGACTCCCGGCACCGAAGCAGGCTGTGACTTTGAAGTACATTTCACCGAAAGCCTCTGCAACAAGCTGGAAACCAACGACAAGATCATTATCTACTACGAGGCTATGCTGAACCGTAATGCCATCATCGCCGGCGAAGGCAACCAGAACGAGGCATGGCTGACCTTTGGTGAGGATCACGAATCCAACCACGATCCCGTTAACACCTTTACCTATGGTATCGATATCGTCAAGACCGATTCTCAGAACACCCTCATCGACGGTGCCCGCTTCAGAATCTACGATGCAGCATCCGGCGGCAACGAGGTTCCCGTGGTGCTTATGGATGACGGCGTGACTTACCGCCGCGCAAGAGCAGATGAAACCGGTATCGACATCGTCGTTAAGGACGGCAAGGTCCGCGTGCTTGGCTTTGACAACGGTACCTACTATCTGGAGGAGACCGCAGCTCCCGCAGGTTACAACATGCTGACTGCCCGCCAGAAGTTCATCATCTCCGACAGCAACCTGGACGCCGTCTTCAACGATGGCATTTACTCCACCGGCTCCGGCGTTCACGTGGTGAACAAGACCGGTTCCATGCTCCCCGAAACCGGCGGCATTGGCACCGTGCTGTTCACCGTATGCGGCGGTCTGCTGGTTCTGATCACCGGCGTGGTTCTGGTGACCAAGAAGAGAATGTCCAAGATCGTTGAGTAATCCCCCACTTTTTGGAACAAAACGAATCCCCGGCAGAGGCAAAGGCTTCTGCCGGGGAATACCCCGATAACAACAGGGAGAGACCTATGAAGAACCGAAAAACCACCATTATTCTTCTGATCGCCTTTTTCATAGGCCTCTCCGTGCTGTTATATCCCTCCATCAGCAGCTATTGGAATTCCAAGACCCAGAGTGAAGCCATCGTAGACTACGAGTCTATGCTGGCCCAGTACAAGCCGGAGGACTACGACGCCATTTTCGAGGCCGCAAGCGCTTACAACCAAAAGCTGGCGGCTATGGAGGATCCTCTGGTGGAGCATAACCGTTTGACGGAATACCACCAGCTTCTGAACATCGGCGGCACCGGTATGATCGGCTATATCACCGTCCCCAAGATCAGCCAGGAGCTTCCCGTATACCACGGCACCTCCGACGGCGTTCTCAGCGTTGCTGTGGGACATTTACAGGGAACCAGCCTACCGGTAGGGGGAGAATCCACACACAGCGTCGTATCCGCTCACAGAGGGCTTCCCACCGCGGTGCTGTTTACTCATTTAGACAGAATGGAGGTGGGCGACCTGTTCTACTTCACCATTCTGGATCGTACCATCACCTACGAGGTGGATCAGATCCGTATCGTGGAGCCGGATGATGCAAGCTTGCTTCGGATCAAGGAGGGAAAGGATTACTGCACCCTGTTGACCTGCACCCCCTACGGGATCAATACCCAGCGTCTTCTGGTGCGGGGACATCAAGTGGATGCTTCCCAGACCCGCAATCTGTACGTTGCCAACGAGGCGTACCGTATTGAACCCCTGATCGTTATGCCCATGGTTGCCCTCCCCATTATCTTCGTTTTGCTGATCTACGTTACGTTCGCCCCTGTGAAGAAAGAATCCTTGGGAGAAGAAAATTTATGAGAAAACAATTGACGGCATTTTTGTGTCTGGCGGTCCTCTGTGCCATTTTGCTGTGCCCTCTCGGTGCCCAAGCGGCAGCTCTGCCAGACCCACACCGTGAGGCAAGTCTGGCCTTGCAATATCAAAAGGATGGGCAGGCCTTCCCCGGGCTTTCCATTGAGATCTACCGTGTGGCAGAGCTGCGGGATAACGGCGCCTATTTCCTGATCCAACCCTTTGCCTCCTACCCTGTGAATATCGACAACGTAGACTCCCAAGAGCGGTGGAAGCACATCTCCACCACGCTGAACGCCTATATCGTTGCCGACGGGATTTCCCCTTACCGCAAGGGAAGCACCGACGGTGAGGGCAAGGTCTTCTTCGGGCAATTGGAGCCGGGATTATACCTGGTGCAGGAGGTGATCGCCGAAAACAACGGCGGCACCTACGTGTTCAACCGTTTTATGGTATACCTGCCCACCCCATTGGCCGACGGCTCTTATGAGTATGACGTGGAGGCCAATCCCAAGTGCGTTGGGTACACCCCCAAAAAAGAATATCGGGTCACCAAGCTCTGGCAGGACGGAGAGGGGCATCCGGACCGCCCCGGGGAGGTCACTGTGGACGTCTATAAGGACGGCGTTCTGCAGGAGTCCAAGGTGCTGAACGCAAGCAACGACTGGACCTACACCTGGTACGTTTCCGAGGAGGATACGGGTGTCTGGACGGTGGTAGAGCGGGACGTTCATCAGGCCTATACCGTGTCGATCCTGCAAAACGGCAACGCCTTTACCATTATCAATACCCTCAAGTCTGACCCCGAGCCTCCTGACGTTCCTCCTACGGGAGATAGCTTCAATCCCTTCCCCTACGTGATGACCATGTGTCTTTCCGGGAGCTTGCTGATGATCCTGGGTGTTTACCGCAGGAGGCAGTGCGACGTATGAAGAAGCGTAAGTTCCCTGTGGCTTTGGCTTTGGGGGCGGCTTTGGTCTTCTTAAGCTTTGCCATTATGGCGGCACAGCAGATCCGGGTTTGGATCGGCAATCAAAACTGCAAGGAGACCACCGCAAGGATGGAATCCCTCCTACCGGAAAGAAGCCACGGCCTCCCGGAGGGCTATTCTAACCCCAATATGCCAACCTTGGAGATCGACGGGGTCAATTACGTAGCGCTGGTGGAGATCCCCGCCCTGGGGGTACGTCTGCCCGTTGCGGATACCTGGGACACGGGCCGTCTGTACGATTCCCCCGCCAGGTTTTACGGAAGTGCTTACAACCATACCTTGGTCATCGGCGGAGAGGACAATGCGAACCAGTTTGGGTTTTGCGATACCGTGGATCAAGGGGTCACCGTCATCGTTACGGATATGACGGGCACGCAGTTCACCTATCGGGTAGCCTACGTGGAGCGTTCAAATACCGCAGAAAGTCAATGGCTCGCAGGCTCCGATTACGATCTGACTCTGTTCTGCAGAGGAGCCTTCTCGACGGAATATATCGCCGTCCGCTGTGAGTTCGCCTAAGTATCACCCCTTCAGCAAACGTAAAACCCACTCGCAAATGATTGAAGCCGCTCTGTTATTGTTGTGCCCCAAATTGTACGGACAGCACAAAAACACCCCTATGGTAGGCAATATTAGAATTTAAGCGACAAACTGACTTCGTTTTTCAAGCGGGGTCAGTTTTGTTTTGGTTTGGATTCGATCGTTGTTGTAGAAGCGAATGTACTCACCTATGAGGAGGCGAGCCTCCTCATAGGTTTTCAGCTTCGCGCGATAAATGCATTCTGTTTTGAGGATGGAGAAGAAATTTTCCGCCATTGCGTTGTCATAAGGATTTCCC
>JAFXBC010000076.1 GCA_017516825.1 Clostridia bacterium | reverse complement strand
TTTTTCGAAATGAAAGAACTGTTTTATCTCAAAGGATGTAAGTTTGCCTTTCAAGGGGTAGATCAGACTTTGAGGAGACCCCTTACGGTTTTGCTTTTCGAAATTGCTGTAAAAGGAACTGCATATCCAAAGACAATGGGCAATTTCAAAAAGCAAAACTTCGACTCCGCAGGCTTTTCTCATTGCAACCTAAGGTACAACATTATTCCACGCCTGCTTCGCTCAGGGTGACCAAGTCGGCACAATGCTTTTGGTTTAAGCGTAGTTTTGCTACGCCGACGTCAAAAACAGCTAAAGCTGTTTTTGGAACTGCAGTGCGAAACCAAGTCGGCGCATGGCTGTATACCGTTTATCACTGCATACCGCCGACGTCAAAAACGACAAGTCGTTTTTGGAACTGTAACGGCTACATGCACACACTCAAAAAAACGACATGAACTATTTCTAGTCCATGCCGTTTTGTAGGTCATGTCGTTTTTCGGGGCGTGAGGAGCCAATCGTAATGGTTTACTCCTCAGCTACGGTTCACGCCTGAGCGGCAGAGATGATAGCGGAGAAGTCTGCTGCCTTGAGAGCGGCGCCGCCGATGAGGCCGCCGTCAACGTTGGTCTTGCCCAACAGCTCTGCGGCGTTCTTTGCGTTCATGGAACCGCCGTACTGGATGGTGGTAGCCTCTGCAACAGCCTCACCGTAGAGGGTAGCCAGGGTAGCGCGGATGTGAGCGCAAACCTCCTCTGCCTGGTCAGCGGTAGCGGTCTTGCCGGTGCCGATTGCCCAAACAGGCTCGTAAGCGATGATGATGTTTGCCATCTGCTCTGCGGTGATGTCCAAGAGGTCGATCTTGGTCTGCATAGCGATGATCTCGGCGGTGATGCCCTGCTCGCGCTGCTCAAGGAGCTCGCCTACGCAGAGGATGACCTTCAGGCCTGCTTCCAAAGCGGCCTTCACCCGCTGGTTCACGGTGAGGTCGGTCTCGCCGAAGTACTGACGTCTCTCGGAGTGGCCGATGATGACGTACTCAACGCCGCAAGCCACCAGCATATCTGCGGAGATCTCGCCGGTGAAAGCGCCGCTCTTTGCCCAGTGGCAGTTCTCGGCGCCGATCTTGATGAAGGAGCCTGCAGCCGCCTTTACAGCCGCGTCGATGTCAACGTAGGGAACGCAAGCGATGACCTCGCATCCGCTGACGTCCTTACCCTCGTTAGCCGCAAGGATCTCCCCGATGAGCTGGGTAGCCTCTGCGGGGGTCTTGTTCATTTTCCAGTTGCCGGCAATAATTGCCTTTCTGACTGCTTTATTCATAGTGGTAAATCCTTTCCTTTTTTCAAACGCGAAGCGTTTTACAATAAATTTGCGTCGCATGTCCGAATTCATTTCGGGCATAAAGACACCGGGGGAAGTGCTTGACACTTCCCATGGAGGGCGAAGCTTTTATCTGTCGGTCATTGCTGCGATACCGGGGAGGTCGATGCCTTCCAGGTATTCCAGAGATGCGCCGCCGCCGGTGGAGATGTGGCTCATCTTGCTGCCGAAGCCCAGGGTATTCACGGCTGCCGCGGAGTCGCCGCCGCCGATGATGGTGGTAGCCTCGGTCTCAGCCATAGCCTTAGCCACAGCGATGGTGCCTGCCGCCAGAGTGGGGTTCTCGAACACGCCCATAGGACCGTTCCAAACCACGGTCTTTGCGCCCAGAACCTCTGCGGCGAAGAGCTCGCGGGTCTTGGGGCCGATGTCCAGACCCATCATATTCTCGGGGATCTCGGTGGAAGCAACGGTGATGGTCTCGATGTCGCCGTCGATGGGGTTGGGGAAGGAAGCCGCGCAAACGGTATCCACGGGAAGCAGAAGCTTCACGCCGTTTGCCTTAGCCTTCTCCAGCATCTCACGGCAGTAGTCCAGCTTCTCATCGTCAACCAGAGAGGTACCGATGGTGTAGCCCTGTGCCTTCAGGAAGGTGTAAGCCATACCGCCGCCGATGATCAGGGTGTCTGCCTTGGTCAGCAGGTTTGCGATGACGTTCAGCTTGTCCGCAACCTTAGCGCCGCCCAGGATGCAAACGAAGGGACGAACGGGGTTGTTGACAGCGTCGCCAAGGAACTTCACTTCCTTAGCCATCAAGTAGCCGTTTGCGGATTCCTTCACGAAGGAAGCAACGCCTACGGTAGAGCAGTGAGCACGGTGAGCCGCGCCGAATGCGTCGTTTACGAACAGGTCTGCAAGAGAAGCCAGATCACGGGAGAAGGCCTCCACGTTCTTGGTCTCCTCGGGACGGTAACGGGTGTTCTGGAGAAGAACCACGTCCCCATCCTGCATAGCGGCAACTGCTGCCTTTGCGTTCTCGCCTACGACCTCGTCGTCAGCGGCGAACACCACTTCCTTGCCCAGCTTTTCGGTAAGACGGGCGGCAACGGGAGCCAGGGAGTATTCGGGCAGAGGATTGCCCTTGGGTTTGCCCATGTGGGAACAAAGGATAACCTTTGCGTTCTGCTCCAGCAGATACTTGATGGTGGGCAGAGCGGCAACGATACGGGTCTCGTCGGTGATGACACCGTTCTTGATCGGCACGTTGAAGTCGCAACGTACCAAAACGCGCTGACCGGTTACTTTCAGATCTTCTACGGTTTTCTTTGCGTTCATGATGAAACTCCTCTGTATAAATGTTATTGTTTTCCAATGGTCATTTTACCACATTCATAGCGGTTCGTCAAGCGGTAGGCGTATGATTTTCGTCCCTCGGGAAAGGGATTTTTTGTGGATTCTTCCTATTTTAGCCTTCCCCTTGGGATTCTTCCCCGGGGATGTCGATCACGGGGTGCAGGACGATTTCCAGCTTTTCCAGGTACACCGCCAGATCCTCCTTGCCGTGGCGGATGAGAGAGGAAAGGCGGCTGCTGTCGTCCACCATCACGTAGGCAAGAAGCTCGGTGGTCAACCCGCTGATAGAGGGATCGCACCCTCCGAAGGCGGTGGAGAAATCGAAATACTGGGAATCCAGGATGATCTCCAGCATACAGGACTGGTCGTTGTCTGCGGAATACAGGGAGATATAGGTCTCCTTCTCTGCGCGGCGGATGAGCAACCCTCCCGCGGTGCAAAGGGCGGAAAGCCCCAATCCGGTCTTGGCGGGATTGTTCATCAGCTTGGGAGCGGAAAGCACTCTGCCCGCCGTGGTGACGGGGCAGGAATAGCGGGTGGCGCCCTCCTTTTTGGGCATGGGCAGGATGCCGTAGGAACGGCTTCCCTTGGCGTAAAGCTCCTTCAAATAGTCCAACCGCTCCACCAAGAAGCCCAGCCGCCCTGCCATAAAGGCTTTATGGGCGTCCTCCCCGTCCAGGGGATAGCGGCTTTGGCTGTCGTAGATCCCCCGCTGGACGGCGATGGCCTCCAGCAAGGTCTCCTTTTCGTAGGGGAAGGACAGCATGCCGTTTTCGTCGTAGACCAGCAGAGAGTCCCTGCCGCAGCTCCACAGCAGATAGGGCAACAGATCGTCGTTGTTGGGAGAGGAGTAGCCGAAGATATCCTTCCCCAAGTCGTGGCTGGTGCTGGACATCACCTTTTCCGCCACGGTCTCACAGTAGGTTTGGAAGGTCTCGTAGGTCCAGCTTCCGTTTTGCACCAGAAGCTCGGGACGGGGAAGCCCCGCCTTTTCCACCAGGTCGCGGTCGTAGAACACCACGAAGGCCTCGTCACTGCTTTGGGCAGAGGGGTCGGGAAGGGCGTACACCTCTCCGCGGTAGGCCAGATCCATGGCGGAAACCGGGTCGATACAGGAGGCGTTCAGGTCGAAGTAGGGCAGCTGCTTCACGTCCTGCAAAAGCCCTGCGGCAAACAGGGAGGCGGTGGTCTTGGCGGAATAGCACAGCAGATCCCCTGCGGCCACCCCCGATTCCACGGCGGAAGCAAGCACCTCGGCGATCTCCTCCTCCGGAATCGTCACCACCCCCACCTCCATTTGGTAGGCGGAAAGCAACAGATTGTTGCGGTTCACCAGGGCGTTCTGCACGGAGCCTGCGGCGGATTCATCCCCCAGGAACACCGTTTCATCCGGGGTGAGAATGGTCAGGGGTTGCCCCGTGATCTCCTCTACCTCGCTGTTTTCCACCGAGGGAAGCTGGCTGAGGAGCCCTTCGATGATCTGGGATTCCGTTTTGCTTTCCTCTCCCGGCGCGGAGACCTCCGGCGTAGGCATCACCACGTTGGTGCAGGATACCAGCAGAAGCAGGCAAAGGAGGAGAAGGAGCAGCTTGGTGTAAAATTTGGTGTGGATCATAGTGGTTTCCTTAAAGTATAGTTGAATTTATAGATAAGCCGGCGGTTGATGGAGAAACGGCGTTTTCGGGGGAGGATCCGATCGTCTAAACACGTACGCCGCGTTTTTTCACGAGGTCGTGGATCCCTTCGCAAACCCCTGGGAGATTCACCCAAACCCGTCTGTTGGGGATACGCAGGACGTAGATGCCGCAGGAATTCAAGTATTCCGTGCGGATACGGTCTTTTGCCAGCCTCTCCGGCTCTGCGTGTTGATAGCCGTCCAGTTCAATGGCAAGCCGTGCGGCAGGGCAGTAAAAGTCGAGAATATAGTTCCCGCAAGTGACCTGGCGTTTGAATTGCACCGGGTAGTCCCGCAAAAAAACGTACCACAGCCGCCGTTCTTCTTTGGTCATACGTTTGCGAAGATCCTGGGCGTAGGGAGTCAGTTTTTTGTTGTGTTCCATAGGGACTCCTTTCGGCGAGAGGAACCTCATCCCAAGTCGGCGCATGGCCGTATACCGTTCATCACTGCATACCGCCGACGTCTGCAGTGCGTGACCAAGGCGGCGCAAAGCTTTGGGCTTTTGCATAGCTGTGTGCCGCCGACATCAAAAACGATAAATCGGTTTTGGTGAGAGGAACCTCATCCCCCGTATGCGGGGATAGGTAAAGGTTCTTTTATCTTATTTATTCCGCCCGCAGACGGTCCCCCTTCCCCAGAGGGGAAGGCAGGCTCCCTTCGGGAGTTGGAAATTGTCGTATGCCCCTTCGGGGCGAAAATAAATCCGTATATTTCCCGCCACTGCTTCGGCTGCCCACGATTGACATCGTTTATTCGCACACCGCAGGTGTGCCTGCCTTCCCCTTTGGGGAAGGGGGACCACAACGAGACGGAAAATCTCACGTCTGTGTAATTGGTTCTCTCTCGTAGTGGTGGATGAGGTTCCGCTTTCCTAAATACAGCCCTGCCGTTTTTGACGTCGGCGTAACGATGCTACGTATATATCAAAGCTATGCGCCAACTTGGCTTCGCACCTCGGTTCCAAAAACGGCTTTAGCCGTTTTTGACGTCGGCGTAACGATACTACGTATACATCAAAGCCATGCGCCGACTTGGCTTCGCACCTCGGTTCCAAAAACGGCTTTAGCCGTTTTTGACGTCGGCGGTACGTGCCAATGTCCGGTATACAGTTATGCGCCGACTTGGGGTGCGTGATCCTTCATCGCTTCCGCGATGATCTGCAGCTTCCGTTCCTCGTTGGCTTCTTTGTAGGGGATCCTTTGGTAGTCCTGCAGAAGGGTGCTTTTGGAAAACTCCGCCATGGGCTTTTTGCCTTCCTTCACCATGCAATAGAAGGTGTCCTTACCGTTAAAAAGCTCCACCTTCAGCCCATTCTTTTGGTAGGTATACACCTCTTCCCCGTAGCTTTTGGAGAAGCGGTAGGCAAACCCGCATGCGGTGAGGGAGGCCATGGCGGCTTCCACCTCCCTGCGGGACAGGATGCCGTCCCCGTTCAGGGCGGGCTTGGGAGGCTTCTTCTCCTCCGTCCATTTCAAGGCCTTGTCCATGGGCTCCTCCTCGTGGGGATCGAACAGCAGGGGGTGACTGCCGAACCACCCCCGCAGGGTGCGGCGAAATTCCCACCGTCTTCCCGTGCCGGAAAGAAGCTTTCCCAGCCCCAGGATCATCACTGCCGCACAGCGCAAAGCCAGCTCTTTTCCCGCAGGCTCTATCCCTTGGGTGAACAGCTTCCACGGCCAGAAGTGCCATTCCCCCTCCACGTGGGCGGGACAAAGCAACACCAGGGCAAAGACCAGCCAAAAAATGATCTTTCCCATCTGCTTTAAGGTGTAATGCTTCATACTTCTTCTCCTGCCGATCGCAACAATTCCGAAAAATCCATCAAAAATTGATCGCAGGAAGCCTTCATGTCGGGAAGCTCTCCTTCGCAGGCGGGGTCGTACACCCCGATGACGCCGAAGCCCTCGGCCTTGGCCGCTTTGCAATACTTCCCCCGATCCTCCACCACGATGCACTCCTTTGGGGTCAGCCCGAACCGCTCTGCGGCGGCGTGGAAGATCTTCATGGAGGTCTGCTTGTACTCCCCTACCTCGTTACTGCCGATGTAGAAGTCTACACGACCTTCCAGATCAAACCGACGGAACATCCCCGCCGCCAGCTCTTTTGAGGTATCGCTGGCGATGCAAACGGGGATCCCGTGGCTTTTCAACAGCGCCAACAATTCGAAGGCGTAGGGCTTGGGCATTACCGTGGATTCGTAATGCCCGCGGATGAACTCCCGCTTTTCCGCAAATCCCCCGGGAAAGCTCTCCCCGGGCATGGACCAGAGGTGCATGGAGTCGATGAGGGTGCCGTCCATGTCGAACAGGAAGGCCTTTTTGCCCTTCAGGTATTCGTATTTTTCACCGAACAATTGGTACAGCTTCATATTGGTTCGTCCTTTGTATCGTGCAAAGCCTTCACCTCTCGGGCGAAAGAACGGATGGAATAGTGATCATAGGGGGCAACGCCTACACTGAAGGTGTCCTGCAAGGGCGCGGAAAGATCCTCGGGGATGCCTTGCTTGCCCAGGAAGGCTCCCATAAAAGAGCCCACGGTGGCACCGTTGCAATCGGTGTCCAGCCCGCATTCCACGGCGAAGGCTACCGCCCTGCGGAAATCGTGGCTGTAACGGGTGATGGCGGCGATGCAGAAGGCGGCGTTGTTCAGGGTATGCACCCAGTTGTAGGTCTTGCTGAAGGTCAACAGCGTGTCCAGCAGTGCATGACGGGAGAGGTCGCTTTTGGCAAGGTCTCTTGCCCATACGGCCGTTTCGTAGAAGCGGCTCTTCCTCGGCACCACCGCCAAGGCGGTTTCAAAGCAGACGTTGATGTCCTTCTCCGTAAACGCGGCGGCGATGAGGGCGGCGAAGAACATCTCACCGTAGATGCCGTTTTTAACATGGGAGAAATAAGCGTCGGCGTGGGCCATGCGGGATGCCGCCAAGGGGTCTCCTGCCGCCAGGTAGGCAAAAGCATCACAGCGGATCTGGGCGCCGATCCATTCTCTGTACGGGTTGAGGTAGGTGTTGACCTTCGCCTCCCGCAAAAGCTCTACTGCGCCATGGGGCTTGCACCAGGGGGTACATTGATCAATATTCAAAAAGTTCAGGTATGCTTGGTTTTCTGCGGTGCAGACAAAGCGGAAGGGTAATTTTCTCGACCAATGATCCCCCACGTCCCAGGAATCGAAGGCCGTCCCCTTTTCTTTGACCAAAAGATAATACAGCACGGTGAAGCGGGTGTCGTCATCCAAGGGCATACCGCAGATCTTTTCGTCGGTGGCGGGTCCCTCGTTGCGCCGTCCCCCGGAGACGGTGGGCACATAGGAGCGGATGGGGTACTTTCCTGCCTCCTTGTACCATGTGACGATATCCTCGGATCTCCAGCCCTCCACGGGCTGACCCCAGGCGCAACCGATGCAACGTCCCAACCATGCACCGTAGAAATCGTCTTCACGGGTGTCTGCGTGGGACTTTTGCAGAGTGGAAGCATCGCTTTGGGCTTCAATCTCCGCAAGAAGCGAGGGCTCGCAGTAGGGGTAGTCCTCCCGCATGGGCAGTGCTTGCAGCTCATGGTACAGTGCCATGAGCTGTTCTTTGCTCTCGGCGGAAGCGATCCTTGTCCGAAAGGCTTCTTTGTCGATGGCTCTGCCCTCCTCAAAAAGCTGGTCCAGCTCCTCGGTGAGCAGGGTGGAAAGGGTATTGTATCCTGCCATAGTGATGACCATTCCTTTCGTAGCCCGCTTCTTGCGGGCGGTCGTAAAAGCTTTTATTTCTCCTTATCCGGCGGCTTCCACGCCCATGACGGCCAGCTCGGAGACGGAAATAAAGCCCGCGTCTCCGCCTGCCGTACCGAAGAGACGGATGCCGTCGCAGGTGATTTCTTCAAAAGTAAAGGTGTATACCTCGAACTGAGAGCCAAACACACTTTGGCTGTTGCCCACCGGGTAAGCGGGAGACACCGTTGCCTCCACGTCCACCCAAGCACCGTCTTTGAAAACTTGCAGCTTTAAGGTTCCGTTCGCAAACCAGCCGCCGTTGCCGAAGTGCATCCCCTCGGTGAAGGTGACGGTATCCACGGTGCAGGGCGCCTTGAACAGATAGCCCACGTATTCGTCGTGAGCGCCGAAATACCCGCAGTAGGTATCGTACTGCATGGTGTTTCCCCCGCCGGTCTTGCCGTCGTTGATGACGTAAATATCCTTGCTTCCCGACCCCGTGGGCAGGGAATCACTGCAGATGGGGAGCATGATGGGTGCCAGATTGCGGTAGGTGCCCACATCGGGATCCTCCACCGCCGAAGCGCCGCTGATCTTTACGGTCTGCTTTTCGGAAACGGTGTTCCCCAGCACGTCGGTGACGGTGCAGGTGATGGTATAGGTGCCGTTTTTGGAATAGCGGTAGCCCGCCACGTTGTCCTTGGCAACAAAGCCGTCGCCGAAGTCGATCAGCGTGGATCTGATCCCCGGCACGGAGTACGCCCACAGGCTGACGGTGACTCTGTCCTTGTCCGCCGCCGCGGAGAAGGTCATCACAGGGGATTCCGGCCATTGCTCCAAGGCCACGGGAGACACCTTTTCGGGGGTGAGGGTGTAAAGCCCCTCCCCGTTTTGGGTCAGCCGTGATTTGAACAGCTCTGCGGTGGTATCCACGGCGTTTTGCAGGGTATAGTTGGTGTAAGAAAATTTTGCGGTGAGGGTATCCAGGTTGTTTTTGTATTTTTGGGGGATCTTTTCATAGCCCAGCATAGCTCCCAGCACCCCGCCCACGGTGGAGGGGTTGCAATCGCTGTCCTGGCCGCAACGCATGGCGATGGTCATGGATTTTTCAAAATCCCCTTCCCCGTAGAGAAGGCCCATCAGCACGTAGGCAGAGTTGATCTTGGCGTCGATGTTTGCCCCGTGGGGATAGTAGCTGACGCATCTGTCGTCGTTCCCCCATTTGTCCTGAACGGCCTGCCAGGTTTCTTCCCAGGGAAGGCCTTTTTCGTAGCCGTCAAGAACCTCATTCATCACGGTTTTGTATTCCGTATCCTGAGGAATAGTCTGCAAAGCCATTTCCACGGCGGTATCAATATCGTCTGTGAGGAAGGTCGCCGCCGTCAACGCGGAAACGAACACGCCGCCGTACACACCGTCGCCGTAACAGATCATATGCCCTATTTCAAAGGAACGGTTTGCCGCCGCCATGGGGTCGCCTCCGTAGATAAGCCCCAGGAAGTCCGCTTCGATCTGCCAGTCGATATCGTCGCAATGAAGGTTGTTGTCGTAATGCCCGCAAAGGGCGGGAGCGATCCCCTTTTGCAGATTTTCCCGCGCTTGCTTGTTGGCGTGGTCCAAGCTGTATTCGCTTTTGGCAAAGGCTTCCCCCAAAAGCTCCAGGCTTGCGTTCAGACCGTTGGTCTCCATGACCTCCAAAAAGGTCATTTCCACGTACAGATCGTCCTGCCAAAAGGCGTCGTTTACGTTCAAGGAGGCAAAGTCGATGATATCCTTTTCGGGCATGATGGTGCCCCAGTATTGGAACTCCGACTTTGCGCCGTACACAACCCCTGCCATTTGGCCCGCCCAGCCGCCAAGGATCTTATCCTGGATCTGCTCCTCGGTGAAGGAGTAGGTCACAGGCTCCTGGGGAAGGGAGCTTTCTGCCGAGACCTCCTGGGAGGGGGTGGATTCTGCGGGTGCGGGGACTTCCCCACAGCCTGCAAGTAAAAGACAGATCACCAGCGAAAGAAGGGTGAGTATTTTTTTCATAAACAGTCTCCTTTTTACGGTTGAAGTTGGTTTTTCCATTTTAACAAGTCCTGCAGGGCTTCTTTCGGGCGGTGTTTTCATACGTTGTCCTTTTTCATCGGGAGAAAGAGCACCGCACACCCGACGGCAAGACACGCCGTGATCGCCCCGCCCGTTACGGAGAAAAAGCGGACGCCGTACAGCAACGGACACAGGGAGATCACGCTCCCTGCCCCGAGGAGGAGTTTAGCCGCCGTTAACAGGGAAGGCTTCTTTTGGAACAAGTGGATCAACAGCAAAATAATAACGATACAAGTGACGATTGCCGTCAGCAAAGGGGCGAAATTCGCATAGCCGAAGGGCGTCATGTCAAAATACGAGTAGGTGCGCCGAAAGGATTCCCCTTCCGGGTTGGCGAAATTGCATACGGCGCCGTAGGGCAGAAGCTCTAAGATCAGCGCGGCGACGGGGAAAAACAGATACAGCAGTCTTTTTTTCATAGGTTGGTTCTCCTTTCGGTGGGGGTGTGCGTAGCGTTTTCATCCTTCTCACTTCAGGACGTCATCTCTGAGCATACCAACCCTGCGGGTTGGCCGCGCGGAATCGAACAAAACCCAACAAAAACAGCTTGCTGTTTTTGACGTCGGCGGTATGCAATAATGCTCGGTATACGGCCGTCCGCCGACTTGGTCATCCTGAGCACGCGCGGATTGTATCCCCTGTGGCTACGTATTGCAGTCATCTCCGCGCACGTCGAAGTTTTGCGGAAGTAGTCGTCGCAACGCGACGAGGGATGGAGCAAAACCGCCGCAGGCGGGATCTCATAAGAGTCTGATGTACCTTTTTCGAAATGAAAGAACTGTTTTATTACAAAGGATGTAAGTTTACCTTTCAAGGGGTAGATCAGACTTTGAGGAGACCCCTTGCGGTTTTGCTTTTCGAAATTGCTGTAAAAGGAACTGCATATC
>JAFXBC010000075.1 GCA_017516825.1 Clostridia bacterium | reverse complement strand
GGCATTCCAAACTTATCTGAAAACTTTTCAGCGATTACACAAAAGAAAATAATTGCTGCTACAAATAAAATGTATTGCGTCATTTTTTCTTCAATCCTTTCCTAATAAAATAAAACTTGTTTTATTTTATCACAGCTTTTGGGAAAAAGCAAGTGGCGGCGGGAAGTTTTTTGGTAGAAAGCCGAGCACGGAACGGCGTTCTTTTTGTGCAAAAGACTTGACTTTGGGGGGGATTTGATGTATAATGGCTTCTGAATAAAATGCTACCCGCATATGCTTTTGTGGGTGATGACATTGAAGAAAAAGCTTTTGATCCTTGGCGTCCTGGCTTCCCTGCTTTTGGCGGCGGCCGCCTTGGCCTTGCCTTTGGCGCATCCCGACTTCCCTATATCCCCTGTCCCCTTGGAGACGGGGGCCTGCCCCGTGGAGTTTCACGAAGGGGAGCTTGCCGTGGGAGCGGAAAGCGCGATCCTCATGGATGGGGACAGCGGCAGCGTGCTGTATGCCAAAAATCCCGACGAGAGACGGGGGATGGCCAGCACCACCAAGATCATGACGGCGTACGTGGTTCTGAACCGATTATCCCCGGAGACGGTGGTGGAGATCACCCCGGAGATGACGGGTATTGAGGGCAGTTCTCTGTACCTGAAAGCGGGAGAAAAGCTGACGGTAAAGGACTTGCTGTACGGCCTGCTTCTGGAAAGCGGGAACGACAGCGCCGTGGCTCTGGCCGTTGCCTGCGACGGCAGTGTGGAGGCCTTTGCGGAGCGGATGAACGACACCGCTGAGGCTCTTGGACTGAAAAACACCCGGTTTGCCAATCCCCACGGACTTTCCGCAGAGGGGCATTACACCACGGCGAGAGAGCTGGCGATGCTGACGGCGGAGGCCTTGCAGAACGAGACCTTTTCGGAGATCGTTTCTACCTATCAGACCCGTATTCCCTACGAGGGGATCGCGGGAGGTCGTTATCTCACCAACCACAATCCCCTGCTGAAAAGCTACGAGGGGATGATCGGGGTGAAGACGGGGTGGACCACCGCAGACGGCAAGTGCTTCGTCAGCGCGGCAAAGCGGGATGGGATGACCCTCATCGCGGTGACGTTGGGGGACACGGGAATTTCCGCCACCCACAGAAGGCTTTTGGATTTTGGATTTGAGCATTACGAAAGACGCACCCTGACGGTGGAGACCCCCTTGACGGTGGCCGTGGTGGGAGGAGAAGCCTCCTTCCTGGCGGCGAAGGCGGAGGAGCTTGCCCTGACCCTGCCCAAGGGCGGGGAGACGGAGGTGCGGATCGAGACCCTGCCCTTCGTGTACGCAGGGATCGAAAAAGGCTCCTACTGCGGGAGGGCCGTCTTCCTGTGGAACGGCGTGGAGGTGGGCAGTACGCCCATTGTCACGGCGGAAACGGTGCCGGTGAAAAAGATCTCCCTTTGGGAAAAATGGTTTGGATAAAACGATGGACGTAAAACTGCAAAAATACGTTTCCGACTGCGGACTCATGTCCCGCAGGGCGGCGGAACGGGAAATCGAAAACGGGCATTTCGCCATCAACGGGGTGAAGGCCAAGCTGGGGGACCGTGTGGAGCCCGGCAAGGACAAGGTCACCTACAAGGGCGAGGTGCTGAAAAAGAGCGGCAAAAAGGTGTATCTGCTATTGCACAAGCCTGCCGGGGTGGTAACCACCATGCAGGACGAGCTGGGCAGAAGGACCGTGTCGGAGCTGATCGATCTGCAGGGCAAGCGGGTATACCCCGTGGGCAGGCTGGATAAGGACAGCGAGGGCTTGCTTCTCATGACCGACGACGGGGAGTTTGCCAACCGCATCTCCCACCCCTCCGGGGGTATCAAAAAGGTATATTACGTGATGGTGGCGGGCAGGATCGAGAATAACCAGTTGGATTCTCTCCGTGCCATGCGGACGCTGGAGGGCGAGCCTATCAATCCCGTTGAGGTGGAGCTGATGGAGCGGAGCGACAACGCCAGCAAGGTGCGGTTCGTTCTCTCCGAAGGAAAGAACCGCCAGATCCGCAGGATGTGCGAGGCCGTGGGGCTTTCCGTGATGCAGCTTCGCAGGGTGCAGATGGGCAATCTGCGGCTGGGTAATCTGGAATGCGGCGCTTACCGCCATTTGACGGACGAAGAACGGAAGGGCTTATTAAAACTCACGAACGAGGGAAAGATACATGGAAGAAATGACCTTCGAGCAGGCTCTGGCAAGGCTGGAGCAGATCGTAAAAGAACTGGAAGGCGGTAACGTGCCGCTGGACGATCTCATGCGCCTTTACGACGAGGGCACTACCCTGGTGAAGGCTTGCACGGAGAAGATCACCGCCGCCGAGCAGAAGGTGCGTTTGGTGCAGATGAAGAACGGCGCCGTTACCGAGGAGGCGTTTGAAGGACAATGAGTTCGTTTCCTGTACGGTTGTCCGCCCATGCGGCGTTGGCCAACGAGACCTTGGCAAGGCTGTTGCCCTCCCACGAGGAAGGGTACGATAAGACCCTGCGGGAAGCCATGGCTTATTCCGTGGAAAACGGCGGGAAGCGGCTTAGGGCCCATCTGGTGATGGAGTTCTGCGAGCTTTGCGGCGGCAATAGAGAGGCTTGTCTCCCCTACGCCGCAGGCATCGAGATGATGCACGCTTTCTCTTTGATCCACGACGATCTCCCCTGCATGGATAACGATACCCTGCGGAGAGGAAAGCCCACCAACCACGTGGTATACGGCGAATCCACAGCCCTTCTGGCGGGAGACGCTTTGTCCCTGCTGGCGTTGGAGACGTTGGCTTGCAATCCCTCCTGCGGTGATGCCGAGAATCTTGCGGCGGTGAAGCTGTTGGCTTCCTGCGCGGGCTGTCTCGGGATGTGCGGCGGACAGCAGATCGATCTGCAAAGTGAAAACAAGCAGATCTCTATGGACGAGCTGGAAACTCTGGTGAACAAAAAGACGGGGGCGCTTTTCGCCGCCGCCTGCGAGCTGGGGTGTATTGCCGCCGGAAATGACGAAAAACGGCGGGAGACGGCGAAACGGTTCGGCTTGCTCACCGGGCTGGCGTTTCAGATCGCCGACGACCTTCTGGATCTCCGCGCAGATATATCCACCCTGGGGAAGACCCCCGGGAAGGATGCGGAAAGCGGGAAATCCACCTTCGTGTCCCTTTTGGGAGAAACGGAGGCTTACGACTATGCGTCCGCCCTTTGCGGAAAAGCGAAGGAATTGTTGGACGATTTCGGCGACAGCGAGGCAAAGGAATCGCTGTGTGCCTATTGTGATTATATCATCACAAGAACTTATTGATGCAGATCTACGCAGGGCAACCTGCCTGATCATAAACCCGGAAAGATGGCGCAGTATCCTAGTTAACCAAGTACCGTCGAACGTGTGCCTAAAAACGCACGAAACGGCAAATCGATGAAGCTCCTTGTGCTTGCTTCTTACGCCCAGTCTGGGGTGGGTGCTGGGAGAAATGGGCCGGTGGGCCGCTCGCAATGGCATGCGATACAAGGTCCCAACGGCTTTGGAGGCTTTTTTCTGTGGGCACGGAATTGACCGTTTCACCTACAGTCTAAAGATTAAACCCATTACGCGGTGCGATGTTTTCGACGCTGTGGATGGTGTAGCCCGCCTTGAGTGAGTGCAGCGGATGATCTTCCCTCTTTTGGGAATTTCTGAAATTGTAGTTGCAAAAAAGGATTAGGCGGCGCGAGGTTATTGAGGAAATCTCCTAGGCTGAAAATCACAGGCGCGAAGCGGATTGCAGTGCGGACTCTCTTAGGCAATCAAGCCCCGGATACAGTAATGTACCGGCGTCGGTTTTAATGGGGAACCGCCTTTCGGTAACGGAAGGTAACCGCATCGGGGAAAACCTGCTTGACCGTATGCCGCAAAGTTTACGCTTCGCGTCGCCATCAATGTCGCTTCGCTCTCACTGCGAAGCGCACGGCTTCGCAGTGATTTACACGTCCCTTCCGCGGGACGTGAGCCCCCAAAGGGGGTTCGCACTACGTGCGAATTTTTCTCCTGCCGCTACCCGCGGGGAGAAAAACCATGAAAGGTGTCTTTTTGCCCGAAATGAATTCGGGCAAGCGACGCAATTATTATCGCTTCGCTCTCACTGCGAAGCGCACGGCTTCGCAGTGATTTACACGTCCCTTCCGCGGGACGTGAGCCCCCAAAGGGGGTTCGCACTACGTGCGAATT
>JAFXBC010000074.1 GCA_017516825.1 Clostridia bacterium | reverse complement strand
GTCGGCGAAATGATACCACGCATACATCCAAAGACGTTCGCCGACTTGGTCACCTCTGAGCATACCAACCCTGCGGGTTGGCAAGTCGAAGTTTTGCTTTTTGAAATTGCCCATTGTCTTTGGATATGCAGTTCCTTTTACAGCAATTTCTAAAAAGCAAAACCGTAAGGGGTCTCCTCAAAGTCTGATCTACCCCTTGAAACGTAAACTTACATCCTTTGTGATAAAACAGTTCTTTACCCCCAAAAAGGTACATCAGACTCTTATGAGATCCCGCCTATCGGCGGTTTTGCTCCATCCACTCCGTTCCTTCCGCAAAACTTCGACGTGCGCGGAGATGACTGCAATACGTAGCCACATCTACTACGACCCGCGCGTGCTCAGGATGACGGTTGGGGCGTTTTTTGCCGCTCAGCGTCGCATTGAACCAACCTAAGAAAAACAGCTTGCTGTTTTTCGTCGGCGAAATAAAACCACGTATAAAACAAAAGCCGAACGCCGACTTGACTTTATGGGATGAGGCTCAAAAACTTTTTTCAAAAACTTTCAAAAAACCGTAGGAATTTTTCTTTTTCGGTTGTATAATGGGTGAAGAAGAAAAACAGGAGGTATTCGTATGTTCAAAAAGCTTTCGGTCTTTACGTTGTTCATCTGCTTGCTCTGCGCTATGGCGGGGTGCACCGGGGAGGAGCCAAAGGAGGGAAGCTCCATGGAGGTGTCCTTTATTTTGGAGGTATCCTCGGAAGCCGTGGAAAGCTATGATGAAAGCTCCATTCTGCCTGACGAATCCTATCAGCTGCAAGAATCCGGTGAGGTGCCCGAGGAAAGCTCCGACCTGCCCGACGGGGAGCTTTACCACAGAGATCCCTTCCATCCCAACGACAAAACTCCCGTGGTGGTGCCCGATGACTTCCCTGCCATCTCCCTGTTCACCGACGGGACGGCAGAGCGTGAGGAGCATACCTACGCCTTTACGGAGAATTATCTGGTGACCGGGATCACCGAAGAAGGCTTTTACGGTACCACTCTCCTCTCCCACGAGGCAAACGCCTTTATTTTCGGTTCCTATGAGGGGATCGCCGTGGGAGATTACGTACGGTTCAAGAACGCCGACTACCACCTGACAATAAAAGGCAGCAGGTACTTCCATGCCTTCCCCGCCGAGACGGTGAAGGATCTGCGTGTTTTGGATGAAGAGGATCTGGAGGATATTTTCGCCGTTAAAGTCCCCGAAAAGCCTGTGATCTACCTTTACCCCGAGGAGGAGACGGTGATCTCCGTGAAACTGGACTACAAGGGGGACCTGACCTGCACCTATCCCCATTACCAAGGCGGCAAGGGCTGGGAAGACCTCACCGTGTCTCCCGACGGCACGATTAAAAAAGACGGCAGAGAATACTACTGCCTGTATTGGGAAGGGAGAGGCATTGCCGACTACGATTTCTCCCGCGGCTTTTGCGTGAAGGGGGAGGACAGCGGTGCGTTCTTGGAGCAGGTGCTTCCCGTATTGGGGCTGACAGCAAGAGAGGCCAACGAGTTTATCATTTACTGGCTGCCCCGTCTGGAAGCGAACCCCTACAACGTGATCGCCTTCCAAAAAGAGGCTTACACCGAGACGGCTCCCCTGGTGGTCTCCCCTACCCCCGACTCCATGCTCAGAGTGTTCATGGCCTTCTACGGCTGTAACAGCTACGTGGAGATGGTACCCCAGGAATTTGAAGAGTTTCACCGCGTGGGCTTCACCGTAGTAGAGTGGGGCGGCGCAGAAGTGAAAAAATAAAACAAGTCAATCCCCTCCGTCTCGCTGATCGCGAGCCACCTCCCCTTACTAAGGGGAGGCTTTTTTATGGGCGGCTTTTCTCTCTTGACTTTAGGTGGAAAAATATGTTACAATAAAAGAAAAACGGAAAGAGATATGGGTATCGGGTATGAAAAAAAGAAATCTGCTTGCGTTGCTTTCTTTTGTGCTATGCATCACCTGCTTGCTGTCCGCCTGCGGAGAGGATCTGCCGGGGGTAGTGAGCCAATGGGAGTCAAGCTCTCCCGAGGAAAGCAGTACGGAGGAAGGCGGAGACGAAATGGAACGTAAGGAACATTTGGCTTTGGATGCATTTTACACCTACGGCTTCAGCGCCGTGGTAACGGGGGACGAGGATCTTTCCGCCCTCACCGACGGGAAGACGGACACCTTCGTGTCTGTCAGCACCGATCTTGGGGGAGACGGGAAGGACACCCTGTCCCTCACCTTCAACGATTGGTACAGCAAGTCCCACACCGTGGAGATGAAGAAGGATTACTTCACCCTGCAGATCGATCTGGGCTTCGTATCCTCGGTGACTGGCATTGAGCTGGTGACGGAGGGCTACGAGGGGCACGCTATCGAACTGTTCACCTCCGACGACGGCTATAACTTCACCAACTTTGTTGGCACCTTTGAGGAGACGGCTTTTGACGTGAACGTGGAGGCCAAGGCTTTGCTGTTGGTGCTTCCCGCCTCCGCAAAGGAAACGGTGAAGATTTCCGAGGTAATGGTGACGGGTACGCAGACCCACAAGAAAACAGCCCTTGCCGCTGAAACCACGGTGGTCTCGGGGAAGGACACTGTTACCGGGAAGGACGGCAGAATCCTGCAAGTGGACTTGGGGGAGACGAAAAACGTCTCCGAAGTACGGCTGCAGGGAGTGAGCAACATTTCCCGCCTTACCGTGCGGTATTCCACAGACGGTGAGAACTGGGAGGACTTCGGGCAGAGCTACCTTGCGGGGAAGAACTGCTATCTGGTCACCCGCAATCACACGGTGGAGGCCCGCTATCTGGAGCTTTACACCTACATTCCCAACGCCATCTCCGCCGATGCCGTTTCCGTTTACGGCTGTGAAGAGGCCGTGGCAGAGCCGGATTACGACTTTATCAAGCGGAAGAATCAGTTGAGCAACACCAACGTTTCCGCCTACAAGGAAGCTTCCCTCAACGGTAGCTCGGAAGCAAGCCTGGTGGATATGTCCTTCGTGAATTTTGTGAAGGGCAACCAAGGTGAAAACGACCTGCTTGTGAACCTGGGGCAGAGCTACGACGATCTTTGCGCTCTGGCTGTCAATTACAAGGCAAGTGAACTGACGGAAATTTCCGTAAAGGTTGGGGGCGAGGAGATCGCCTTCACCGCTTACGATACCCAAGTGGCAGGCTCCGCCGTGAAGTATTTGTTCTTTGAAGAGGCAGCAACAGGAGAGACGGTGGAGATCACCTTCCAAGCAGAAAAAGCCCCCGAGATCAGCGAAATGATGGTCTACTGCGGACAGCCCCAGCTTCCCTTGGTGCGGGGCGGATTCTTCCAGCTTCCCACCGCGGGGGGCAACAACCCTGCCTCCCAGAACAGCGAATACGCCTGGTATTTGCAGTTGAAGGGTATGCGGGATCTGGGCATGGAGTACGTAGTGATCCAGTACAGCGCCCATTACAACGCAAGAAGCACCTTGATCAACGGTAAAAACATCAAGGGGAAGGGCTTCCGCTACACCGCTACCTACGGCTGTGAGGATCTTTGCGGTGCGGTTCTGGATGCCGCAGAAAAGCTGGGGATGCAGGTATATCTGGGCACCATGCACGATGCGGATTTCACCAACCCCATTGCCAATATGGAATCCTACGAAGGCATGGTGGACGCCGCCTTTGCCATCATCAAGGATATCAACGATCTGTACGGCGATCACCCCGCTTTTGCGGGCTATTACCTTTCCGACGAGACCTGCGACGCTTGGCTGAACCTGAAGGGCGGCGTGGATGCGGCACGGTACGTGTACAAGAATCAGTCGGATTACATCCGTGAGATCGCTCCCGAGGCCAAGATCATGATCGCTCCCGCCATCTGGAGAAGCGGCAAGCCTGCCCAGGGTGCGGACAATCTTTACAAAATGCTTGCCCCCGAAAACGAGGGTGACAAGCCTGTGGTGGACATCGTTGCCGCCCAGGACTGCCTTGGCAGAGAGCAGACTCTTTACGTTACCGATGCGGCTTACGCTTCTTTTGAATCCTACGTGGAGGAATGGGCCAAGGCGGTACGCCGTGCGGGAGCGGAGTTCTGGCACGACGCGGAGGTATTTGAGATCATCAGCTCCTCCAAGCGGGCTGACGAGGTGGTGAAGTCTCTGCAGATCGAGATGAAGACCTCCGGCACCGTGATCGTGTTCGATATCCCCCATTACTTCTCTACCTATTCCATGGGTGCTTACAACGACTTTAAGAACTGCTACAAGGTTGCCATCATGCGGGATTACGTGAAGTATTACGGCACCATAAAAGAGCTTGACGGCATTGGTGCAGAAGCAGAACAGCCCGCAGTCATTACCGACGACGGTAAGGAGGTGGACACCTCCGGCAGACTCCCCGTGAACAAGCCCGTGATCTCCGAAAAGAAGTACAACGAGGGCGTTTTGCAAAACGGCACGCCGAATCCCGCAGAGGTGACCGCTTGGCAGGAATTCAAGCTGGGGAACAACAGCGGTGTGAAGCCTCAGTATGCGCTGTATTGGGATAGCGATGCCTTCTACGTACTGTTAAAGACGGGAGACACCACCCAGAGCTTTGGCAAGGGCGTTTGGTGGGAAGGCAAGGACGACCTGGTACAGATCTGGATGACGGCGGATGGCTCCACGGCCAACGGCGTGTTGGAGCTGGACACCGGCATTCGGTACTATCTCCACAGGACCAAGGCGGACACCTGGGTGCCCGGCGGTGAGGCAGGTGCATTGACCACCTTCTCCGGGTTCACCTTTGAAGAAAAGGACGGGGTGTTGGTGATCAAAATGCCCTGGACTTCCTTGAACGTTGAAGCTCCCGAGGCGGGCTGCGGCGCGGTGATCGGTGTGAAGATCCAGTACATCGACGGTGCGGACAGCTCCTGGGCGGCCTCCGACGGCACCAAGGATCAGTCTGTTCAGGTAAGCGCATTGTTTAGTTTTTGAAGGAAACACACAAGGGGCCCCGCCCCTTGCCGTCAAAGACGGCTTATCCCCGGCTTAGGGGGATGATCCCCCTAAGAACCCCGCAGTTTGAAAAGAATCCCCTTTGCACGGTGGTGCAAAGGGGATCATTTTTACTTCTGCAGTTCTTCGATCTCGCCTTCGGGGGCCATATAGCTCTTGATGTAGGGGGAGTTCCCTGCGTAGAGCCACTTATAGCCGGTTTCGGCGGGCTTACAGTAGTGAGCCGCGTTCTGCAGGATACGACGGACGTAGGGGTTGTGGTAGGTGGGTACGGTCTCGTGGCCGGGCTGGAAGTAGAACACCTTACCTGCGCCACGCTTCCACACACAGCCGGAGCGGAACACGTAGCCGGTCTCGTACCAGGACATGAACACGATCTCATCGGGATCGGGGATCTGGAAGGGCTCTGCGTAGACCTCCTCACAGTCGATGTGGAAGTGGGAGGGAATGCCTGCGGCGATGGGGTGGGAGGGATTGATGTTCCACATGATCTCGTGGAGGTTATCTCCCCACAGCAGGTTGCCCGTGGTACCTACCACGCTGCGGAACACCTTGGAATAGTGGCCGGAGTGGAGGACAACCAAGCCCATACCGTTGTAAACACGCTGACGAATCTTTTCCACCAGCTCGTCGGACACTTCACCGTGGGCCATGTGTCCCCACCAGAAGAGGACGTCGGTATTTTCCAGAACGTCGTCCGGAAGGCCCTGATCGGGATCGTCCAGAGCGGCGAGGGTCACTTCAATATCATCACATTCCAGAAGAGCTCTGCCGATCTCGGCGTGGAGACCCTGGGGATACAGGGCGCGTACCACGTCGTTGGTCTTTTCGTGGCGGAATTCGTTCCAGATGGTAACGCGGATCTTGCTCATATACATATCTCCTTTGCAATCGGTTTTTCTCAGTATAGCACGGTTTTCCCCGGTTGTCAATATTCTTTACGGGTATAAAAGATAGGGTTTTACCCCTTTTTCAAAGGCTTTGATCTTGTTTTCCTGCGCCGTCAAAAACGCTTCCAGGTCAAAGTCTTCCTTCCGCAAGACGTCGGTGCCCAACAGCAAGTCGATGAAAGCGGGGGCGCCCTCCTTCCATGGGGGCAGGAAGGCAAATTCCTCGTGGGCGTTCTTGATGGCAAGCAGTAAGCGAAGCCCCGTCTCGAAGGGGCAAAATGCTCTGCGGTCTGTGATATGCACCTGCACCCCGTGGCACAGGGTGTCCTTATGCTTGGAGAAGGCGGGGGTGAAGTGACATTCCCGCAGCTTGACCCCGGGGAGGTTCAGCTTGTTGAAGGATTCCACCAAAGCGGAAGCATCCAGCCAAGGCGCCCCGATCCACTCAAAGGGGTGGGTGGTGCCTCTGCCCTCGGAAAGGTTGGTTCCCTCAAACAGGCAGGTACACAGGTAGGCGAAGGCGGATTCCACCGTGGGAACGTTGGGGGAAGGCGCTACCCAGGGAAGATCCGTTTCGTCGTAGAAGGTGTCCCTCGTCCAGCCCTCTACGGGAACGATTTTCAGATCACAGCCGATATGCTCGGTATGGTTGATATACCTTGCAAACTCCCCTACCGTCAGCCCGTAGCGGGAGGGGATGGGGTATCTCCCCACGAAGGAGGAGAAGGGGCGTTCCAGAACGGTGCCTTCCATCTTTCCGCCCACGGGATTGATACGGTCAAGGATCACCAAGGGCTTTCCTGCCGCGGCGCAATCCTCCATGGCGTAGGACAGGGTATACACATAGGTGTAATACCGCGCACCCACGTCCTGGATGTCGTAGACCAAAGCGTCCAGGGGCTCCATGATCTCACGGGGGATATGGGGATTCCCGCCGTAGGTGCTGTGAACGGGGACACCCGTTTTTTCGTCGGTGTAGAAGGACACCTTCGCCCCCGCCTGATGCTCTCCCCGCACCCCGTGCTCGGGGGAAAACAGGCAGGCCAGCACCCCCATTTCGTGCAGGATGTCGATGGTGGAAACAAAGTCCTTGTTCATCCCCGTGGGGTTGGTGATCAATCCCACCCTCCACCCGCGGAGCAAGGGGGTCAACAGCTCTGTGCGGTCGATGCCGTTTCTCACGGTTTGTTTTTTCATAACGTCTCCTTATGGAACTCCCTGCGGAAGGCGGGGAGACGGTGATTCTCTCTGGTGGGGTGGACACGGTTGGTGAGAAGGATGGCGTATCTCCCCTTATCGTTGACGTACAGAGAAGTCCCCGTAAAGCCCGTGTGCCCCATGCCGAAGGAGCAAAGCTGGAAGCCTAAGCCGCGGTTTTCCTCCATGCCGGGGGTATCGTTGCGGATGGCTTTTGCAAACGTCTCGGGTTGCAGATACCCCTCCCCACCGCGGGCAAGCATGGTGGCAAATTTGATACAATCTGCCATGGAGGCGAACACCCCTGCGTTCCCCGAGACCCCGCCCAAAAAGGCGGCGTTTTCGTCGTGGACGGTGCCCCGTATCTCCCCTTCCGTGGCCACGCAGAGGGCATCCGCAGGCGGGTTGTAGCAAGCCGTCTCCATCCCCAGGGGGAGAAACACCTCGCGGCGGACGATGGCGTCCAGAGGTTGCCCCTCGATCTGCTCTAAGATCTTCCCCAACAGGATAAAGCCCATACAGCTATACACCACGTCCTGCCCCGTGGGGAGGCCTAAGGGCTCTTTCAGAATGGTTTCCGCCGCCATATCGGGGGTGATCCCTCTCAGCCACAGAGGAAAGTGTGCCTTGATCCCCGAGGTGTGGGTGAGCAGTTGGTGCAGCGTGATCTCCTCTTTGCCGTGGCATTCCGGGAAGAACTCCGCAAGGGTCTGCTCGGGCGAGACCTTCCCCTGCTCGTAAAGCCGCAGGAAGGCCATGGTGGTGCCCATGAGCTTGGAAAGAGAGGCCATGTCGAACAAGGCGTTTTCCGTCATGGGAACCCTTTCGGGATACAACGCCAAATTGCCCCCGAAGGAGGTATACAGCAAGGTATCTCCTTCCCCCACCGCGGCGTGGTAGCCGGGGAAGACGCCGTCCTGTAAGCCCTTGTCAAGCAGAGCGTTCAGCTTTTCCGTCATAACAGCATCTGCAGGTTGTAGAGGAACCATTTGCCGTCCACCTCCACCAGCTGGACCCAATGGGTGACGGTCTTGCTCCCCTTGGAGCCTGTGGCGGTGATCTCACCCTTGAAGACCACGGCGTCGGTAACCCCATCTCCCAAGATTTCCTTTAAATCTGCCAATGTGGCCTCGTCAACAGCTTCCTTTTCGGAAAGGGAGTAGGCGAAGGTCACGTTCTCCCCGCATTCTCCGAAGGCGCTATCGTACCAGGCATCCAGACGGGTTTGGAAGCGGGTGGAGATGGCGGAGGCCTTCTCCCCGGAGATCTTCTGGAGGTGCATCAGCATCCCGCCGTGGTACATTTCCAGAACGGCTTCCCCGTCCTTTACGGTCATGGCCTGCAGATAGGCTTCTCCCACAGGCTCGGGACCTCCCGAAAACAGGGAGAAGATCAGCCCTCCCGCCAGGATGGCCAACAGGGGCAAAACGATGCAAACGGGCAACAGCACCCGAAAATCGGTCTTCTTTTTCTTGGTATTACGTTTCATAAAAAAGCCTTCGCTTTCCTTGGTTTTTACCCTTTCATTATACCCCGCGGGGTATGAAAAGTCAAGATAAAAAAGGACTGCGGAATGCAGTCCTTTTTGATGGCTGTGAATCGGATCAGAACATATCCAGATCGTCGGGATGAATATACCACTTGCCGTCGTACTTGAAGACGGTGTACTCCCTTTCATCATCCATCTCCACATCTTCGCCGTCGTACTCAATGGTGAGGGTCATTTCAACCTCAACGACCACGGCCGCCTCGATGTCGTCCTTCAGCAGGTCCTTCAGCTCTCCTTGGAGTTTTCCGAGGTCGTCCTGCTTGTCGATATCCTTGATCTCGCACACGACCTTGTAGAGATCCCAAGTATCTATTTCATCCTTCATTTCATCGAAGGCATCTTCCAATTCTTTCCAGAACTTTTCCTCGGTAACTCCTTCTTGCCGGTAGATCTTCTCCCACATATCCTCGGAAAGCAGCTCTCTGAAACCCCTGATATCCAAGTCGTTCATTACATCGAACATTGCCGCCAATGCGCTTTCCGGGGTATAGTTGACCCCAAGGAAAAAGTTGGGTGTGCGGGGAATGCTGTTGGGATCAAGGTACCAATTCCCCCGGTATGCAAAGGCGATCAGCGTTCCCGTGGTGACGGATTCATCGGCTTCCTGATCGTAAGTATAGGAGAAGGTCACTTCAAAGGTAACGGCTTCTGCCTCCTCTACGTCCTTCTCAAGATAATCTCCCAAGGCTTTGTTCAATGCCCTCAGTTCTTTTTTCTCCAGGGCTTCCTTGCCCGTTACCTCGAAGGAACAGGAGCCTTCCAGCTCTTCCATCAGCTGGGCAAAATCGTCCAGAACGTCTTGCAGATCCTCTAAGTATTCCTCCTCGTCCGTAACCTCTTCCTCGTAATAGGTCTCCAAATATTCCGCGGGAAGAAGCGCCAGCAACGTTTTTGCGTCGTAGCTTTGATATGCCCCCAGCATTGCTTCCGCGACGGCCTCAGAGGAGGGATATCCGCCGCCGCAAGCGGTAAGCACCCCCATGCTCAGAACCGCCAACAACAGAAAAGCCAAAATTCTCATTCTTTTCATACAAAACCTCCCAAATCTTTTTCGTCTGTCTTCAGTATACACGAAAAGGCCCGGTTTGTCAACAGAAAAAAGGACTGCGGAATGCAGTCCTTTTTGATGGCTGTGAATCGGATCAGAACAGATCCATGTCTTCGGGATGAATGTACCACTTGCCGTCGTACTTAATGACGGTGTACTCTACGTCCTCGTCCATTTCCATCTCTTCGCCCTCGAACTCGATGGTGATGGTGGTTTCAACGGTAACGATGGCTGCTGCGTCGATGTCGTCATCCAGCAGGTCCTCCAGCTCTTCGTTGAGCTCCTCAACCTCGTCGTCATCCAGCTCCTCTACGTCGCCGATCTTATACTCGACCTTGTAGCCGTCGGCATCTTCAATCTCTTCCTTTGCTTCCTCGAAGGTCTCTTCCATGTCTTCCCAGAATTCGTCTTCGTCAACGTCCAGTTCCTTGTACATCTTTTCCCAAGCTTCGTCGGGGAGCAGATCCTTCACACCGCTAACGTCGAAATCAGTCATGACCTTCATCATTGCTTCAACGACTGCCTCGGGAGAGCCGTTTGCGCCGCCGCAGGAGGTGAGTGCCAGGGTGCACATAACCAGAACCAACATCAGGGAAATAAGTTTCTTCATAACAAAAACTCCTTTGCATATTTTTATTTGCTGTTCACAGTATACACATATTTTGTTCATTTGTCAATGGGTTTTTGTGCATTTCCTATCGAAAACCACCTCTTTGTTCATGAAAAAGGACCAGATACAGGTTTTCGCCACGGGTTTTCCCGTGATTTTTTCCACGGCTATGGCGTAAAGCTCCAGCTGCTTGCTATGCCGTTCCAGCAATTCTTTGGGGTCGCGGACACGGTCGGTCTTGTAGTCCACGATCACCAGATCTCCGTTTTCATCGGTGAAGAAGCAGTCGATCACACCCTGCAACAGCAAAGTGCCTTCCCCGCCCTCCTGCAGAGCGGAGGCCTCCATCTGCACGGAGAAGCGCATCTCCCGCTTCAGCTCCCGTCCCGCCCGCATACGGCGGTAAAGGTCACTTTTGAAGAATAGGGAAAGTCCCACGTCGTCCAGCAGGGAGATCTGTTCTCCGTCCATCATGCGGGTGCTCAGCAGACGTTCCTTTTCCTTTTCAAGTCCTTCCCGCTCCAGGCGTTGGAAATCGCAAAACTGCAGGAAGGTATGGTTGGCCGTGCCTTGCTTGGCAAAATCGGTGTTGTTCCCAAGGCTTAGGAATTTTGGGGGGCGCGTAAGCCTTGCGGCGGTGTATTCCCGTTCCGTTCCCGTGACGGTCTCCTTCAGGTAGGACACGGAAACCTTGGCAGGAAGCTCCTGCTTTCTATGGGGATAGCGGAAGCGGATGGCCGCCTTGACTTCCTCGGTGAGGAAGATCTCCTCCTCTGCCTCGGCTTTTTTGACCCGGGCGGTGTGGAAGGAGGATTCCTCGGGAGAGATCTCCATCAGCTCAAAGCAATCCCCGGTTCCTGCCGTCTTCACGGCGTACAGTACCAGATCCATCATGCAGGTGGGAGCTAAGCGGTGGAAGCCCTCCTTCTCGTAGGAGGAAAGGGAAACCGCACCGGTGATATACAGCTTTTCCTTGGCACGGGTGCAGGCCACGTACAGCTTGCGAAGCTCCTCCCCCAATTCCGCATCCCGCTCCAGAAGCCCTGCGTACAGGTTGGGCAGAGGGTTGGTGACGGTGAGTCGGTCGTAATCTCTCAGCTTGAAGAACAATCCCTTTTCCCGCAACAGAATGTAGGACTTTGGAATGGGAGGGAACAGCAATTGCCCCGCACCGCTTAAGAACACCACAGGGTATTCCAAGCCCTTGGATTTGTGGATGGTGGTGAGGGTGACGCAGTCCTTGTCTCCGGTTTCAAGGGAGGCGGGAAGCTCCACGCCCTTTTCCTCTGCTGCGCGGAGGTAGGAGATGAAGCCGGAAAGTCCCTTGTACCCCGTGTTTTCGAAGTCTCTTGCGTATTCGTACAACATGAGCAACCCGCTTTTTTCCGAGCGGGTACAGGTGTGCAACAGCCCGCTTTCGGTGTAAAGCTCCCATAAAAAGCTGTGGCAGGCCTTTCCCTCCGCCGTCTCCCGCCCGTGGGCAAGGAAGGCAAGGGCGTTTTTGCATTTTTCACCCAGAGGGCTTGCCTGCTCCCCCGCCTTTTGCAGGGCGGAGAACAGACTCCCCCGGGTGCTTTCCAAGCGGATGGCGTACAGCTCCCCGTCGGTAAAGCCCAGCACGGGACTCCGCAGGGAAGCGAACAGAGAGATATCGTCGGTGGGGTCGTCCAGAGCCTTCAGCAGGGCCACCAGCAGGCGGATCTCCCCTCTGTCGAAGAACCTCTGGGGTGTTGTGATAGTGTAGGGAATCCCCCGCTCCTTCAAGGCCTTTTCGTAAGGGGCAGTCTTATCCTTCAGAGTGCGGAACAGGATGGCGATATCCCGATAGCGCAGGGGTGCTTCCCCCTCCGCCGTCTCACGGGTGCCGTTTTCCACAAGGCGCAGGATCTCCTCCGCCACGTAGGCCGCCTCCTGCTCCACCGCCTTCCCCTTGGCACGCTCCTCGCTGACGGCTACCGCCACGGTGACAGGCTTTTTGGGGGCGTTGGTGGGTTTTTGGAAGATCAGCTCCTCCCCCTTGTATTCCTTTTGGTAGGGGGTGTCGGCGGTGATCTGAGCGAACAGCAGATTGGTGAAGTCGATGACGCCCTGTCCGCTTCGGAAGTTCTCCCGCAGAAAAATACGGGTGCCTGCTTCCTTCTCGCCCTTTTCATCCCCGTAGGCGTCCTTATAGCCCAGGAAGATGTCCGGGTAGGCGTTGCGGAAGCGATAGATGGACTGCTTCACGTCCCCTACCATAAAGCGGTTGTTCCCCTTGGAAAGCAGGGTGAACAGTCTGTCCTGGAGGGGGGAAACGTCCTGGTATTCGTCGATGTAGATCTCCTTGATACGGCTTTGCATATCCAGGCAGAGGGGGGTGGGCTTGCCGTCCTGCTCCAGAAGCTCCAAAAGAAAATGCTCCGCGTCGGAGAAATCCAGGATCCCTTTTTCCCGCTTGGCGGTGTCGTAAAGCTCCTCGAAGCGGGTGAGGAACAGTTCCACGGCGGCAAGGATCTCCCCCATTTTTTGGTACTGGCGGGCAAGCTCCGCTTCCTTGTATACGGCAAAGACGGAAAGGATCCGTTCCGTTTCCTTTTTGATCCTGGTACGCTCTGCGGCGATATAGTCCTTGGCGATAGGATCCGTTTTCTTGGTGAAGGTCATCCGCGGGAAGGCGGTCTCTCCCAGCATCCTTGCGGCGGCAAGGAAGGCGCCGTAGCTTTCCCCCGCGGCATCGTACAGGGCTTGGGTATGGGTCTCCCAAAGCTGTGCCGTCAAAAGAGGATTGGGATCCTCCGTGTGGGCCAGGGCGTATTCGTGTAGCTCCAAGGCCGCATCCCGTATCTCCGAAAACCACTCTCGCAGACGGGCGCGGATCTCTTGTCCCCAGGGGGTCTCGAACAGGTCAGCCCCGTTTTTCAAAAGGGTAGCGGAGTCGGTCATGTCCTTTTGCTTTTCCCTGAGCCAGCCGAAATAATCGGTGTAGGCCCGCAGGTCGCCGTACAGCTTCAGCATGGTCTCGGTGAGGGGGGCGTCGTCCTTGGTGCCGGAGAAGGTGTCCGCCAGAAGATGGAAGGCGGGAGACCCGGATTCGTAGAAGGCATCCGTCACCAGCTCCATCACCTCGGTGGCGATCATCCCCGTCTCTCTGTCGTCCGCCATGCGGAGCTTGGGGGAAAGGCCCAGGGTCTGGAAGTTGGCCCGCACGATCTCCAGGCAATAGGAATGGATGGTGGAGATGTGGGCGCCGGAAAGCTCGTAGGTCTGGGTGCGGTAGTGCTTGTTATCCGGCTCGGCAAGGGAAAGCTTGGTGATCTCCTCATAAAGCTTCCGCTTCAGATCCCCCGCAGAGGCCTTGGTGAAGGTCACCACCAAGAAATCCGTGACGGAATCCCCGTTTTTGATCCGCTGTAAGATACGATGGGTGAGGACGGTGGTCTTGCCGCTCCCCGCACCTGCGGAGACCAGCAGATTGGTGCCTCGGGTATCCAGGGCCTTTTGCTGTGAGGCCGTCCATTTAGGACTCATATTCCGTCCCTCCTTCCCCATTATAGCGGCAAGCGGATTGCAGTTTGCAATACTGGCAGGCGTCGTGATAGTTCCCCAGCTTCAGAGGGCGGATATCCATCTCCCCTGCAAAAATATCCTCGCCCAGGCGGATGAGCTGGGTCTCCACCAGGCGGTTCAGACGTTCAAATTCCTCGGCGGGCAGGAGGTTCTTGCTCTTTTTCAAGGCACCCTCCTTGTCGAACTTCACCGGGAGGTATTTTCCGCTCCCGGATCGATCCATGGCATGGATGATCTCCGGGTCGTCCAGCAGGATGCCCGTGCGGCAAAGCTTTTTCTCTCGGTCGGACTGCAATTCCTCCTCCGTTTCGCCCCCCGTTTCCTGGGCAAAGGTGAGACGAACGGGGTTATACAGCACCCCCGCGGGCATGAAGATCTCGCCGTCCTTGGCATTCAGACGGCAATAGGCAAAGAGGTAGAGCAGCATCTGCTGATCCAGGCCGTAGTCCTCCACGCTTTCCATGTGGAGCTCCTTGGCGTAGCTCTTGTAGTCCACCACGCGGACGTAGGTCACCCCGTCCTTTTCGTAGGTATCCACGCGGTCAATGGAGCCGATGAGGTACACACGCTTCCCCTCGGGGGTAAGGTATTCCACGGCGGGGAGCTTGCTGTCCTGCATCCCCATGGAGACTTCAAACCCTGCGGGAATAAAGTCTGACTGAGAAAGCTCTCCCGATAGGTTGGAAAGCAGGAGATACAAAGTCTTTTTTAAGTTCTCACAGGTGTGCAAGAAGCGCTTGCTCTTGTCGTCCGTGCCTCCCGTCACTTTGGTGAGGTAATCCTCCACGTAGCCGTCGGCTTCCTTCCGCAAAGCTTCCTCACTTTCGGGGGGGATGAACTTCCCTTCCGCCGTATGGGCACACAAAAAACGCTCTAAAACGGCGTGCAAAAAGCTTCCGCTTTCCCGTCCTGCAAAGCGGTTGGTCTTCTTTTCCTTCAGCTTCATCACCGCGTTGCCGAAATAGGAGAAGGGACAGCCGCGGTACAGCTCGATCTTGCTGGGGGAAAGGCGCAGGGAATTCCCCCGGTAGGAAATCTTCGCCTCCCGCATTGTCATGGGCATACGGGCCTCGGGGAGGGTGATCCCCTGCTCTGCCAAAAGATGGCGCAGCTCTTCTCGCTGACCTCCCTCGGGGAGGGTGAAGAACATGGAGGCGGCGTTTTGGGGAGAGAACAAGCCCTGCGCTCCCTTGCCCGTATACAGCAAGGGCTTTACATGGGGCAACAGCATCTTCACCCGCTCCAAGGCGGCGGAGGGGCGCAATTCCTCCCCGCTCCAGGTGCCCAGGGGATAGGTAAAGATCAGCTTCTCCGAGGGAGAACAGACGGCGCTGTAAAAATAGAAACGCTCTGCGTTCATGCGGGAGGTCTTGCCCTCCACCACGGGGATCTCCGCCGTCTCCAGGATCCCTGCCTCCTCGTCGTCGAAGAGGGGGTCTTTGCCGATGGTGGCGGGGAACACCCCGTCGTTACAGCCCATGATGATCACGGCCCTTGCGTTTTCCGGGCGGAGCAAGGCAGCATCACCCACGGTGACGGCGTCCTCCATCACGGGCAGGGCGCCCAGGGTATATTGTGTAAAGGTAAGCTTTAGCAGGGAAAGCATCCGCCCGGGAGTCATGGGCTTTTCCCCGCACAGGTCGTTCAGACGGTCGAAGACGTCCATGAGCAGATTCCAAAGGCCGGCTTCCCGTTCCGCCTCCTGGGGATCGCCCCGCAGGGCGGTTTCCTCCACCTTCAAGGCGAAGGTCTCCTCCGCCCCCACGGCGGAAAGATGGTTGTAAAGTCCTGTCAGGAAGTCCTTCCCCGTCAAGTTCTTTCCCTTCAGATCCCGCCGCAGTGCCAAAAAGCAGGGCAGAACCTTCTCTCTGGCGGCGTTCACCGCGGCAAGGTTGGCAGTCTGCTCCTCGTCCATGGGACGGTCGGAATAGCCGTCGGGGTTGCGGTTCCAGGAGGCATCGCCGTACCAATCCTTCCCCCGCATGGTCCAGCTTTCCCCGTAACGTAAAAGCAAGTCGCTTTCCTCCGGAGAAAGGAGGCAATAACTGTTTTTCAGATACTTCCGCACGGAAGACAGGGAGAAGTCCGTCACCACCAGCTCCAAAGCGGCCAGCAAAAAGGCCGCCAGGGGACGGGAGGAAAGCTCCGCCTTTTCCGAAAAGAAGTAGGGAATGCCGTTCCCCGCAAGCACCGTGTCCAGAATGCCGCGGTAGCTTTCCACCCCGCGGGCAAGAACGGTGATCTCACGGTAACGCATCCCGCTCCGCACCAAGGACAGGATCTTGGAGGCCACCGCCTCCGCTTCTCCGAAGGCGTGCTCCGCCGTCAGGATCTCCACGTCTCCGTGGGTGCCGTTGTAGATCGGGGTCTCGGTAGACCATAAGTATTGCTCCAGGAAGCGAAGCTCACGGGAGCTGCTCCGCTTGTATTCCCCCACGGGGATGTCTACCACCTCACGGGCGTACCGCGCCAGCTTCCCCGCGCAGTCAGCGTTGCCTCTGAAGACCTCGCGGCCGTCGTAGGTAAAGCTGCAATACACCGCGCCAGCCTGCTTTAAGATCTCGGAAAGCAACACGTATTCCTGCCCCGTGAAGGTGTAGTAGCCGTCCACGAACACCGTCTTCCCTCGGAAGAAAGGCTTTTCTGAAAGGGAATCCGCCAGCACCGTGAGGGCATCCCGCATATCGCGGCGGGTGTCGTCAAAATATTCGTCGTAGGCGCGGTAAAGCAAGGCGATATCCTTCACCTTGTTTTCCAGCCGTTTCCCTGAAAAGCTCCCTTTTTCGATCTCAAGAACCAATTTTTCGGGGGTGATCCGTTCGGAACGGAGCTTGCCGAACAAGCCCAAGAGTCCGCTTGTGAAGTCGGGATCCTCCGCACTGCGGGAATACTCCACCAGACTTTTGCGGTTTTCAAAGGTCAAAACAGACAAAAGGGCGCAGAGTGCGCCCTTGTCGGGATACAGCACCGAAAGATCTCCGTATTCACGGGCGATCCGTTCGGGCAAACGTTCAAAATTCAAGATCTCCACGGAGAGGTTACAGCCGTCCCCCAGACGGGCAAGGATCTCCCGCTCGTACTGCAAGGTCTGCTGTTCCGGGCAGATCCAGACGCACTCCTCCCCGGAAAGGAAGGCTTGCTCCAATTGGTTGTAAAGACGGCTGGTCTTCCCGCTTCCTGCGGGGCCGATCACTCGAAAAAGCATGAGAACCACTCCAAAAGCTTAAATCTGACGGTGTATTTCTTCTTGGTGAACACCTTTCCGGAGGCGGGGTCCATGCCCACGGACTCCAGGCTGTCCTCCGCGTCTGCGGCGTTCATACAAAGGGGAGGAAACAAACAGCACCACCAGTTCTTCCCTTCCCCTTCTCCCAGAAGGATCCGTAGGGAATAGTATTCCCCTGCAGGGAAGGTGACGCCGTCGTATTCACAAGCGGGGTAATGCTCCCTGCCGAAGACGGCTTTGGCGGTGTAGGGAACGCCCTGCTCCTCCAGCACGCGGTTGGCCACGGCCTCCATGCGGGAGGCGGCGGCTTCTATCCCCGCAAGGGCTTCCTCGGTGGTGGAGGTCTCCGCAAAAAGATCTCCGCATTCTTTCACGATGGCGTCCCGCACCAACAGCTTCACCGCCTGGTCCTCCTCCCCGTCGGACTCTGCCAGCACGTGGAGGCGGATAAGGGTCTTATAGATCTCCCCCTCCCCTGCGGGGATGGCAAGATCCAGGCAAAACAGCAAAACGGCGGAGGCGCAAAGGGAGATAAGTATACGGTGAATAAGGGAAAAAGATTTCATGTCACAAGCTCCTTTTTGTTGATGTAGGGAGTTTGGACAGGATTTGGAAAAAATATGCAAAAATTACAGAGTATGGCAGGGGTTGGCGTAGAAGCCCTCGTTTTGCAGGGCTTCCGCGGCGGGGAAGGTGGCTTCTTCGGTTTCAAAAATACCGAAGACGGCGCTTCCGCTCCCCGTCATCATGGCAAAGGTGGCCCCCAGCTCCGTCAAGCGGTTTTTGAGATGGGAGATCTCCGGCAGAACCGCCTCCGCCACAGGCTCAAAATCGTTGTAGAAGCCTTCCCTGGCGGGGTTGCTCCGGGATTCCCTTGCGGCATCGGCACGGCGGTACATCTCGGGAGTGGAAAGGCCTTCCTTCCCCTTGGCGACCACCAGATACAGGGTGTCTCCCCCATCCAGAGGCGTCAGAACCTCCCCGATGCCCGTGCAAAGGCATTTCCCGCCCTTGATGCAAAAGGGAACGTCCGCCCCCAAGGTGGCGCCCAGGGGGAGAAGCTCCGGCTCGGAAAGGGGATCGCCGTACAGCTTATTCAAGGCACAAAGCACGGCGGCGCAGTCTGCACTGCCGCCCCCCATACCCGCCCCCATGGGGAGGGATTTTTCCAAGTGGATGTTGGCACCGCCCGAGATCCCCGTGCGGGCAAAAAAGGCTTTTGCCCCCTTGACGCAGAGGTTCTTCTCCCCTGCCAAGGTCTCGTCAGTACAGGTGAAGGTGATGGTGTCTGCCTTCTCCACCGTCAGATCATCGTGCAGAGAAACCTGCTGCATCACGGTATGGAGGGTGTGGTAGCCGTCCTCGCGGATCCCCGTGATGGCAAGGGTCAGGTTGATCTTTGCAAAGGCCTTGCACTTCATAAGGTCTTGACGAACTCGCCCAGCCGCTCCATGGCCTGCTCAATGTGGCGGACGGAATAGGCGTAGGAAAGTCTTGCAAAGCCCTCTCCGCTCTCGCCGAAGGCGGTGCCGGGGACAATGGCAACGTGCTTTTCGTACAGCAAGCGCTCACAGAACTCGTCGGAGGAAAGGCCGAACTTACCGATATAGGGGAACACGTAGAAGGCACCCTCGGGCATGAAGCAATCGATGCCCAGCTCCCGCAGACGGGAGACGATAAGGTTTCTTCTGGCGTGGTATTCCGCCTTCATCATTTCGATGTCCCCATCCCCGTTCTTCAGCGCCTCGATGGCGGCGTACTGGCTGGTGGTGGGGGCGCACATGATGCCGTACTGGTGGATCTTGGCCATCTGCTTGGTGATGTAAGCGGGGGCCAGGGTGTAGCCCAATCTCCAGCCCGTCATGGCGTATGCCTTGGAAAAGCCGCCTACTACCACGGTGCGTTCCCGCATTCCGTCAATAGATGCGATGGAGGTATGCGTATAATCGTAGGTCAGCTCCCCGTAGATCTCGTCGGAGATCACCAGAGCTTCGCTTTCACGGATCACCTCTGCAAGCCCTTCCAGCTCTGCCTTGGTGAGGCAGGCCCCCGTGGGGTTGTTGGGGAAGGCCAGGATGATGGCCTTGGTCTTTTCCGTCAAAGCACTCCGCAGCTCTGCGGGGGTGAGCTTGAAGTTGTTTTCCCACTTGAGGGGCAAAGCCACGGGAATCCCCCCTGCCATGGACACCAAGGGTGCGTAGCAAACGAAGCAGGGCTCGGGAACGATGACCTCGTCCCCCGGATTCACGGTGGCGCGGAGGGAAAGATCGATGGCCTCGCTGCCCCCCACGGTGACGATGATCTCGGAAGCGGGATCGTATTCCAAACCGAAACGACGGGACTGATAGTTTGCAATTTCTTTACGGAACTCCAGAAGTCCGTTGTTGGAGGTATAGTAAGTACGCCCCTCCTCCAGGGAGCGGATGCCTGCATCACGGATATGCCAGGGGGTGACGAAGTCGGGCTGACCCACGGTGAGGGCCACCACGTCCTTCATCTCGTCCAGAAGGTCGAAGAACTTGCGGATCCCCGAGGGCTTGATCTCCGTGACGGTATGGTTCAAACGTGTCGTAGGATCAAACATTACCAGCCATTGCCTCTCTTATCGGTGGTATCCTGCTCGTATACCACGTCGTTGTCCTTATAGGTCTGCAAAACGAAATGGGTGGCGGTGGCGGTGACACCCTCCATAGTAGCCAGCTTTTCCGCTACAAACAGCGCCACGTCACGCATGGTCTCCCCCTCCACGAATAAAGCCAGGTCAAAGCCGCCGGACATGAGGAACACGCTCTTCACCTGGGGATAGGTGGAGATCCGCTCAGCCACGGTGTCAAAGCCCTTGTCTCTCTGGGGGATGGTCTTCAGCTCGATGAGCGCCCGCACCATTCGGCGGTCGGTCTTCTCCCAGTTCACCACGGTCTTGTAGGAAAGGATGGTGCCATCCGCTTCCAGCGCGGCGATCTCCTTTGCTACTTCCTCCTCCGTCATGCCCAGCATCACGGCCAGAGTCTTGGCATCCAAATGGGAATCCTTTTCCAGGTAGGAAAGGATGGTGTTTTTCAGGTTCATCATATAGCCTCCATGATCTTTTGTCTGTTGCGGAAACGGGTGAGATAACGGAACCCCGCGCCCTCCGCAAGGGCGACGGCTTCCTTGAAGTTTGCACCCACGTCGGGAGAGACGTGTGCGTCACTGCCTAAGGTGAGATATTCCCCGCCCAGAGAGCGGTAGAAGGTAAGCAATTCCATACAGGGGTCCGGCTCTGCAAGAGACCCTCTCCGCACGGCGGCGGTGTTGATCTCCAAAGCGATCTCCCTCTCGATCAAAGCCTTGAATACCGGCTCAAAGGCCTCCTTGGTCACGGGGAAGCAATATTGCCGCTCCTTTTCCACGTACCGCACGGGGTACAGGATGTGGGTCAGCACGTCCACCTCCGCCTTCTTTGCGATGGTGATCAGGTCGGCAAGGTAGGTGTCCCAAAGATCCCGCAGGTGATCGTCGGAAAAGGACTTGCAATCCATGAAGTAGAAGTCGATATTTCCCTTGCCGTTGTGCTGGGAGCCCAGAACCACGTCGTAGTCACGTTTGGCAACCAGCTTGCGGGCGGCCTCCGGGTCGTAGGCGGGCTGACCGATCTCTATGCCCCGCAGGACGTCCAGCTTCCCGGCGAAGGCCTCCTTGGCCTCCAAAAGAAGGGTCTCCTCTTTTTCCAGGTCGGGAGCTTCCGCGGTGCCCAACAGCACCATGTCCAATTCGTAATGGTTGGTCAGCGCCAGCTCGGCAAGGCCTTTCCTGACAGCCCATTCGCAATGCCCCAGCAGGGTCGCTTCGGAATCAAAGGATATTTCGTTGTGTGTGTGATAATCAAACAGTTTCATAAGCAGTTAATAACAGTTCTTATTGTGTGGAGGGGGTACATTCTCCTTTCAGAGGAACCTCATCCACCACTACGAGAAATAACGAAACGAACAGACGTCAATCCTTCCGTCTCGTATTGGTCCCCCTTCCCCAAAAGGGGGAAGGTCAGCTCCCTGCGGGAGCGCGCAAAAGCGTTCAATCCTGCGTAGCCGAAGCGATGGCGAGAGTGAACCGCTTCCCACGCTCCCCCCCGCAGGGGATACATTAAAATTGCGTCGCTTGCCCGAATTCATTTCGGGCAAAAAGACACCGACAGAGGTTTTTCTCCAAGCGGTTAGCGCAGGAGAAAAATTTGCAACCGTGTTGCAAACCCCGTCAGGGGCTCGCCCTGCGCAGAAGCAGGGCGTATCACCCGAAAAAAATCTTTTTTCGGGTGCAAGCGTAGCGCTTAAAACAGCGTAAACTGATTAGACTCCGGCAGTCCTTCCAGACAGCCGTTGTTCCGCAGCATTTCCACCACGCTCTTGCCCACACCGGGCTCCAGGGAAAGCTCCTCCACGGTGGTGACTCTGCCTGTGGCAACGGCGTTCTGGATACGCTCCGCCGCGCCCTGCCCCAGCCCGGAAAGGGAGGTGAAGGGCAATCTGACCTTGCCGTCCTCCGGCAGGAACTTAAAGGCGTGGGAACGGAAGATGTTCACGGGGAGGAACTCTACCCCGCGGGCGTACATCTCCACCACCAGGTTGAGAATGACCAGCATATCCTCGTCCTTGGCGGTGAGGTTCTGGGCGTTCTGCAGCTCCCGCATTTTTGCCTTGATGGCCCGCAGGCCCTGCATCACCAAGGCGCCGTCGAAGGTGTCTGCCTTGATGGTGAAGTAGGCGGCGTAGAATGCCACGGGCTCGTAAACCTTGAACCAGCCCAATCGCAGGGCCGCGATGGTGTAGGCAGCGGCGTGGGCCTTGGGGAACATGTACTTGATCTTCTGACAGGATTCGATGTACCAATCGGGGACGTCGCACTTCTTCATTTCCGCGATGAGGTCTTCCGTCAGACCCTTGCCCTTACGGGTACGCTCCATAGCGGTGAAGGCCACGGAGGAATCCAGGCCCTTCTGCATCAGGTAGATCATAATACTGTCTCGGGTACCGATGATCTCGTGAATGGAGCAGGTGCCGTTGGCGATGAGATCCTTACCGTTCCCCAGCCAGATACCCGTACCGTGGGAAAGACCGGAGATCTGCAACAGGTCGGAGAAGTTCTGGGGCTTGGCATCCTCGATCATCTGGATGGCGTATTTGGTGCCGAACTCCGGGAGGCCGAAGGTGCCCAGGTTGCAATCGATGTCCTTGGGGGTGATCCCCAGGGGCTTGGTGGATTTGAACAGCTCGTACACGTTGACGTCGTTCATGGGGAGCGCCATCACGGAGCGGCCGGTATATTCTTCCAGGATACGGTAGAAGGTGGGAACATCGTGGCCCAGAATATCCAGCTTCAACAGGGTATCGTGGAGGTATTCAAAGGCGAAGTGGGTGGTGATGACCCCGGAGGATTCCTTCTCCGCGGGGTACTGCACGGGGGTAAAGTCGTAGATCTGGTATTGCTTGGGAATGACCACGATGCCGCCGGGATGCTGACCCGTGGTACGCTTGACGCCGATGCACCCGTCGATGAGACGTTCGATCTCCGCACGGGTGAGGTCCTTCCCCTCCTCCTCCAAATAATGCTTTACGAAGCCGAAGCAGGTCTTGGACTGCAACGCGGACACGGTGCCTGCACGGAAGATGTTTTCCTTGCCGAACAGCACCTCGGTGTATTTATGGGCGGCGGACTGGACATCTCCCGAGAAGTTCAGATCGATATCCGGTGCCTTTTCCCCATGGAAGCCCAAGAAGGTCTCAAAGGGGATGTCGTGGCCGTCCACCGTCATTTTTGTGCCGCAATTGGGGCAGTTCTTGTCGGGCATATCAAAGCCCGAGCCGTAGGAGCCGTCGGTGATGAACTCGCTGTGCTTACAAACGGGGCAACGCCAATGGGGGGGCAGGGGGTTTACCTCGGAAATGTGGGCCAGGGAGGCCACGAAGGAGGAGCCCACGGAGCCTCGGGAGCCCACGTAGTAGCCGTTTTCCTCGGAGTTACGCACCAGGTTACGGGCGATGATGTAAAGCACCGCGAAGCCGTTTTTGATGATGGAGGTCAGTTCCCTGTCCATTCTGGCTTTGACGATCTCGGGAATGGGGTCGCCGTAAAGCTTCTTCGCCGTCTCCTCGCAGGTGCGGATCAGGTCCTCGTCTGCGCCGGGGATCTCGGGGGTATACTGCCCGTCGGGAATGGGCTTCAAAAACTCCACGCTTTCGGCGATCTTGCGGGGATTGTCGATGACCACTTCCCTTGCCTTTTCTTCCCCTAAGAAGGAGAAGGCCTCCAGCATTTCGTCGGTGGTCTTGAAATACAGCTTGGTCTCTCTGCCGCCGTCGGAGAAGCCCTGACCCTTTTGCAGGATCTGTCTGTAAAGCTCGTCCTCAGGCTCTAAGAAGTGAACGTCTCCCGTGGCACAGACGGGCTTGTTCAGCTTGTCCGCCACGCGGATCACGGTTCTGTCGTATTCGTGGAGCTGCTCCAAGGCCTTTTGGGGATCGGTGCCCAGCTTGCCGTCCTCAAAGAGGAACCAGTTGTTGGTCCAGGGCTGGATCTCCAGATAATCGTACATCTCGGCGATCTTGCAAAGCTCCCCGAAGGGCTTGCCGTCCACCACCGCCTGGTAGAACTCGCCGGCAATACAAGCGGAGCCTAAGATGAGACCCTCTCGATGCTCCTTCAGCACCGTTTTGGGGATACGGGGATGGCGGTTGAAATAGTTCAGGTAGGAGAAGGATACCAATTGATACAGGTTCTTAAGTCCTGTTTCGTTCTTGGCCAGCAATACGATGTGATACGTATTTTTCAACCGCTTGGGGTCGGAATTTTCCGCCATGGCGGTGACCATCTCTCCCGTGGTGAAGATGCCGTTGGCGGCAAGCTTCCCGATGAGGCAATCGAAGATGCGGGCAAGCATTTCCGTATCCTCGTTGGCACGGTGATGGTCGAAGTCACCCAGCTTGAAATACTTGGCCAGGGTGTCCAGGGTGTGGCGGTTCAGGTCGCTGTTGATAAAACGGGACAGGGCCACGGTATCCAGGCAGGGGCAATCGAACTCCATGCCGTAATCGGTGCAGGCCTTGCGGATGAAGGAGGCGTCGAAGGAGGCGTTATGGGCCACCAGCATTCTCCCCCCTGCGAAGACAAGGAAGTCCCGCACGGCGGTCTCCACGTCGGGAGCGTCCTTCACCATGTCGTCGGTGATGCCGGTGAGCTTGGTGATGTTCTCCGGAATGGGCATGCCGGGGTTGACGAAGGTCTCGAAGGTGTCCAGCATCTCCCCGCCCTTGTAGAGCAGAGCGGCGATCTGGGTGATGCCGCAGTTCTGCACGGAAAGACCCGTAGTCTCGATATCGAAGACGATGAACTCGTCTTTTTCAAAATTCTTGTTGTCTTTTTCGTCGGAGTAGAAAAACACCGCTCTGGCGGTATCGTCCACCAAATAGCCCTCCATGCCGTAGATAGGCTTCACGTCGGGGCACTTCTTGGTGGCCTTCATGATCTCCGGAAAAGCCTGCAAATTGCCGTGGTCGGTGATGGCCAGGGCGGGACAGCCCCAATCCTGGGCACGCTTCATAATGGCGCCGGGATCGGACATGGCGTCCATGGCGGACATATTGGTATGGCAATGCAGCTCCACTCGGGGGGTGGGGTTGGTCTCCTTGCGGAACAGGGCCTTCACCGTAGCCATAGCGGACACGCGGACCACCAGCTCCCCGTCAAACTCGGAGTATTGTGCCTTGCCCTCCACCAGCACGTAGGCGGGTGCCTTGGGGAAGGAGGTTCCCTTTTCCGCCTGGAACCGCAGCATCACGGAGGCTTCTCCGTCGGTGACGAACATCTTAAAGGAGTTCTTGGGTTTATCGTAGTTTTCCTTCTCCTCCCAGGAGAACAGCTTCCCCACAAAGGAAACGAAGGAATCTCTGCGCAGCATTTTGATGGGCACCAGGGAAGAACGGTTCTTCAAGGTGCCGTAAACGGGCTTGGGCTCGGTGATGTCGAAGGTCATATTGCCGACCCGAAGGATCACCTTGCCGTCCTCGGTATGCTCAGGCAACGCCGCATCGGGGCCGAAGAAGTTCAGAGCCATGCTCTTTTGGTCGTTGAGAACGCTGTTACGGATGCTGTTGGCCTCCTCCAGAGCTTCCTCTTTGGCGGCCTTCCGCATGGCGGCCACTCCGGCGGCCTCGTAACGGGAGGGATCTACCTCCTCACCGGTGATATACACGGCGATATCCAGCCCGAACTGGTGACGGATGCATTCGGAAAGGAACGCCGCCGCACCGCTGTGGGTGACGAAGGCGGGAGACACGTACTGCCGCAGACTGATCTCCAACGTGCCTCTGGGGGCGTCGAAATGCAAGGCGCAATCCTCAAAAAAGCCGTAGCTCACCCCGGAGCCGGTAACACGCTTCAGCAAAGCGATGAGTCCCTTGACACATTCCGGCTTGAAGGCTTCGGGCGGATATTTGGGGAAGATACGAACCTCGTTCAGGCCGTAGGCGGCTTTGATGAGATCCTCCAGGGCGAACAGCAGTCTGGGGTTTTCCACCTTGGCAAATTTTGCGTGGATCTCCACCCGCTTGTTCTCCTTGTCCACCTTCACGCCGAAGGTCTCCATGCGGCGGACCAGATCCTCGTCGTCCTTGGTCAGGAGCGCACGGGCAAATTTCTTTTTGAATTGTTCTAAGATGTCCATGATACACTCCTTAACGCGATGAACGCGATGAACGCGATTGAAAAGCAACGCTTTTCAATCGATATCCGCGCGGCGGGGTACGCGCGCTTATCGCCGCCTGCCAAAATCTTTGATTTCGACAGGCTCCCCTCGGCGCGCGGACTCGCTTTGCTCGTCTTAGCGGTGTTTTTTCGACGGCAAAGCCACCAAAAAAACGAATTCTCTCAAATATGTTGCCGTTTCAATAGGCTGTTTCTTCTTACTTCAAAAGGCGGTTGATCTCATCCCACAGAACGGGAACTATTTCTTCTTCCTTGATTTTTCCCACGATCTCCCCTTTGCGGAAGAGCACCGCTTCGCCCTTGCCCCCTGCCACGCCTACGTCGGCTTCTCTGGCTTCGCCGGGGCCGTTGACCACGCAACCCATGAGAGCCACGTTCAGCTTCTTCCCGGCAGGGACGTTCAAGGTATCTATTTTCCCCTGCAGCTCCTCGGCGTAGCGGATCAGGTCTACCTCCGTTCTGCCGCAGGTGGGACAGGAGATCAGGTTCACCCCGCCCAGAAGTCCGCAGGCACGCAGGATCTCCTTGGCGGCGTAGATCTCCTCCACGGGATCCGCGGTTAAGGACACGCGCATGGTATCTCCGATGCCGTCGCACAGCAAAGCGCCGATGCCAACGGCGGATTTGATGCTTCCCCCACGCTTGGTGCCCGTTTCCGTGACACCCAGGTGCAAAGGATACTCGCATCTCTCCGCCAGCAATCTGTTTGCCTTGATCATATTCGGCACGGAGGAGCTTTTCACGGAAAGCACCAGGTTATGGAAGTCCGCCGATTCAAACTCTCTTGCCGCCTTCAAGGCAGACTCGCAGAGAGCCTCGGGGGTGGGAGAACCGTACTTGGCCAGCAGCTCCTTTTCCAGAGAACCGCCGTTGATGCCGATGCGGATGGGGACGTTCTTTTGGTTGCACACCCTTGCCACCTGACGGATGCGGTCCGGGGAGCCGATGTTGCCGGGGTTGATACGGATCTTATGGATGCCGTACTCCGCCGCCTTCAAGGCCAGACGGTAATCGAAGTGGATGTCCGCTACCAGGGGGATATGGGTATGTTCCCGCAGATAAGGGATGGACTCCGCCGCTTCCTCCGTGTTCACCGTGAAGCGGACGATCTGACAGCCCGCCTGCTCCAAGGCCAGGATCTGAGCCAGGGTGGCTTCCCTGTCTGCGGTATGGGTATTGGTCATGGACTGGATGGCCACGGGGCTTCCGCCGCCGATGGTCATATTTCCGATTTTTACGATGTTTGACATATGCAGTACGCCTTAAGAACCTTTCTTTGAAAAGAAAGGTTCTTAAGAATCTCCAAAGAAACTTTTAATGCCGAAAACTGTCGTTTTCGGTAAATAAACTATAAAATGCTCTTTCCAAAAACGATAGTTTTTGGAATTGAGTTTTCTTTGAAGTCCAAGAAACTTTCTTTTTCCAAAAGAAAGTTTCTTGAATCTCTTAAAACAACGCTACGATGTCCTTAAAGAACACCAGCGCCATCAGGACGAGAAGTGCCACCATAGTGCCGCCAACGATCCGCTCCTCCACCTTTTTGGAGAGTGGCTTGCGACGGATGGCCTCGATGACGTAGATCAAGAACCGACCGCCGTCCAATGCGGGGATGGGCAGTAGGTTCATGATGCCAAGGGAAACGGAGATCATCATGGTCATGCTCCCCAGGTTCCGCAGAGTGTCGGCAAAGTTATCGGCGGCATCCATAGCCTCTCCGATCTGCTCGCCGATGGCAACGGGGCCGCCCACAGCCTCCAGGCCGTAACGTCCCTTGAAGGTATCGATCAGGGAATCCACCGTCATATAGATGGAGTTATACCCCTGCCAGAAGCTTTCGTACAGGATGGTGAGGGGTGTTTTGTCCTTGCGGTACACCTTGAAATCCAAGGCGCCGTAGACGATGCCCTCCTCCTCGGTGTAGGCGAAGACCACGTTTTCCAGAAGCTTTTCTTCCCCGTCGCGCTCCACCAGGATATCCACACCGAAGGCGCCGTCCGCCATGATCTTGTAGGAAAGATCCGGGAAGCAATGGATTGTCTTGCCGTCCACCTCCAAAATGATATCCCCCGGCTGTAAGCCGTATTTTCCGCTTTCGTTATGCTCCATCAGCTCCGCCACTTGGGTACTGCCGATGGCGTAGCTGGTGCTGACCAGCAAAAGCATCACCAAAAACGCCAGCAGGATGTTCATGAACGGCCCTGCCAGGACGATGAGCATCCGCTTGAAAATGTTTACCTCGTTAATCGGCTTTCTGCCGATGCAGGCCACCATGGATTCCACGTCGTCGTCCTCTCCGGGCTCCCCTGCCATACGGACGTAACCGCCGATGGGAAGTGCGCGGATGGAGAAGGTATTGATCTTGCCCTGCCAGCTCTTGATCTTGGGGCCCATGCCGATGGAAAACTCGATAATAGCCACCCCCGATGCGCGGGCAACCAGATAATGCCCCAGCTCGTGGACGGTGACCAGCAGGCCGAAGATCAGAAGGGTAACGAGAATGGTGATCATAAAAAACAGGGTTCCTTTCGTAGGTGAGGGGAAAGCTTACTGCGCTCTTACGTATTCTCTGGCGGCCATATCTGCCTCCAGGATCTGTGCTAAGGTGGGATGGGGGACGAAGTGTGCGTTCTCCGTGGCGGAGATCACGATATCAAACAACCGGGTATAACCGATCTCTCCCTGCAAGAATCTGCCCACGGCCTCCTCGTTGGCGCCGTTCATGGCGGCGGGGAGGTTGCCGCCTTTTAAGATGGTGTCCTTGGCCAGCTTCAGCAGCGAGAAGGTCTCCGTATCCGGGCGGAAGAAGGTGAGCTTGCCTACTTCGAAGAGATCCAGCTCTCCCGAGGGAGATTCGGTACGCTCCGGGTAGGTCAGGGCATATTGGATGCAAAGCCGCATATCCGGCACGCCCATTTGTGCCAGCACGGCGTTATCTTCAAACTGAACCATGGAATGGATGATGCTCTCCCTTTGGATCACCACCTCGATCTGGTCGGGGTGGACGTCAAAGAGATGCACCGCCTCGATAAACTCCAGACCCTTGTTCATCAGGGTGGAGCTGTCCACGGTGATCTTGGGGCCCATGCTCCAATTGGGATGGCGCAGGGCGTCTGCGGCGGTGACGGTTTTCAGGAATTCCTTGTCCTTCCCGAAGAAAGGGCCGCCCGAGCCGGTGAGCAGGATCTTCTTCACCTTGCCCCCGCACTGCAGGCATTGAAAAATGGCGGAATGCTCACTGTCCACGGGGAGGATCTTCAGCCCCTTCTCCCGTGCCAGAGACATCACCAAGTCGCCCCCTGCCACCAAAGTCTCCTTGTTGGCCAGGGCGATATCCTTCCCTGCCTCTAAGGCTGAAAGGGTGGGCTTCAGACCCAAGATCCCCGTCAGGGCGTTCACCACCGTGGGGGAAGTGTCCGTTGCCGCAAGCTCGGTCAGCCCCTCGTCCCCGGAAAGGATGCGGATGCTCGTATCCGCAAGCCGGGTCTTTAAGGAGCTGTAACGGGACTTGTCAATATAAACGGCGGCAGGCAGGAACTCACGTGCCTGCCTTTCCAACGTTTCTTCTCTTGTACCCGCCGCCAAAGCGGTGACGGGGATGTGATGCTTACGGGCAACGTCAAGAGACTGGGTGCCGATGGAGCCCGTAGAGCCTAAAATACAAATAGAGGATGTCATATCAGGTTCTCAAAATAAGGGAATACCAGCAAAAGCTGTAACAGAATAGCCACGGGGATGGTGCTGTCAAAGCGATCCATGATGCCGCCGTGCCCGGGGAACAGCTTGCCGTAGTCCTTCACGCCGAAGTGGCGCTTTACCACCGATGCAAACAGGTCGCCGTAGATGGAGACCACCGCCAACAGCATGGCGCCGATGAAGATGGGAAGCAGATCCCAGATCTCCCAGCCGCTGACGAAGCCGTACACCACCACCGCCGCGATACCCGTACCCAACACGCCGCCGATGGCGCCCTCCACCGTCTTTTTGGGAGAGATCTCCGGGCAGAGCTTATGCTTGCCCAAAAAATAGCCGGTGAAATAGGCCATGGTGTCCGCCACCCACGGGATGCACAGGGCGACCCACAGAGGAACGGATGCGCCGGGGGTCTCAAGGCCGATGAACATGGGCTTATCCAGCGCCAGGCCCGCCAAAGCGGAAAAGCCGTATTTGGCGTAATGCACTAGCCCGAAAAGCATGATCAGACGATCCACGGGGAGCTTTTTGTAACGCACCACCGCCGCCAGCATAAAGGCCAGCACGGTGACCACGTTCATAATGGAGGGCAGATACAGCACGTACTGCAGCCAGTCCTCTTGGTAGAACTGATGCAAGAGCGTGCCCGTAAGGATATTACAGCCGATGGAGATCACCAGGCTGAGGATGGAGACCACCCAGAGCCACACCTCTTTTTTGAATCCCACACAGGAGAAAAATTCATAAATCGCCACAGCGCCCAACAGCGCCCAAAGACCTGCTACCGCCCAGGTGGGGGCGAACAGCAGAATGGGAACCAACAGGCACAGAGCGACCACTGCCGTGATGATACGGGTTAACATAAGGATACCTCCTGTATGTAGGAATAGTACGGGGGTAGGCTTAAGGGGTTTTCTTTGAAAAGAAAGCCCCTTAAGAATCCCAAAGAAACTTTCAGTGCCGAAAACTGTCGTTTTCGGGGGGAACTATTTTCCGAACCGTCTTTTGCGGGTCTCGAAGGAGGAAAGGGCTTTGTAAAGCTCCTCCTTTTTGAAATCCGGCCAATACACGTCGGTAAAATAATATTCCGCATAGGCGGACTGCCATAACAAAAAGTTGGAGATCCGATACTCTCCGCTGGTGCGGATGATCAGATCCGGGTCGGGAAGCCCGGCGGAATAGAGGTGCTGTTCCAGCTCCTCTGCGGTGACTTCCTTTTTCCCCTCTGCCAGCAATTCGTTCACGGCGTGTAAGATCTCCTGTCTGCCTCCGTAGGAAAGGCAGATGGAGAGTGTCATCCCCGTATGTTGGGAAAGCTCCTCCTCGCATGCCAGCAAGGAGGTGCGTTCCTTTTCGGGGAAGCGGGAAAGATCCCCCATAAGATGCAGACGGATGTTCTTGCGGTGCATCTCGGGGGTGTAACGGCGGATGCCCGATTCCATTAAGGACATCAGGGCGTCCACTTCCGTTTTTTCTCTGTTCCAATTCTCGCTGGAAAAGGCGTACACCGTCATGTAGGGGATCCCCAGATCACTGCAGGCGTCTACCATTTCCACGAAGGTGTCCAAGCCCACCTTATGTCCCGCCGTGCGGGGCAACAGCCGCTTTTTTGCCCAGCGGCCGTTGCCGTCCATGATCATGGCGATATGGGTGGGAAGGGTCTTGAAACCGGGATGCTCCATCAAAGCTCCATGATCTCCTTATCCTTCTTGGCAACTACTTCATCAACCTTCTTCACGTACTTATCGGTGAGGTCCTGGACTACCTTTTCTGCGTTCTTCTGGTCGTCCTCGGTGATGACGCTGTCCTTCTTCAGCTTCTTGATCTCTTCGTTGGCGTCTCTACGCAGGTTACGGATAGCAACCTTGGCTTCCTCGCCCATCTTTGCGGTCTTCTTGGTGAACTCCTTACGGCGCTCCTCGGTGAGCGGGGGGAAGTTCAGACGGATGGCCTTGCCGTCGTTCTGGGGAGTGATACCCAGGTCGGATGCGGCGATGGCTTTCTCGATCTCCTTCAGCATGGAGGTCTCCCAGGGCTGGATCAGCAGAGTTCTGGCGTCGGGAGTCTTCACGGTGGCAACGCCGTCGATGCCGGTGGGGGTGCCGTAGTAGGGAACGGTGATCTTATCCAGCACTCTTGCGGAGGCTCTGCCTACACGGATGGTGGCAAATTCGGACTCCAGGACGTCGATGGTCTTCTGCATTTTGGTCTCGTAAGGCTTTTTGTCGAAACTCATGGTGATTTTCCTTTCTATGTGAAGCTTTTTTTATTCGGTGATCAAGGTGCCCAGATTCTCCCCCATCACCGCGCGGGTGATGTTCTCGGGATGGGAAAGCCCGAAGATCAGGGCGGGCATTTTGTTTTCTCTGCCGATGGCGGAGGCGGTAAGGTCGATGGCCTTGAGATTCTTGGAAAGGATCTCGTCGTAGGTCAGGGTATCGTACTTCTTGGCGGCAGGGTTCTTGGCAGGGTCACTGTCGTAGACGCCGTCCACGTTCTTGGCGGACAGAAGCACGTCGCACTTCAATTCCACGGCACGCAGCATCATCCCCGTGTCGGTGGAGAAGTAGGGATAGCCCACGCCGCAAGGGATCAGCACAACGCTTCCCTGCTCCAAGTATTCCATGGCCTTATACTGGGCGTAGGGCTCACAGACCTGCTGGATCTGGAAGGCGCTCATCACCTTGGCGTCAACCCCTGCGGAGAGCAGATAATCCTGCATGGCAAGGGAGTTGATCACGGTGGCAAGCATGCCCATATGGTCCCCTCTCACACGGTCGATGGAAAGACCGCCTTGGCGGGCACCTCTCCAGATGTTCCCCGCACCGATGACGATGCCGAACTGCACCCCTGCCTTCACGCAGGTGGCGATCTCTGCGGCTACGGCACGCAAAAAACCGTCGTCAAGGATACGATTCCCGTCCCCGGACAAGGCCTCGCCGGAGAGCTTGAGTAGCACGCGTTTGTATTTAGACTGCATATTCATGGGCAGATTCCCCCTTATTGTATCGTTTGGAAATATTATAGCAAAGATCTTTGATAAACGCAAGGGTTATTTGTAAAAAAATTGTGAGAAGCGGAGATCAAATCTCCAAAGAAACCGCCTTCCGAAAGCTGACGCTTTCGGGGGGCTCAAAACATCAATTTTTCCCGCATTACCCGCATATCGGTGACCTTGTCTCCCAGGAACTGCTCGATATAGGAAGGGTTCAGGTACTCGTTGCCGCAAGGAAGAACGCAACGCAGGGCCACCCCTTTTTCCGTTTTGGCAAAAGACTTTTCGGTGATGAGGGGGGCGATGTCCACGGTTTCTTCCCGTGTCTTGGTCTTTTTCACCACGGGCATTTCCCCGGCAAAGAGGGCTTGGAAGGCCTCTACATCAAGAGCCGTCTCAAAGGTGAGGGTATATTCCGCCGCCTTGCAGGGAGGGAGCTTCTTTTCGGAATATTCCACTTTGGTGAAGGTCATCCCTTCGGGAGACTGTGCCTGCAAACGTGCCAAAGTCTCTGCCTCGGCGGGGCAATCGTCCTCAAAGCGGAACTCCGCCACCTCGCAAACGCTTTCCTGGAACAGAGAAAGGGGCTGGGCGAACATCAGCTTGGGATGGGGGTTGAAGCCCTCGGAAAACTTGATGGGCAGACCCGTACGCAACAGCAGGCGGGTGAAAGCTCTCTGGAGATCCAGGTGGGAGATATAACGGAGGTTACCCGTTTTTGTAAAGGTTGCGAATACGTACTTCATATCAGTTCTCCTTTACGGGATGGGCGGAACAGCCCTTGCCGCCGCAGAGAGTATTTGCCCCGCAGGCGGAGCATTTGGTGCGGCAGTCGGGGGTGGTGGTCTCTGCTTCCGCCTTGTGCTTTTCGGAAAGCAGGAATCTCTTGGTCACGCCGATGCCGATGAAGTCCCAGGGAAGCAATTCCGTCTCCCCCATAACGCGGTTGGCGTAGAAGGCGGGGTCGATCCCCGTGTCGGCAAAGTAGCTCATCCAATTTTCGTAGGAGAAAAACTCATCCCAGGCGTCGAACTTCTGGCCCTTTTCCACGGCGTAGGCCAGAGCCTTGCCCAGACGGCGGTCGCCCTTGGCGAACACAGCCTCCAGGCGGGAGACCTTGGCGTCGTGGTATTTATAGTCGATCTTGCGGGAGGTGATGTGGTCGCGGAGCAATTTCTGCTTCCGTTCCAGCTCCCGGAAGTCGTTCTGGGCTTCCCATTGGAAGGGGGTGAAGGGCTTGGGCACGAAGCAGGATACGCTGACCGTTACGGTAACGCCTCTCCCCTTCCGCTTCTTGGCGTAGAACAGATCCACGATTTTCTGTGCCAGCTCTGCGATGCCCACGATGTCCTCGTCCCGCTCGGTGGGCAGGCCGTTCATGAAGTACAGCTTCAGGCTGTTTCTGCCCCCGTCGAAGGCCTTCTCGCAGGCCACCAAGATATCGTCCTCGGCGATGTTCTTGTTGATCACGTCACGGAGTCTTTGTGTCCCCGCCTCGGGGGCGAAGGTAAGGCCGCTCTTTCGCACGGACATCACCTTTTCCATCAGCTCCTCGTAGAAGGCGTCGATCCGCTGGGAGGGCAGAGAAAGGCCCACCTTTTGCTCCTCCGTCCACGCCAGCAGCTTGTCCACCAGCTCGGGAAGACGGGGATAGTCGCTGATACTCAAGGAGGTCAGGGAGATCTCGGAATAGCCGGTATGGCCGATGGAGGCCATGGCGCAGGCGTTGATGCCCTCGGGAGATTTATCACGATAAGGTCGGTAGATCATCCCCGCCTGACAGAAGCGGCAGCCGCGGATACAGCCGCGGGTGACCTCCATCATCACCCGGTCGTGAACCACGTCCAGGTAGGGCATGGGGGACTTCTCGGGGAAGTACACCTTGTCCATATCGGTGATGATACGCTTTCTCACGGTGGCAGGCACACCCTCACGGCGCGGGGTGAAAGACGCAAGCGTCCCGTCCTCATTGTAGGTAACATTGTACAGGGAAGGCACGTAGAAGCCCTCCAATCGGGAAGCTCTGTAAAGCAGCTCCTCCTTGGAAACGCCCTCCTTCTTGCAGGTACGGATCAACTCCGCCAGCTCGCAGAGAGCCTCCTCCCCTTCTCCGATGGAGAAGATATCCACGAAGTCCGCCAAGGGCTCGGGGTTATAAGAGCAGGGGCCGCCTGCGATAATGAGGGGCATCTCCCCTGTTCTGTCCTTCGCATACATGGGCAGGCCGGACAGGCGGATCATGTTCAGCACGTTGGTATAGCAAAGCTCGTACTGCAGGGTGAACAGCAAGGCGTCAAAATCGCAAAGAGGCTCCCCCGTTTCCAGTGCGTAGAGAGGCAGGTCGTTTTGCAAAAGCTGTGCCTCCATATCCGGCCAGGGGGCGTAGGAGCGCTGGCAATACACCCCGTCCATTTGGTTGAGGCACCCTACCAGGATCCGCATCCCTAAGTTGGACATACCGATCTCGTAGGTGTCGGGGAAGCAGAAGCACAGGTTCAGGTCTACGGTGGCGGGATCCTTGTACTCGCTGTTCAGCTCGCCCCCCACGTACCGCCCGGGCTTCTCCACGTGTTTTAACAGATGTGCGTATTTTTCGGTGTTCATGTATATCTCCTTTTTTTCAAGAAACTTTCTTGAAAGAAAGTTTCTTGAACTTCAAAGAACTTTTATTGCCGAAAACTGTCGTTTTCGGGAGGGTGTATAAAAACGAAGAGGAAAATATCGTAGATTCGGGGGAAAAACGTTCCCTTCGGTTCCGGGCGATTCGTGAATCGCCCCTACGGTTACGCAAGATACGCCGGATAAAATCAAACCATATTTTCACGCAACGAGGTGGGTATAAAACGTTTTTCGTCCTTCCTATGCGGAAGAAAGGGCTACGTTTCTAACCTTTCCTCCGTTCGGGTTTGCAGAAAAGCGTTGTGTTGCGAAACGACTTTGCGCTGTACCATATGCGGGAAATATCTTCATTTTCCCTCACAATACCGGGTTCTTAGGGAGCGGGCTCCCTAAGCGGAGATTCTTAAGAGGCAGAGCCTCTTAAGCGGCGCCCCTTAAGCGTTCTCCAAAACGCCCTTCAGATACTGACCGGTGTAGCTTTCCTTGCAGGCGGCTACCTCCTCGGGGGTACCGCAGGCAACCAGGGTGCCGCCGCCGTCTCCCCCTTCGGGTCCCATATCGATGAGATAATCCGCGGTCTTGATGAGATCCAGATTGTGCTCGATCACCACAACGGTGTTACCGCTGTCCACAAGGCGCTGGAGTACGGCGCGGAGCTGATCCACGTCGTAGGAGTGCAACCCCGTGGTGGGCTCGTCCAAAACGTAAAGGGTCCTGCCGGTGGACACTCTGGACAGCTCCGTGGCAAGCTTCACGCGCTGTGCCTCACCGCCGGACAGGGTGTTGGAGGGCTGGCCGATCTTGATATAGCCCAGACCCACGTCCTGCAGGGTCTTCAGCTTCCGCTGGATGCCGCGGTAGACGGAGAAGAACTCCACCCCTTCGTCCACGGTCATTTCCAGCACGTCGTAGATGCTCTTGCCCTTGTATTTGACCTCCAAGGTCTCACGGTTGTACCGCTTGCCCTTGCACACGTCGCAGGTGACGTACACGTCGGGGAGGAAGTGCATTTCGATGAGGTTGGTGCCGTCGCCGCCGCAGGCCTCGCATCGGCCGCCTTTTACGTTGAAGGAGAAGCGGCCGTCCTTGTAGCCCCGTGCCTTTGCCTCGGGGGTGGCGGCAAATACCGCGCGGATCTCCCCGAACATCCCCGTATAGGTGGCGGGGTTGGAGCGGGGGGTGCGCCCGATGGGCGACTGGTCGATCTGGATCACCTTGTCGATGTGCTGTGCCCCAAGGATCTCTTGGTGCTTCCCGGGGACGATGGCCATTCTGCCCAGCTTCCGTGCCAGGGCACGGTAAAGAATGAGATTCACCAGAGAGGATTTCCCCGATCCGGAAACACCCGTCACACAGGTGAAGGTACCCAGGGGGAATTCCACGGTGAGGTCTTTCAGATTGTTTTCGGAAGCGCCCACCACGGTGAGCTTGTGGCCGTTGCCCTTACGGCGTACCGTGGGCACGTCGATCTTCCGCTTGCCCGTGAGGTACTGCCCGGTCAAGGAGTCGGAACAGCCTTCGATGTCCTCCGGCTTGCCTGCGTAGATGATCTCCCCGCCGTGGATGCCCGCCTTGGGGCCCACGTCCACAAGGAAGTCCGCACTACGCATGGTCTCCTCGTCGTGCTCCACCACGATGACGGTATTACCCAGGTCACGGAGCTTCTTCAAGGTGTTGATCAGCTTTGCGTTGTCCCGCTGGTGGAGACCAATGCTGGGCTCGTCCAGGATATACAGCACCCCCATGAGGGAGGAGCCGATCTGGGTAGCCAGGCGGATCCGCTGTGCCTCGCCGCCGGAAAGGGAGCCGGATTTTCTGCCCAGGGTGAGATATTCCAGACCCACGCTCATCAAAAAGCCCAGTCGGGCGTTGATCTCCTTGCGGATCTCTGCGGCGATCATGGCCTCGCTGTGGGAAAGGGTGAGATGGTTCACGAAGTCCAAAGCCTTCCCTACGGAAAGCTGGCAAAGCTCGTGGATGTTCTTATCCCCCACGGTCACCGCCAGAGGCTCGGGACGAAGTCGCTTACCCTTACAGGCGGGACAGGGTACGTTATCCATAAAGGTCTCGTAGTATTCACGGATCTCAAAGGAGGGGTTGGTATCGTAACGGCGCTTGATGAGGTTCACGATGCCGTCGAACTTGGGCTCGCCCACACTGCGGCGCTTATTGCTGTTGCCGTACATCACCACCTGGAAGGCTTCCTCGGAGTATTTGTTCATGGGGGTGTGGACGTTGAAGCCGTACTTTTCCCCGATGACCTCGATGATCTGGCCGTAGTAGCTGTCCGCCTCCACGGATTTGAAGCCATTGCAGACCACCGCCCCGCCGTAGAGCGACAGGGACATATCCGGGATCAGCTTTTCCACGGTGAGGACGAAGTTTTCCCCGATGCCGTTGCAGGCCTCGCAAGCCCCTGCGGGGTTGTTGAAGGAGAACATACGGGGCTCCAATTCACCGATGGAGATGCCGTGGGTCTTACAGGCGTAGTTCTGGGAGAACAGGATCTCCTCGGGGTTTTCCCCCACGGTGACCACCAGCACCAGCCCTTCGGAAAGCTTTGCGGCGGATTCCACGCTGTCTGCCAGGCGGGAGCGGATCTCCCCCTTGATCACCAAGCGATCCACCACGATGTCGATGGTATGCTTTAAGTTTTTATCCAGGTCGATCCTCTCGCTGAGGTCGTAGAGACTGCCGTCCACTCTGGCACGGACGTAGCCGCTCTTGCGGGCGTCCTCCAGCACCTTGTCGTGCATACCCTTCTTTTCCCACACCACAGGGGAAAGCACCATGAAACGGGTGCCCTCGGGCAGCTCCAGGATACGGTCCACGATCTCGTCCACCGACTGCTGCTTGATGACCTCCCCGCAGATGGGACAATGGGGAACGCCGATACGGGCGTAGAGCAGACGGAGGTAGTCGTAGATCTCCGTCACCGTGCCCACGGTGGAGCGGGGGTTCTTGGAGGTGGTCTTCTGGTCGATGGAGATGGCGGGGGACAGGCCGTCAATGCTGTCCACGTCGGGCTTGTCAAGCTGTCCCAAAAACATTCTGGCGTAAGAGGACAGAGATTGGACGAAGCGGCGGTGGCCCTCGGCGTAGATGGTGTCGAAGGCCAGGCTGGATTTGCCAGAGCCGGAAAGCCCTGTGAACACCACCAGCTGCTCCCTGGGGATGGAAAGGTCTACGTTTTTTAAGTTGTGGACGCGGGCGCCCTTGATGATCAATTCTGCGGATGCCATGTGTTTGCCTTTCCGGAGAGCGCTTAAGAACCTTTCTTGGAAGAAAGGTTCTTAAGAATCTCCAAAGAACTTTGAGTACCGAAAACTGCCGTTTTCGGAAAAGTGATATAAAAAACAAAGCGAAAAATATCGTAGTGCCGGCGAAAGCCGTTTCCTTAACGGGCGATTCGTGAATCGCCCCTACGGTTACGCAAGATACGCTGGATAAAATCAAACCATATTTTCACGCAACGAGGTGGGTACAAAACGTTTTTCGTCCTTCCTATCTGCGGAAGAATGGGCTACGTTTCTAACCTTTCCTTCGTTCGGGTTTGCAGAAAAGCGTTGTGTTGCGAAACGACTTTACGCTGTACCCTATGCGGGAAATATCTTCATTTTCCCTCACAATACCGGGTTCTTAGGGAGCGGGCTCCCTAAGCGGAGATTCTTAAGAGGCAGAGCCTCTTAAGCGGCGCCCCTTAAGCCTCAATCCTTCTCGCCGAGAATGCGCCGTATCCTGTCGCGGAGAGCGGCGGCGGTCTCGAAGTCCAGCTCCTTGGCGGCCCGCTTCATCTCCACGGTGAGCATCTCCACCAGCTTGTTCCGCTGGGCCTTGGTCATCTTGCCCGTTTCGGAGGTCTCCGTCTTGGTGGTGATGGCGATGGGAGCACGGATCTCCTTGACGATGGTCTTGGGGATAATGCCGTTTGCCTTGTTGAAGGCGTCCTGCACCTCTCTGCGGCGGCGGGTCTCGGTGATGGCGGCGTGCATGGAGCGGGTCTCCTTGTCGGCGTAGAGGATGACCTTCCCCTCTGCGTTACGGGCGGCACGGCCGATGGTCTGGATAAGAGAGGTCTCGCTACGCAAGAAGCCTTCCTTGTCCGCATCCAGAATGGCCACCAGAGACACCTCCGGCAGGTCAAGTCCTTCACGGAGCAGGTTGATGCCCACCAGCACGTCGAACTCGCCCTCACGGAGCCCGCGCAAGATGTCGATACGCTCCATGGTGTCGATGTCGTAATGCATATATTTGGTGCGGATGTCGTTTTTCACGAAGTATTCCGTCAGATCCTCCGCCATCTTTTTGGTGAGGGTGGTGACGAGAACCCGCTCCCCCTTAGCGGCGCGGAGACGGATCTCCCCTGCCAGGTCGTCGATCTGCCCCCCAGTGGGGCGTACCTCCACCTCCGGGTCGAGAAGTCCCGTAGGGCGGATGATCTGCTCTGCGATCTGTGTGGAAAGGCTCTTTTCGTACTCCCCGGGGGTGGCGGAGAAATAGATGGTCTGCCCACGCAGGGCGTCGAACTCGTCGAACACCAAGGGGCGGTTATCGAAGGCGGAGGGCAATCGGAAGCCGTAATCCACCAGATTTTTCTTGCGGGAGTAATCTCCCCCGGACATTCCCCGCACCTGGGGGATGGTCACGTGGGATTCGTCCACTAAAAACAAAAAGTCCTTCGGGAAGAAATCAAACAGGGTAAATGGCCTGCTTCCCGGTTCTCTGCCGGAAAGGACACGGGAATAGTTCTCCACCCCGCTGCAGAAGCCGATCTCACGAAGCTGCTCCACGTCGAACAGCACGCGTTCCTTGATCCGCTGGGCTTCGATGAATTTTTCCTGCTTTTCGAAGAATGCGATCCGTTCCGTCAGCTCGTCCAGGATCTCCTTGATGGCCTTTTCCCGGCGCTCCTCCCCGGTGACGTAGTGGGAGGCGGGATAGATGGCGATGTGGGAAAGCTTGGCGGTGACCTCCCCGGTGGTCACGTCGATGACGCACAAGCGGTCGATCTCGTCCCCGAAGAATTCCACGCGGATGGCGTCGGTGTTGGTGTTGGCGGGAAAAATCTCCAACACGTCCCCGCGGACACGGAAATTGTCGCGCTGAAAGTCCATATCACTGCGGGTATACTGCATGGCAACCAAGCGGCGGATCACGTCCTCACGGGCGATCTCCAGCCCCGGCCGCAGGGAGAGAAGCTGGCTTTTGTACTCCTCCGGGTCACCCAGGGAGTAGATACAGGACACGGAGGCCACCACGATCACGTCCTTCCGTTCCAGCAAAGCGCTGGTAGCGGAGTGGCGGAGCTTGTCGATCTCGTCGTTGACGGCGCTGTCCTTTTCGATATAGATGTCCTTCCCGGGAACGTAGGCCTCGGGCTGGTAGTAGTCGTAGTAGGAAACGAAAAATTCCACGGCGTTATTGGGGAAGAACTCCCGGAACTCGGAGCAAAGCTGGGCGGCCAGGGTCTTGTTGTGGGCAAGCACCAGGGTGGGCTTGTTCACTTCCTTGATGATATTGGCCATGGTGAAGGTCTTGCCCGAGCCGGTAACCCCCAAAAGGGTCTGGTCTCTGTCCCCACGGCGGACGCCTTCCACCAATTTCGCAATGGCTTCCGGCTGGTCTCCCATGGGCTGATAGCTTGACACCAATTCAAAATGATCCATGCCTCTGTCCTTCCTTTCCCCGGTTTTCTCGGTAACGAGACATTATACCATACTTTTCCCAAAAATGGAAGAGGTACAGAGGAATTTGTGAAAAAAGTGGAGGGGAATAGGAACCTCATCCACCGCTACGAGAATTTGCAGGGCAAACGGACAAGGGGTCTCTCCGTCTCGTATCGGTTCCCCTTCCCCAAAGGGGAAGGCGAGGCTTGCTCCGCAAGCGGAAAATTTCTTTCTGTATTTTCTCGCCACATCTTTCGGCTGCAAACGATTGAAATCCATTTTTCAACTCCCGAAGGGAGTTCTCGCCTTCCCCTTTGGGGAAGGGGGACCGGTGTGGAACGGAAGCGGCAAGAAAGAGAATATTTTCCGATCTTCCGCAACGGTGGATGAGGTTCCTGTTTGGCGCAAAAAGAGCCGCGGGTGCGACTCTTTTTTGGAATATTTACTTTTTTCTCATGAAGAGGATGACCACCACAGCCAAAGCGATCACCGCCAGGCCGCAAAGGAGGGTCCACCAAGGGAAGGAGCCGCCGTCCTCTACGGGAGCGGGCTGAGAGGAGGTAGCTTCCTCGGAGACTTCCTCGGACTCGGTATCGGATTCCTCGGCAGAGGTGTCCTCACCCGGCTTTTCCAAAGGCAGGAGGTAATCCCCGCCCTTGTAGGATTCCTTGGAGAATTTCTCAATACGCAAAGCAAGCTCGATATCCTGGAGAAGGTAGCCGTCGTTGGCGTAGGCCTTCATGCCGTCGTAGATGGTCTGCAGGTCCTTTTCGAACAGATCTCCGTAGGACTCGGTATTGCCGTTTTGGCTCATCCAAAGCTCCAGGCGTTCCTTCGCCATGCCCTTGAGTGCTTCAACGCTTTCCGTCTCGTACTGGGTAAAGGACAGGGCGGGGGTCTTGAAGATGGTCTCGGCAAACAGATCTGCATAGCCGTGATCCTTGTAAGCACCCCATTCAAAGTAGCCGATACCATCTGCGCCGCAAACGGCGGTCTGGTTGGTCTGGAGGTACATTTCGTCGAAGGTCAGAGACAGGTAGGCACCGTTGCCCATGATCAGGTAGGTTTCGTCGGTGAGGTAACCGGAGAACTTCTCGGTGGCAGTGCCCATGATGCCTTCAGCATAGGACATGGGATAAATGCCGTCCACCCAGCCGTTCTTCATCCAGACAGAGCTGTCCTGGCAATAAAGCTCCTTGCCGGTATCGTTGGCCACGGCGGCGGAGATATACAGGTCGGGACGGTAGGAACGGATCATCTCGGTGAACTGCTGTACCCGCTGATGGATCAGATTCACCTTGAAGTCCACCCAAACGTTCCACTTGGGATGGGAGCGGAGCTGGGTAGCGATCTCATCTACCACGGATTCGTCCAAACCGGTGGTCTCGGCAAACAGCTTGCGGGAAGCCTCGTCGTAGCCGTAGTCGATATTGCCGTCAAAATAGGGGTAGCGGATATAGTCGTACTGGATGCCGTCGATGTCGTAGTGCCGGACGATGTATTCCAGGTATTCCATCATGGCCGCCATGAACTCCTCGTTGGCGGGAGAAGCGAACTTCTCCGCGGTGTCGGAGGGCTTGTTGGTGGTGGCGATCCAATGGGGATTCTTTTCGGAGCCGCAGCCGTAGAAGGTGGGAACGGAGACCACCAGCTCCATGTCGTATTCCTTGCAGGCGTCCACGTAGGCGGCCAAGATATCAAAGCGGCGCACGCGGGAATCCACGGTGAAGGGATGCTCGTCGGAAACCTTCACGATGCTCTTGCCGCTGTCGATGACGCCGATGTTCAGCTGGTTGATGCCCACGCGCTTCATCTCGGCCACCGTTTCGAAGACGTCCTCTGCGTTACGCTCCAGGGGAACGTACCAGACGGCGCGGACCTCCACGTCACGGGATTCGATCATGGCGTTGCGGATGGATTTCACCTCCTTCAGCATGGCGTCACGCTGCTGCAAGGTGTCGATGGAGGCGGGGTCCAGGGCGTCGATGGCATTTTCCAGGCCCTTGTAGTCGATGAGGCGGAGCTGGGACCTTGCTTCCTCCAGCTCCTGCTCCAGCAGAAGGATCTCCCCTTCCACGGTGGAGCCCAACATGGATTCGTCGTAGGTGACCTCCACGGTCATGCCGGAGATCACGCATTTTGCACCGGGGATGCAGTAGATCTTCAAAAGGTTCTTGTCCTCCGGCTCGATGGCGGAGATGACGAAGCCACCTGCGGGCACCTCGTTGTCGTTGCCACCTGCGGAGACCACGTAGCCGTCGGCACCTACCACCACCTCAAAGCCGTAGCCGTTGGTGCCGGTCTTGGTGCCGGCCTTGTTGTACACCACAAGATACTCCGCATAACGGGGGGTATTGTAGTGGGTGAAGGGGATGTCCTGCTCGTAGAAGGGATCCACCTCCCCCTTGGAGGCCAGGCAACGCATACCGTATTCGTCAAAGATCACGTGGTCACCCACGTCGATGCCCTCGTACATTTCCAAGCCCACGTCACCCGTGCCGGAAAGCACGAAGCCACCCACGGGGACGGCCAGGTTCTTACCCTTGGAGTCGCCGCCGGCGATCTTCTGGGTCACCACGCCCTCCGGGCTGACCACCACGTTCCAGCCCCATTCGTTCTGCTGGGTGGTGGGTCTGTCCTTATAGACGCACATGGTGTCCGCCCAACGGGTACCGTTGACGGAATCCACGGGGATGATCAGGGTGTCGCCGTTGGTAACCAGCGCTGCGGGAAGCACGGCCGCCAATGCGGAGGTCAGGGTAACTGCCGCCAGCAGGGCCGCGAAAGCTCTTACGCGTTTGAAAAATCTTGCCATGGGAAAATCGTCCTTTCGTTTTTCATGGCCCCAGTATAGCATATAAAAAAGCATTTGTCAATTCCGTGGAAATCCCGCGTTTTCCCAACTCTTCCAAGCCGTTTTTGACGTTGGCGGCATGAGGCGTTGTACGGTATAAAGCCCCTCGCCCATCGCTTTTCACCCAAAGTTCCAAAAACGGCACAAGCCGTTTTTTACGTCGGCGGTATGAAGTGTTGTACGGTATAAGGCCCCTCGCCGACTTGGCCACCTACCCTTATCTGAGTGGTACATGAATGTAGTTGTAGTCGTAGAGGAGGCAGTTTTTTGCGGATAACTTATTTTCGACAAAATCCGACTGTTTTTAGCGGCACGAAAGCGCATCAAACATCCGTTCTGTTTCGCAAAAACAGATGCTTGGGCATCGGAAAAATGTGGATAACCCTGAAAAAGCGCGGTGGATAACCCAAAATATTGTGGAATGTTGTCCACATTTTCACCATATATCGTGTGGATAACCCAGGGTTTGAAAGAATCTCATTTTTCACCGTTTTGGGCTTGCTTTTTTGGAAAAAGGAGAGTATAATAAAGGAGTGAAATTTTGCTTTTTTCGGAAAGGAGGCCGTGCATGAAACGGTTGCCTATTCTCATCGTCATTGCCCTGCTTTTGACCCTGTGCGTGGCGATGGCATCCTATCTCATCATCTATCACCATTCCTATGAGATCGAATACGAGGAGCTGGAGATCGGTGCCACCTCCTATGAAAACGGGGTGTTGACCGTCACCGTGAACGCCTCTATGGAAGGGGAATATATCTACCGCGTCATCGGCGCGCCCAACGACGAGGGGGAGTTTGAATTGACCTTCCGCGGGGGCAAACAGCCTGCTCTGGCGCAAGATCCGGGAGAGCATATCGCCACCTTCACCGTGGAGATCCCCTCGGAATACAAAAAGGTGGTCTGCGGAAAGGCTACCGTCTATACCGTTTCCGATGATAAAGGAGAAGAATAAATGAAAAAGACTTTGCTGTTGCTGTTCCTTTGCGCTTGTATGATCCTCATGGCAAGCTGTAACAAAGCTCCCGAGGACGAGACCCTCCCCGAGGGTTGCCTCCGTGCGGAAAACGACGCTACGGATTTCAATTTCTGCTATCCCAACACCTGGGTGATCGACCGCAACGACGGGATGATCTCCATCAAGACCAACGTGGGCAAGAGCGGCACCCTGGCCTACGCCAGCATTTCCGTGCAGGCCTTTACCATGGAGGATTCCACCATGTCTGCGGGTAATTTCTGGGACACCCACAAGGCGGATCTGGAGGATCTTTACGGGGATAAGCTCACCATTGAGGTAGAGAAGGAAGAAACCAAGCTGGCGGGAGATATCGCCGCACGGGCCAAGTATTCCATCAAGCTTTCCGATATGACCTACGTTTTTGAGCAGATCATCTGCGTGCGCTACGGCGTGGCCTACATGATCACCCTGACCGCCCCCGAGGGCACCTACGAGACCGCCGCACCGGGTTTGGAAACGGTGATGACCTATTTCGTGTTTGAATAAAAGACAGACAACAAAACCTCTCCTTTTCGGGAGAGGTTTTTTGCGTTATGGAATCGTATAAGCGCAGGGTGGGTCGCCGTGGACGTCGACCCCTACGAATACGCAACAACGGTTGTGAAAAAGCATGCCGGATTCCACGCAGGGACAGGTGGTGCGAATAACGGTTTTTAGGCCTTCTCCTATGCGTGCTCCTTCCGCGGTATAAAAAACACCGAAGACGGCAGTCTTCGGCATTGCTTTTTGTGGGGGTTCAAGGGGGCGCTTTTTTGAAAAAGTACCCCCTTGCGTTTCTTTCTCAGCAGATCTTGGAAAACAGCTCGTCCAGCCAATCGCCCTCGAAGAGCTCGATCATACCCTCGTCGCAGGCGGCGGCCAGCTTGCGGTTGATGGGGAGCTTTGCGGTGGCGGGGATGCCGAAGGCTTCTGCGGTCTTCTCGATGCTGCTTTCCCCGTAGGGGTAGTGCTTCTTGCCGCAATCGGGACATTCGAAGTAGGAGAAGTTCTCCACCAGGCCCAGAACGGGAACGTTCATCAGCTTTGCCATCTTCACGGCCTTTTCCACGATCATGGTCACCAGCTCCTGGGGAGAGGTAACGATGATGATGCCGTCCAGAGGGATGGACTGGAACACGGTGAGAGGCACGTCTCCCGTTCCGGGAGGCATATCAATGAACATCAGGTCAACCTTGTTCCAGATCACGTCCGTCCAGAACTGCTTGACACAGCCTGCGATGACAGGGCCGCGCCAAACAACGGGGTCGGATTCGTTTTCCAAAAGGAGGTTGACAGACATGGTGGCGATACCGGTCTTGGAGAAGACGGGGTAAATGCCCTCCTCGGAGGCAAGGGCTTTTTCGTGGATGCCAAAGGCCTTGGGGATGGAGGGGCCTGTGATATCGGCGTCCAATACGGCGGTGGAGTAGCCGGCACGGTTTGCCAGCACGGCAAGGAGAGAGGTGACGGAGGATTTGCCTACGCCGCCCTTACCGCTGACCACGCCGATGACTTTTTTGATCTGAGACAGCTCGTGGGGCTTTGCCAGCAGGCTTTCCGCCTGGCGTTCCCCACAGTTGGCACTGCAGTTGGAGCAGTCGTGGTTGCACTCGGACATGATGTTTTTCCTTTCTGCTTATTATGAAGGAAAACTTTTTGAAAAAAGTTTTCCTTCACCTTTCAAAAACTTTTCCCTCCGAAACGAATGAATATTCGTTTCGGCAATAGGTTTTCTTGGGAGGTGCGGAACCCTTCTTTTTCCTGAAAAGAAGGGTTCTGCGGTATCCTCTTAAATACTCTTCAGATTCTCAATGGCGGCGCGGAGCTTCTCGCACTTGGCGGTGAAGGTTTCGATCTTGCTGCGCTCGCCCTCCACCAGCTTGGCGGGAGCCTTTGCCACGAAGTCGGCGTTCTCCAGCTTCTTGGTGGCGCGGAGGATCTCGTTCTCGGCGTTCGCCAGCTCCTTGGTGAGACGTGCCATCTCCTCCTCCTTGTCGATCATGTCGGCAATGGGAATGAGGATCTCGCAGGCGTCGGTGATCACGCGGACACAGCCCTTGTCGTCTGCCTTTTCGGAGACCACCTCCACACCGGAGGCGGAGGCCAGACGAGTGAAGAAGGCATCCTTCCCTGCGAAGGTGCCACCCTGGGCGGTGACGATGAACAGGTGAGCCTTACGGGAATTGGGCACGTTCATCTCACTGCGGATGTTACGTACCGCACGGATGGCGTCGATGACCTTGGCCATGGCGGCTTCCTCTGCGGGGAAGTGCAGGCTTTCGGTGTAGGCGGGGTAATCTGCGATCATGATGGACTCGCCGTTGTGGGGCAGGGTCTGCCAGATCTCCTCGGTAATGAAGGGCATGAAGGGATGCAACAGCTTCATCACGCCGGAAAGCACGTAGACCAGAACGCTCTGGGCATCCTTGTTGCTTTGGGAGCCCTTGTCGTTCAGGCGGGATTTTACCAGCTCGATGTACCAGTCGCAGAAGATGTCCCAGATGAAATCGTACAGCTTGGAGAGAGCGATCCCCAGCTCGTAGCGATCCAGGTTGTCGCGGACTTCCTTGGTGAGATCGTTGAAGCGGGACAGGATCCACTTGTCCTCGTCGTGAAGACGGTCAAAGGCGGGAGCCTCTGCGGTGCAATCCTCATCCAGGTTCATCAGCACGAAACGGGCGGCGTTCCAGATCTTGTTGGCAAAGTTACGGGAGGCCTCAAAGCGCTCGTCGGAGACGCGCATATCGTTGCCGGGGCTGTTGCCGTTGACCAGGGTGAAGCGGAGGGCGTCACAGCCGTACTTCTTGATGATCTCCAGGGGATCGATACCGTTGCCCAGGGACTTGGACATCTTTCTGCCCAATGCGTCGCGAACCAGACCGTGAACGTACACGTCGGTGAAGGGCTTCTTGCCGGTATGCTCCAGACCGGAGAAGATCATACGGGAGACCCAGAAGGTGATGATATCGTAGCCTGTGACCAGGGTGTTGGTGGGATAGAAGGTGTCCAGGTCTTCCGTCTGCTCCGGCCAGCCCAGGGTAGAGAAGGGCCAGAGGGCGGAGGAGAACCAGGTGTCCAGGGTGTCGGGATCCTGGCGCATAGCCTTGCCGCACTTGGGACAGATGACTTCCTTTTCCTTGGAAACCACCAGTTCGCCGCAATCGTCGCAATAGAAGGCGGGAATGCGGTGACCCCACCAAAGCTGACGGGAGATGCACCAGTCACGGATGTTTTCCATCCAATGGAGGTAGTTCTTGGAGAAGCGGTCGGGAACGAATCTCAGTTCGCCGCTCTTGACCACGTCGATGGCGGGCTTTGCCAGCTCCTCCATCTTCACGAACCACTGGAGAGATACTCTGGGCTCGATGGTGGTACCGCAACGGTAGCAGGTGCCAACGTTGTGAGAGTAATCCTCGATCTTCACCAGGTAGCCCTGTTCTTCCAGATCCTTCACCATGGCCTTTCTGGCCTCGAAGCGATCCATGCCTGCGTATGCGGGGTAATCCTCGGTGATCTTGGCGTCGGGAGTCATCACGTTGATGACGGGGAGGTTATGGCGCAAGCCTACCTCAAAGTCGTTGGGGTCGTGGGCGGGGGTGATCTTCACCACGCCGGTACCGAAATCCATCTCTACGTAATCGTCTGCCACCACGGGGATCTCTCTGCCCACCAGAGGCAGAATGACCATCTTGCCCACCAGGTGTGCGTAGCGCTCGTCGGCGGGGTTGACGGCCACGGCGGTATCGCCCAGCAGGGTCTCGGGACGGGTGGTGGCGACCTCCACGTATCCGCCGCCGCCCACCAGGGGGTAGCGGATGTGCCAGAAGTGGCCTGCCTGATCCTCGTATTCCACCTCTGCGTCGGAGATGGAGGTGAGGCAATGGGGGCACCAGTTGATGATGCGGTTGCCGCGGTAGATCAGACCCTTGTCGTACAGGTTGACGAACACGTCCTGCACCGCCTTGGAACAGCCCTCGTCCAGGGTAAAGCGCTGTCTGCTCCAATCGCAGGAGGTGCCGATCTTCTTCAGCTGCTCGGTGATTCTGCCGCCGTAAACCCGGTTCCATTCCCAGGCGCGCTCCAGGAAGGCTTCTCTGCCGATGTCTTCCTTGGTGACTCCGTCCTTCTTCATGGCCTCTACGATCTTGGCCTCGGTGGCGATGGAGGCGTGGTCGGTGCCGGGTACCCACAGGGTGTTATAGCCGCACATTCTCTTGTAGCGCACCAGAATGTCCTGCAGGGTGTTGTCCAAAGCGTGACCCATGTGAAGCTGGCCCGTGATATTGGGAGGGGGCATCACGATGGTGAAGGGCTCTGCGCCGGGCTTGGCGGGCTTGAAGTAGCCCTTGCCGTTCCATTCGGCGTAAAGCCGATCCTCAAATTCGGCGGGGTTGTAGGTTTTTTCCAGTTGTCTTGCCATATATTCATCCTCTTTTATAAGGTTCTTTATCGTTGTAACGGGTTCATCACCAAGCCCGTCTTCAGCTTGGGATAGAAGTAGGTG
>JAFXBC010000073.1 GCA_017516825.1 Clostridia bacterium | reverse complement strand
CGGCACGATGGTTTACAGCTTGACCGAGGATGGCGAGTATACCACAAGCATCCCCCAAGGCACAAATGCAGGCGATTACACGGTTTGGTATTACGTTCAGGGCGATGCAAACCATAATGACAGCGCAAAGGCTTCCGTGTCCGTTAGCATCGCAAAGGCACCTTTGACTGTAACGGCTGATGCGAAAATCAAGTCCTACGGCGATGAAAATCCCACACTGACATACACGGCAGAAGGTCTGCTTGGTGGTGATACGCTGACCGGCGCGCTGACCGGCGCACTGAGTCGTGAAGAAGGCGAAAATGTGGGATCGTATGCCATCACTCTGGGCACTCTGTCCGCAGACAACTACACCATTTCCTTCGAGGGAGCAGATTTTACTATCCAAGCAAAGGAAGTCACCGAGCCAATCGTAACTCTTGACCAGATAAGCTACCAGTACGACGGCAACGTAAAGGAGCCCAAGGTTATCTCCGTCGTTGTTGACGGTCGCACCTTGACAGAAGGCATAGATTATACCGTATCCTACGAGGACAACGTTTACGTTAATACTGAGGCAAAGGTAGTCATCAACTTCATGGGCAACTACGACGGTACATTCAAAAAGTACTTCACGATCACGCAGGATCCCAATACCACCGAGTTTGACGGAGCGTGGATCACCATTCCAAAGGCATAAGCCCGGGTCATAAATATTGAATGATTATGTCAAGGCAGGGCAACCTGCCTTGACCTTTCACAAATGGGCATAAACGAGTGCTCTGCCTGTTAAAGAAGCAAGCAAAACCATGACTTTTAAAGAGGTAAACGGTTCGATTAAAGAATGCTCAGGCGTACCAATAAAATGTCAGCAATCTGATCCCTCCCTTGCGGAGGGATTTTTGTTGGTCTGTGTGATGGATTTCCGAATCGGCTTGCCCGGAAGAATGCAAGCGTAGCGAAGCATTCTTCAGAAACAAAGTGCCCTGCACTTTGTTTTGTGCAGAGTTCAAGTCCTGTTAGTAAGAAGATTGTTTACCCCCGTGACAATCCCCTCAGTCGGCTATGCCGACAGCTCCCCTTGCTAAGGGGAGCCTGTATGCAGACGTTCAAGTCCTGTTTGTAAGAAGTATGTCCCCCGTGACAATCCCATCGGTCACGTCGCAGGCGGCGAAACATTTCTTCATACGGAAAATCCTTCCCCGTCTTGACTTTTTCTGCCCGTTTATGGTATACTTTTTTCATGAAAGAAAACGAAAGGAATTCTTCGTTATGAAAAAGACGGTTGCCGTTTTTCTTGCGATAGTGATGGTGCTCCCCCTTTGCATCATCGCAAACGCCTCCGTTCCCACGGAGCAGGAGGCCTACGACATTATGATCGGGCTAAAGTCCCAATACCCCGAAAAAACACCTTGGGGAAATGAAAAGTTCTATGCCTGGAAGGGCGGGATCTACAACGGCGGCTACGGCTGTGTGGCCTTCGCCTTCCTGCTCAGCGACGCCGTTTTTGGAGATCTCCCCGCCCGGGTGGTGGAGGACGTGCAGTTTGAGGACGTCCGTGCAGGCGATATCCTGCGGATGAACGGCGACGCCCATTCCGTCATTGTTTTGCGTGTCTTTGATGACTACGTGGAGATCGCCGAGGGCTCCTACAACGACGCCGTCCATTGGGGACGGATCCTCAACGTCCGTGAGGTGGAGGGCTCCGACTACCTGATGACCCGCTACCCACAGGGTACCGGCGACGACGAGCCGGATACCCCCATACTTCCCGACGGCGAATATATCGACAGCGGTAACTGCGGCGATTACGGCCAGCCCAACGTGAAATGGGCCGTTAACGACAACGGCGAGCTGTATATTTACGGCACCGGTGAAATGGAAACCTACTCTCTCTTTAACGAAGCCCCCTGGAATGATTATCTGGATCGGATCACCTCCGTGACCTTCTCGGGAGAGCTGTTCAACGTTAGCTCCTACGGCTTCCACGGCTTCTGGAATCTAAAGACCGTCACCCTCTGCGATTCCATCGAGGAGATCGGGGTGGCTGCCTTTGCGGATTGTATCGCACTTACCTCGGTAAACATGGGGAAGAACGTGAAGAAGATCTACGGCAGAGCCTTCAAAGGATGTTCCGCCTTGAGATCCATCGATCTGCCCGCCAGCCTGCGGATCCTGAACAACGATGCCTTCGCCTTTTCCGGATTGACGGAGATCGTTCTCCCCGAGGGGCTGACTTATCTGGGCAGCAACGCCTTTGAGCAATGCGATTCTCTGGTGTACGCCTATATTCCCGGCACGGTGAACAACAACATCCAATACGTTTTCTACCGTTGCGATCAGCTTTCCTCCGTGGCGTTCGGAGAAGGCCTTGAGGAGATCGGCCGCTCCTGCTTTGCGGAATGTCTCTCCCTGAAGACGATCTCCTTCCCCTCTACCATGAAGGAGATCGGGGAGGATGCGTTCCGCTACGCCGGACTGGAATCCGTGATCCTGCCCGAGGGGATCGAGACCCTTTGCAAGCGTGCCTTCTCAAGCTGTGCCGACCTGAAGACCGTCCACATTCCCTCCACCGTCACCACCTTTGAGGGAGACGTTTTCTCCTACTGCAAGGCTTTGGAGACGGTGACCATGGCGGAAGGGCTTTCCCTTTTGGGGGCGTTCGCCTTCCAGAACTGCGAAAGTCTGAAGACGGTCACCATTCCCGGCAGTATCTCCACCATCCCCGTGTACGCCTTTGCCTACACCGGCTTGACTTCCGTGGTGATTCCCGAAGGTGTGACCCATATCAACAAGTACGCCTTTGAATATTCCTACGATCTGACCACGGTGTACTTCCCCACAACCCTGCAAGCCATCGGGGACGGGGTATTTGACCGTTGCGACCTGACGGACGTATATTACAGCGGCTCCCGAGAGCAATGGGACGCCGTAGACGTTCACAGCGGCAACTACAACATGGCCTACGTCAACTATCATTTCGGGGTTTCCGGCCCCTGTACCCATGCCGAAACGGTGATCATTCCCGCCGTGGCGCCCGGCTGTGAGCTCTCCGGTCTCACCGCAGGGAAAAAGTGCGCCAACCCCGCCTGCGGAGAGATTTTGGAAGAACAGCAATACGTTGCCCCCAAGGGCCATACCTGGCAAGAGGGAGTCTGCTTCCAGCCGGACACCTGCATTGATTGCGGGGCGGAGCAATACATGGACAGACACGATTGGGCGCCTGCCGATTGCACACAGCCCGAGATCTGCCGTCTCTGCGGCGAAGCAAGAGGCGTTCCCGGTGAACACACCCTCAAGCAGGGCTCCTGCATTTTCTGCGGAGAATTCGTGTTCGTCCTCGGCGACCTCAACGGGGACGGCAAGGTTGCTCCCATCGACTATATGCTGTTGAAGCGTATGGTGCTCACAGGAAGCGAGATCGGCGTTTACGTTCCCGAGGCCTGGGATATCAACGGCAACGGCAAGGCGGATCCCAGAGATTACCTCCGTTTGAAGCTTTTCGTTATGCATAAGGTGGATTCCCTTTGATTTTTTCCTTCTTTTCCGCAACCAAAAGGATCTTTTGACGAGTATAGGAATAGAAAGACTTTTACGCAAAAAGGAGATACCCCTATGGCAAAAGGAAAAAAGACCTGTAAGATGCTGAAGGAGATCCGAAAGGAGATCGCCAAAAGCAACGATATCGCCTACGTCACCACGGAATGTAAGTACCAAGGGGATTGCGCCGGTACCTGCCCCAAGTGCGAAGCGGAGGTGCGGTATCTGGAGGAGGAGCTGGAAAAGCGCCGCAGCGCGGGAAAAAAGGTGGTTTTGGCAGGGGTTGCCGCCGCCATGCTGTTTTCCGCAGGGTGCGAGGATATCTTTTCCACCACCATCGCAGGAGATCTCCTGCCGCCCTCCCGGGAAGAATCCCAACCCACCATGGGTGCCCCTGTGGAGTACGCTTCCTCGGAACCGAAGGAGGAGACGGCGGATATGGGTCAGATCGCCCCGCCCGATGAGTCCCTTGAAGAAAGCAGTGAGGATACCTCATGGGCGGTTACCATGGGAGATCTTGAACCCCCGGAGGAATAACGCTTGAAAAGCCACGCCCCATACCTGCACGTCTCCCCCGCCCGCAAAAAGGCGGTGCTGATGATCCACGGTATTTGCTCCACACCAAGACATTTTGACTTTTTGGTCTCCTCCCTGCCGGAGGAGGTGACGGTCTGCGCCCTTTTGCTCCCGGGACACGGGGGTACGGTGAAGGACTTCGGATGCACCTCCATGAAGGTGTGGCGGGAGGCAACGGAGGAAGCTCTTTGCTTTTTGGAAAAAGAGCACGAGGAGCTGGTCGTGGTGGGCTACTCCATGGGCACCCTGTTGGCTCTGGAGGCGTTGCCCCGCCATCCCAAGGTGAAGGGGCTGTTGCTGTTGAACCCGCCCTTCCGTCCATGGGTCAGGTGGGAGATGGCCAAGCGTTCCCGCCGTTTCACCAAGGGAAGGGTGAACGAGGCAAATCCCCACGAGGCCGCCTGTCTGAAAAGCATCGGCATCGAGCTGACTCCCCGTGCGGTGAGCTACGTCCGCTGGATCCCCCGTTTTCTGGAACTGCTCCTTCTTTGCCGCAAGGCGAGAAAAAGCAAGCAGAGGATCGGGATCCCTTGCAAAGGCTTTTTGGGCAAACGGGACGAGCTGGTTTCCATGCGGTCGGAGAAATACCTGAAAAGGCTTCCCGCAGAGGTGCGTATTTCCCAAGAAGCGGGGCATTTTTACTACCCCGAAGAAGACCGCGCCCGGATGTGCGAGGCGTTGCGGGAGCTTTTGGAGAGTTGACGAAAACCTGCCGTTTTTGGCGAAATAATCATTGACAACCCCGAAGGATTGGGGTATAATGAGGATAGAAAGAGCAAAGACGGGAGGCCATGAAAGTTGACCACCGATGTGATCTATCACGGAGACTGTATCTGCGGCATGGCGGAGCAGGTTGAGGACGATTCCGTTGATCTGGTGATCGCAGATCCCCCGCTGTACCGAGGCGGGAAGGAGTCTGCGGGTACCTTCCCCGACAGGGAAGCATACGCCGCCTTTTCCAAGGGGTGGATCGGCGAAGTGAGCCGCGTTCTGCGTGGAGGCGGCAGCTTGTGTCTGTTTGCACCCTTGGAGCTGTTTTGCCGTTTGTTCCCCATTTTGGAGGATAGCGGGCTGGAGCTTCATCAGCAGATTCTGATCCATAAGGATCTGCGGGATGCCGCCGTGGGAGGCAAGAAGGCCAAGGCCTTCCCTGCCGCTACGGATTGTCTGTTCCTGCTCAGCAAGGATCCCCGTCCCTTCGTCAGCCGTTTTTTGAAGGAAAAGCAGTTGGAAAAGGGGTATACGCCCAAGGAAATGAACAGCCTTTTGGGGGTACACACCAACGGCGGCGGTATGTGGAGCCATTACACCGGCAACCTTGCCCTGGGGCAGATCCCCACGGAAAAGGTTTGGGGCAAGCTGGAGAAGATCCTGGGGTTTGACCTGCCCTATCACCGCATTTCCAGAACCTTCCATCCCGCAGAGGGGCTTTCCTCCTTGTGGAACGACGTGAAGTTCCGTGAGGAAAAGGACCGTTTGCACCCCGCGCAAAAGCCCCGGAAGCTGTTGACCAGGTTACTTTGCACCTGCAGTGACGAAGGAGACGTGGTGTTGGATCCCTTTATGGGCATCGGCTCCACCGCGGAGGCCTGCGCGGATCTGAACCGCCGTTACATCGGCTTTGAGCTGAACCAGCGGTATTTCCAAATGGCCACCCAGCGGGTGGAAAACCGACAGTTGACGTTATTTTGAAAAACAACTTAAAAACCGCCCGCGAGGCGGTTTTTTGTTATGACGGACACGCAACAACGTCTGCGAAAGCAGGGGCGATTCACGAATCACTCGCCTTGCGGAAAAAACGGTTTCGCTTTCCTCCCGATCCATTTCGTGAACCCGCCGTTTTCCCCAAAAACGCGTTTCCCGTCGATGCGACGCCTGTTAACAATTGCAAAAACGCTCCTCTCAAACATCTCCCTCTTGCAATGGATCGGCGGATATGCTATACTGAAAGAAAAAAGGAGGCTTTTGACATGACAAGACGATGGATCTGTCTGCTTTTGGCAGTTCTGACGATGCTGACTTGTACCGCCTGCGGCGAGGAGGAAGCTCCCGGGGACGTGGCTTTGGGATACGACGACCCATATCTGTACACCCAGATCGGCGGCGTGCTCCACCGCATCAGCCCTCATTCCGCTTCCGTGACCCCCGTCTGTCCCGACCCTCTGTGCAAGCACGAGGACGAGACCTGCCCGTTTTACGGTGTGGAAAGCATACAGTTTGCAGGGCAATACCTGTATTACTTAAAAATGAGCCGCAACTGGGACGGCACCTCCGCCCTTTGCCGCTTTGATCTGAAGAACGGCACCTTCCGGGAGCTTTACCGCCCGGAAGCGGGAACGCTTTCGAACTTTTACGCCGGGGAAGACTACGTCTTCCTCAACCTGGGCGGAGTGGACGAGGAGTGGAACAATTACTACCATATCCTGCGGTTTGACCCGGACACCGGAGAAGCGGTACAGTTGACGAAAGAGCCCCTGCAGGAGAGTCAGACCCCGTTACTGATAGAAAACGGACGGGTCTACTGGAGCGGGGACGGCCATTATTCCACCGATCTTGAATACCAAGACCGCAAGGACGGCGACAGGGGCTATTCCCCCAACGTCACCCGCAAGGATCACGTCTACGAGCTGGAGTCGGGCGAGATCAAGGGGGAGGAAGGCTACAAGCAGATGTGCTTCCGGGTGGTACGGGTAGACGTGAAGACGGGAGAACGGGTGACCGTCACCGAGGACGCGGCAAGTGCGCCCATTCTCTACGAGGATCGGGTGATCTACGGCAAATTGGAAAAGCTGCGCTATCTGGGGAAGGTCTACGACGAGGAGACCGACAGCTGGAAGGAGCAATACGATAAATACGGCGGCAAGCTGTATATCTGCAACAGCGACGGAACGGGAGAGCGGGTGCTTTGCGACCTGGGCGACGCGCCGTACGCCTTCACCGTCTCCCACGGGATCCTGGGCGGGAAAACCGGCGTGGGGGACTGGATCGCCCTTTGGGTGTTTCATTACGTTCCCGCCGACGAAAACGACCCGGAAAAGGTGAAGCGGGCAGAAAACGCCTACCTGCTGGTGAACGTCAAAACGGGAGAATGGAAGGTGGCCGAGCGTGAAACACGTTCTTGAATTGAAGGATCTTTTCAAAAGCTACGGCAAAGTCCAGGCGTTGCGCGGGGTCAGCTTCTCCATGGATCACGGCGTCTACGCCCTGCTGGGCCCCAACGGAAGCGGTAAATCCACGCTGATGAACGTGATCGCAGGGCTTTTGAAGCCCACTGCGGGAGAGATGCTGTTCCACGGTGAGCCCCTGGGCGCAAAACGGACGGCGTTCTACAAGCAATTCGGCTATATGCCCCAGTACCCTGCCGTGTACCCCTCTTTTTCGGTGCTGGAATTTCTGCAGTACGTCTCCGTACTGAAATGTCTCCCCGACGACGGCGGGAAGGAGATCGAGCGCTTGCTGGAGCGGGTGGAGCTTTCCGAATTCAAGGGCAGAAGGATCTCCGCTTTGTCGGGGGGCATGAAGCAACGGCTCTCCTTGTGCAGTGCGGTATTGGGAGACCCGGAGCTTTTGATCTTAGACGAGCCCACCGCAGGACTTGATCCCATGCAACGGGTGGCGTTGCGCCGCTTCGTCGGAGAATTGGGGGAACGCAAGACCGTCCTTTGGGCGACCCACATCGTTTCGGACGTGGAAAGCATCGCAAAGGAGATTATTTTCATGAAGCAAGGGGTGGCGACCGTGCAGGAAAACAGCGCCGAGCCCCTGGAGGAACGGTACCTGGCCTTCTTCGGTGATCTGCTATGAAGCTGTTTGCCTTTGAATGGAAAAAGCTGTTACGCATCGGCGGCTTACCCAAGCTTTGTATTCTTTTGTTTGCCCTTTGTTTTCTTTTCGCCCTGGCGGGAGAGGTTCACGAGCCCACGGACGGGGAAAAGCAGGCCTACCGTGACGCCTACGGCGGTGAGATCGCCTACGTGATCCGCCTGGCGGAAAACAACAAGCTGGATTACGCCTACACCGCAGGGGAGGACAGCTATATCGTCCGCTACCAGGAGGATCTGATCCGCCTCTACTCCGATTTGAAAGAGCAAGGGGTGGCTCCCCGTGCCGTCAACGGCTGGGACGCCTTCTTTTCCCTTTCCGCAGACGATCTTCTTCTGTTGCTGTGTGCCGTGCTCACGGGGATCGCCCTGACCATGACGGAAAGGGATCACCGCACGGATACCCTCCTTGCCGTAACGCCCAAGGGTGCCACCGTGGGGAGCAAGAAGCTTTTGGTGTTTGCCGCCGCATCCTTGGGATACGCCCTGCTGTTTCCTCTTTGCGGAATGGCGGGGATCGCCCTGCGGTACGGCTTGTCCTCTCCCTTCGTTCCCCTTTGCTCGGTGCAGGAATTTTTGTTCTGCCCCTATGATCTCAGCATCTTCTCTTATCTCTGCCTTTCCGTTGGGGTGAAGGCCGTGACCGCCTTCGCCGTAGCGGTCTTCTGCGGCTGGGTGGCATCCCTTTCCAAAAGCTACCTCCTCTCCTTCTTCGCCTCCGCCTGCGCTTTGGCGGGAGGGTGGGCGTGGGGAAGCTCGGAAAGCGCCCTTGCCCTTGTGAATCCCTTTGCCTTGTCGGAAACGGACGTATTTTTGGAGCGTTACCGCAGTGTGTCCCTGTTGGGCTTTTCCGTCCCTTTGGAGGCAGTCGCGGGGGTTCTGCTCCTTCTTATTTGCATAGGGCTTTCGCTTCTGTTCACCCTCACCGGAAGATCCGTCACCTCCCGCCGTTTTACGGCTTTGGAAAAGGGGGTCTTTTGCGTGTTTGCCCGCGGGAGGAAGGCTCTTCGAGGCCGCTTTCCGAAAAAGGCACCCAAACGGCACTCCTTATTCGTAACGGAACTGAACAAGCAGTTGGTGAAATCCCACCTTTTGGTGCTCTGTATCGCCATGCTGTTTTTCAAAGGTGCTTACGCATACAGCACGGCCCCCTTCCGCGATCCCTCGGAGCATCTCTATCTCACCGTCTGCGAAAATCTTGCGGGAGAGCTGACGGAGGAAAAACGCCTGTATATCGGTGAAAAGCTTGCCCGAAGCGAGCAGGTGATCCGGGACTTTGAAGATCTCCGCGCTCAATTTCAAAGCGGCAAGGTCTCCCAGGAGGTCTATCTTGCCAAGCGGGGAGAATACGAGACTGCGTTGGAGGAGCAATACGTATATTCCAAGCTTTCCCTCCAATGCCAACGCATCGACCAAGCGGCATCCCGCGGGCAAACGGCGTATCTGCACTACGACACCGGCTGGCTGGCGCTGTTTGAAGCGGAGGGCGACCTGCTGTTATACGCATTTCTTCTGCTGTTCTTCTGCGGCAGTTACGCCAAGGAGTACGCAGACGGCTTCCACCGTACCGCCGCCGTCACCCCGCGGGGCATGAAGGGCATCCACAACGCCAAGCGGTTGGTCGCCCTGGCCGCAGGAAGCCTTTTCACCGCTTTGTTTTTCACATCGGATCTGCTGTTGCTCCACAAGGCGTTCCCCTTTTGCCACCCGGGCTTTTCCGCCGCAGGGATCCTGGATACCGCCCTTCCCTTATGGGGCGTCTTGGCGTTGCTTCTTTTGGGGAGGCTTTTGCTGGGCATGGGTTACGCGCTGTTGGTCAACCGCCTGTCCCGTCTGTTGGGGAAGCCCTATTTGGTTCTGCCTTTGGGCTTGCTGGCAGGGTTGTTGTTTCTTTGAGGGGCATCCCACACGCAAAAAGCACTTACGGCTTTGCAACCGCAAGTGCTTTTTTCTGATTTCAAATCACACCCGTTCGCCAAACAGATGCCATCTGATCTTGGCGCACAGCTTGTTCACGTCGTTGGTCTCACTGCTTTGGATGCCCACCACGGCGTTTTCTGCGGGGAAGATCAAAGAGAACTGCCCGTAGGCGCCGTCGGCACGGAAGGCGTTTTCCTTTTGGGGTATCATCCAGAACTGGTAGCCGTAGCCGCTGTTCCAGGGGTCGGGATGCGCCGTATCGATCTGCTTGCGGCCTGCTTCCCGCACCCATTCGGGAGAGACCAGCCGTTTGCCTTCCCAGACACCCTCCTGCAGGTACAAAATGCCCAGCTTCATCATCTCCTCGTTCCGCAGATACAGCCCCGTACCGCCGAAGGCCGTGCCTGCGGGATCGGTCTCCCAGCCGGGGAAGCCCATGCCCATGGGTTCAAACAGCTTGCGGTAGGCGTAGGAAAGCAAAAGCTCTCCCACCGCTCTTTGCACCATGCACCCAACCAAATGGGTGTCGGCGTTGGAGTAGATAAACTTCTCCCCGGGGGTATAGATGAGGGGCTTTCCAATCATATAGGCCAGGTAGTCGGGCATCCCCTCCCCCTTACGGCGGTTGGCACCCATCAAGAAAGCGCCTCCGAAGCCGGAAGACATGGTGAGCAGGTGACGCAGGGTGATGGTCTTCACCCGCCGGTCGGTAATCACGCCGTCATACTCCGGGAACAGGGAGCAAAGGGTGGTATCCAAGGTCAGCTTTCCTTCGTCGATGGCAATGCCTGCCAGGGTGGACACGTAGCTTTTGGTATGAGAATAGATGAGACGGGGGATATCAAGGACGAAATGGCGGGATAACAGCAGCTCCCCGTTTTGGTAGAGTGCAACCGCCTCCGCGCCGGGGTTATCCTGCTCAAGATCCGTGATGAGGTTCTTTACTTTTTCAAGCATGGTTACAATTCCTTTCTCATGGCGATGTGGGGGCAATCCTGCTCGTATTCGATCTCCCCGAAGGGGGTGTAGCCGTTCTTTTGGTAGAAGGGGGATGCCTGACATTGTGCGTGGAGGGTGATCTTCCGCCCGCCCTCACGGCGTACCACGGCTTCCGCCATGGCAAGCAACGCCGAGCCGTTGCTCTTCCCCCGGTACTCCCGCAGGATGGCAAACCGCCCCAAAAGCCAGGCGTTCTCCTCTTTGTCGCGGAACACGCGGCAGACGCCAACGGGGGTGTCGCCGTCATACATCACCAAGTGAATGGCGATTTCGTCGGTGTCGTCGAATTCATCCACAAAGCCCTGCTCCTCCACGAACACGGTGTTCCGCACCGTCATGGCGTGGGGGTGGAGGCTGTCAAAACGCTTGATCTCCAAGGGTATCACGCTCCTTTCGCCCTGTCAGTATACCACAAAACAGCCGCTTTTGCAAGTGTCTTGACAAAGCCGCGGGATTTTGTTATGATAAATCCATCAAAAAAAAGGAAGGAGCTGTCCCCTTATGGAAAGCTACGAAGCACGGCTTGCCCGTTTTTTTGCCAGCTTTGCCTTCCCCGCAGAGGAAAACGGCATCGGCACCCTGGGGGAAAAGAAGCTCCACGCGGCATTGAAGCGGTTTTACGCCAAGGATTCCGCCTGCTTGGAGGTGCCCATCGGCAGGTTCGTGGCGGACGTGTTCGACGGGGAGCAGGTGGTGGAGATCCAGACACGGCAGTTCGCCCGCTTACAGAAAAAACTGCAGTTCTTTTTACAGCGGTACCCCGTGACGGTGGTGTATCCCCTGCCCCGCGCCCGCTATCTGGTGTGGACGGATCCTGCCACCGGGGAATCCACCAAGCCCCGCAAGAGTCCTTTGGTGGGCACTCCCTTGTCCGCCTTCCACGAGCTGTATCAGATCCGTACCCTTTTGGGGGTGGAGAACCTCACCGTGGAGCTGTTGCTGTTCGATCTAGACGAATACCGCTTACTGGACGGCTACGGCAAGCACAAAAAGAAGGGCTCTACCCTGCGGGAAAAGATCCCCAGAGGAGAGCCTGAATTGGTGCGCTTGCAGACGGTGGAGGATTACCGCGCGCTGCTGCCGGAAGGGCTGCCGGACGTCTTCACCGCCGCGGTGTTTCAAAAGCACACCGGGCTGAAGGGCCGCAAGGTCTACTCCGCCATTCACGTGTTGGAGGAGCTGGGCGTCATCGAAGCGGTGGGCAAAGACGGAAGATCTACGGTGTATCAAAAAGGGGACGCTTAAGAGGCTCTGCCTCTTAAGAATCTCCGCCAAAGGGGATGATCCCCTTTGGAATCCCGCACCTTGTGAAATATATATACTTTCCCGAAAACGACAGTTTTCGGCAGGGAAAGTTCTTTGGAGATTCTTAAGAACCTTTCTTTCAAGAAAGGTTCTTAAGCGTCCCCCTGCAAAAGCGGCGCAAAGGCGGTGTATTCCGACAGTATCTCCTCCCGAACGGCCCCCGTGTCGCGGTGGTACAGGTAGGAAAGCGAGAAGAAGCAGTACCCAAAGGCGCGGCTTTCGGCGTACAGACACTCCAGACTCCGCTTTAAGACGTCGGTGTGCTCGATCCACTCGTTCTTTCCCGCTTCCGTGCCTGCGTAGGCATCGATCTCCCCCTGCCGTGCCAACACCGCCTTAGAGGCGGCAAGGCCTGCGTACAGCTTCACGTTGCTCCCTTCCACAAGCTTCCCCCAGTCGGTGAGAATCTGCGGAAAGGGGCAATATTTGTTTTCGAAGCCGAAATACAGCTGGGGCATCAGATAGTCCACCCAGCCCTCTTTACACCACAGCTCCACATCGGCACAGTACCCCTCCCGCAGGGAGTACAGATTTCCCGCAGGGGCAACCCCGTAGACCTTCCCACGGCTGTGTGCGGTGTCGTAAAGGGATGCCACCAAAGCGTTGATATTGGCGCGGCGGAAATCCCCGGGCGTGTCGTAGCCGCTACGGAGAAATTCTTCCCTGTCGAAGGCTTCCTCCTTGGTGGGGTAAAAATAATCGTCCATGTGGATGCCGTCCAGGTCGTACTTTGTAAGCATTTCCAAGGCGCCCTTGCAGATCAGCTCACGGGCCTCGGGATAGGAAGGATCCAGGTACAGCCGTCCCTCCCATACCTTCACCTGTCCCTTGCCTGCGGTGTACCAATCCTTGACGGCGTAGCCTGCGGGGATGGAGGCTGCTTCCGTTTCCGTCATCAGCCGCAGAGGGTTCAGCCAGCCGTGGACGGCAAAGCCCTGCTCCTTGGCCATGGTCACCAGGATCTCCACAGGGTCGTAGGTGATCTCCCCGCCGTACTTCCCCGCCACGTACTTGGAAAGGGGGTAGTATTCGCTTTGGTACATACTGTCCCCGTTGGGGCGGAGCTGGAGGAACAGGGTGTTGAAGTTGTCCTTCTTCAGGGCGGCCAGCAGGGTGGTTATGTGGTCAACATAATCTTCCTTTTCCCGCTGTTGATTCCCGTCACGGTAGATGGGTTGCATATCAAATTGGGAAAGCCACACCCCCCGGAGATAGGGCTCCTCCGCGGGTGCGGGGGTTGTCTCCATGGGACGGTAGGAAAGAACCAGCTCGGGAGCTTGGGTGGTGAAGCCGAAAATCAGGGAGAGCAAAAAGGCGATGAGTTTGAGCATATGTAATTCCTTTTTTTGGTTTTGGTTGAGTATATGCCAAGGAAAGGAGACAATATGCAGGAGGGCAGCAAAAAAGGAAGGGGGTTAGCCTTCCATTTCTTTTTGCAAGTCTTTTCCGATATTTTGCATGGCTTCTTTCTCCACCTTCACCACACGGCGGTCGTAGGTCACAAGTCCGTTGGTCTCGTCCTCCACGTCGGAAAGCTGGGTCAGCACCGTAGCGCAAAGGCCCGTCTTCACAGCGGGGAGGATCTGCTCTCTGTACAGGGCCTCCAGCCCCTTTTGGAAGGAAGGAACGTCCGTGTAGGTCTTGTAGCCGTAGGTTTTTTCCAGGTTGAAGGAATGGTCGGGGAGCTTGCAGGAATACCCGCCGAACTCGGAAAGCACCAAGGGCTTCTCCCCTCTTTTCCCCACGCGGAAGGGGCGGAAATACACGTGACGGCTGTCCACGTCGCTGTTTTTGCAGGTGAACCAGCCGGAGGTGGCGTCCCAGATGCGGGTGGGATCCAGAGCCTTCAGCTCCCCAAAGATCCTGTCTGCATCGTACTGCCCCCAGCCCTCGTTGAAGATGGTGTAATAGCACACCGAGGGGTGGTTTTGCAGAAGGGCAACCGTCTCCCTTGCGTGGGATTCAAAATAGAACCGTTGCCTTTTGCCCCCTCGCAGGAAGGGGTATTTTTTCATGCCGACGGTGGGAAGCACCGTGTCACGGACGTAGCGGTACTTGCCGCCATTTACCATGTCCTGGAAGACGACGACGCCTTGGAGGTCGCATTGGTAGTAGAACTCCTCAGGCTCGATCTTGATGTGCTTGCGGAGCATATTGAAGCCCAGCTCCTTGGCGGTCTTAACGTCGAAGGCGTACCCTGCGGGAGAGGCGGGGAGATAGATGCCGTCGCTGAAATAGCCCTGATCCAACAGCCCGTGGAAGAAATAGGGCTTGCCGTTCAAGCACAGACGGGGGATGCCGTCCACCCTCTCGACGGTGACGGTACGCAAAGCGAAGTAGGAAGTGATCAGGTCTTCCCCGCTTTGCAGGCAGAAGCGGTAGAGATAGGGATCCTCGGGAGACCAATGGCGGGGGTCTTCCACGGTGAGGGTGAAGACGTCGCCTTTGTAAGTATATTTACGTTCTCCGCACGGGGTGGTGACGGTGAGGGTCTTTTCGTCTTCTCCGCCGCGGGTCTCTATGATGACGGAGGTGAGGTCGGATGCGATCTTCAAGGAAGAAATATGGTTTTCGGGAACACTTTCCATCCACACGGGCTGCCAGATACCGCTGACGGGGGTATACCACATCCCGCCCCGCTTTACCCGTTGCTTGCCGTAGGGCAGGCTCTTGTCCAGGTCGTCGGTAACGGTGACGGAAAGGGTGTTTTCCCCCTCCCGCAAGGCGGATGTGACGTCAAAGGAGAAGGGCAGGTAGCCCCCTTTGTGAGTGCCAAGGGAAACGCCGTTGAGGGTGACCTCGGCGATCTGATCCACCGCACCGAAATGGAGGTAGGTGGTGTCCCTTGGGAAGTCTGCAGGCAGGGTGAAGGTCTTGCGGTAGAGCCATTTTTCCCCTTTTTGCAGAGTTTGCTCCACGCCGGACAGGCGGGATTCCGGAGGGAAGGGGACGAGGATCTCCCCCAGGGAGGTCTCATTCCCCGCGGCAATACGGGAAAGCGCCCACGTTCCGCACAGGGAAAAGAAGGACTCCCTGGCCATTTGGGGGCGGGGGTAAACCTCTCCCCAGGCGTTGGGGTTCCCCTCGAAGGGGGTGGTCAGCTTTTGGAAGGGTGTTTTCATGGTTGCGGTCCCGCCTTTCGCAGTCTTGATGGGGATATTGTAGCATTTTTGGGGTGGGTTGTCAAGGAAAAAAGAAAAGGCGTAGCCGCACACAACGCATTTCTACGGACACGAAACAGGCACAGATGAAAGCCGTAGTTTTTTCTCCCGCACAGTCTTGTTGCGTGGAAAGATGGCATAAATCCAGCCAAAGCACCATGCGTATTCGTAGGGGTCGACGTCCACGGCGACCCGTTGGTATGAATCGCGTCCATCAAGCCTCCGTATTTCTCCCGCACTTTTTTTACAAAACCCCTTGCATTTTTGGGAAGAATATGATATAGTATAGGCGAAGTTAAAAGAATAGCCTTTCATCAGGATCGGGTTGACGCCCGATCCTGATTGTTATGTTGGGCAAAAAGGAGAACATATCTATGGCAAAGAAAGATAATATTGCCTCCCGGGTGAAGGAAGCGGTGCTTCCCCTGGTGGAGGGCGCGGGGTACACCCTGTGGGACGTGACCTTTTACAAAGAGGTGGCGGAATGGATCCTGGAGGTCTCCATCGACAAGGAGGAGGGCATCTCCACCGACGATTGCTCCCTGGTCACCAAGCTCATCGATCCCATCATCGACGAGATCGATCCCGTAGAGGACGCTTACTGCCTGATGGTCTCCGGCGCAGGGGGCTACCGTGATCTGGTACTGCCCATGCATTACGAATACGCCCTCTCCCACGGCTGTGACGTGGAGATCCGCACCTTTGTGGCAGTAGAGGGAAGAAAGCAATTTGAGGGCAAGCTGATCGCCTTCGGCGAGGAGTCCGTGACCGTTTTGGAAAACGGAAAAGAGCTTACCTTTGAAAAGAAGCAGATCGCAAAGATCACCGCCATCTGCTACACCGAGATCGAAGAATAAAAAACATCACATACAGCTTACCGTAAAGAAAGGATGACAGTCAAAATGAGAAAGAAGTCTGCTGCCGGCAAGTCCGCCGCAGAAGAGACCATTGTGAACAAAGAGCTGTTCGAGGCTCTTGCCGCATTGGAAAAGGAACGTGGCATCTCCCAGGACTATATGCTGGAGCGCGTGGAAGCCGCTTTGCTTTCCGCCTTCCGCAAGGAATACCGCGGGAACGAGAACGCCATCGTGAAGATTGACCCCCTGAAGCAGGAGGCTCACATTTTCAAGATCTACACCGTCGTGGAGGAGGTCCTCAACGAGGATGCGGAGATGTCCCTGGAGGATGCCCGCAAGATCAACGCCGCCTACCAGGTGGGGGACACCGTTGAGACCGAGGTGAAGACCAAGGCCTTTGGCAGAATCGCCGCACAGGCGGCAAAGCAGGTGATCGTCCAGGGTATCCGCGAGGCGGAAAGAGGCATGATCATCAAGGAATACGAAAGCAAGAAGGAAGAGATCGTTTCCGCCGTGGTCATCCGCGTGGATCCCACCAGCGGCAACGCCACTCTGGAGATTGGCAAGAACGAGATGGTTCTGTTCCGTCACGAGCAAATCCCCACGGAAAGCCTGCAGGTAGGCGACCGTATCAAGGTCTTCGTTACCGAGATCAAGAAGGAGACCAGAGGCCCCTCCGTGGTGCTCTCCCGGGTGCATCCCGGTCTGGTACGCCGCTTGTTTGAATTGGAAGTACCCGAATTGAAGGACGGCACCATCGAGATTATCTCCGTTGCCCGCGAGGCAGGCAGCAGAACCAAGATCGCCGTTCGCTCCAACGACGAGAAGGTGGATCCCATCGGCGCCTGCATCGGCCCCAAGGGTGCCAGAAAGAATCTGGTCACCGACGAGCTGTGCGGAGAAAAGATCGATATCATCCCTTACAGCGAGGTCACCGAGGAGTTCATCTCCGCCGCGCTGGCACCTGCCGCCGTGGACGAGGTGATCAAGCTTCCCGAATCCGACAGAGCATACAGAGCCATCGTTTCCGACGAGCAGCTCTCCCTGGCCATCGGTAAGGAGGGTCAGAACGCACGTCTTGCCGCCAAGCTTACCGGCTTCAAGATCGACATCAAGAGCTACAAAACGCTCGCTATGCAGGAATAACGGGCATGGCAGAACGCAGGATCCCTCTCCGCAAGTGTTTGGGCTGTGGAGAGATGAAGGAAAAGAAGCAGTTGATCCGTGTGGTACGCTCCAAGGAGGGCGAGATCAGCGTGGACTTCACGGGGAAGACCCCGGGGAGAGGCGCATACCTTTGCCTGAGCGTTGCCTGCTTCGACGCGGCACGGAAGAGCCGCCGTCTGGAGCGTTCCTTCTCCGCCCGTATCGAGGAAGAGATCTTTGACACCTTGCGTGAAAAGATCCTGTCCGAAACGGAGGAAGGAAAGGCATGAATCGGATCTTGGGCGTTTTAGGATTGGCGAGGCGGGCAGGAGCCCTGGCCATCGGAACCAATTCCGTTCTGGAGGCCGTCCGCAAAAAGAAGGCATTTCTGGTGCTTGTTGCCGCGGACGCTTCGGAAAACACCGCAAAGCAGCTGCTGGACAAATCCGCTTACTACAAGGTTCCCGCAGAAAAGCTCCCCTTCGGGATGCTGGAGCTGGGACACGCCATCGGCAAGGATCACACCGTTGCCGTTGCCGTTTTGCAGGAGGGATTTGTGGTTTCCTACACAAAAGCCTGTACCACTCAGTAAAGAAAGGAACGGTTTTTACACATGGCAGAAACGAGTAAAAAATACAAAGTGGGCGAACTGGCCAAGGATTTCGGTCTGAAGAACAAGGACGTTATCGACCTGTTTGCCAAGCACGGTCTTGCAGGGAAGTCTCATACCACCGCGTTGGAGGATAACGAGATCAGCCTCTTTCTGGAGGCTCTGACCCAGCAGAACCAGGTGGATATCACCGCATATTTCAAGACCTTCGACGACAAGAAGAAGGCAAAGAAGGAAGAAGAACGCAAGAAGGCCGAGGAGGCGCAGAAGGCCGCAGAGGAGGCACGCCGCAAGCAGAAGGAAGCCCAGGCGGCTCAGAAGCGGAAGGCCAACCCCAACGGACAGCAGCCCCAGCAGCCTCAGAAGCAGCGTTCCAAGACCGAGGTCCGGGTGGTGGATACCCGCGGTACTGTGGGCGTAGACCTGGGCAAGTACGACGAAAAACTGTTGAGTTACGACTCCGGTGACAACACCCAGTCCGGCAAGCAGAAGATCAAAAAGAAGAATAAGTTCCAGACCCCCGATCCCAAGGGCAAGGGCAAGGGTCCCCAGGGCAAGCAGGCTCCCAAGCCTCAGAACAAGCCCAAGCCCGTACAGCTGACCATCTCCGTCCCCGACGAGATCACCGTCAGCGAGCTGGCCTCCCGCATGAAGCAGACGGTGGCCAACGTGGTGAAGAAGCTGATGACCATGGGCGTGATGGCAGGCATCAACGATGTGATCGATTACGATACCGCTTATCTGCTGGCCGACGAAATGGGCATCATCGTGAAGAAGGAGATCGTTCTCTCCCTGGAGGACCGCCTCATCGACACCGAGGCAGATCCCGAGGAATCCTTGAAGCACCGCGCACCCGTGGTGGTGGTTATGGGTCACGTTGACCACGGTAAGACCTCCCTGCTGGACGCCATCCGTGACGCCCACGTAACCGCAGGGGAAGCCGGCGGTATCACCCAGCACATCGGTGCTTACAGCGTTCACGTACACGATCAGGACATCACCTTCCTGGACACCCCCGGTCACGAGGCCTTTACCGCCATGCGTGCCAGAGGTGCCAACATGACGGACATCGCCATCCTGGTGGTGGCGGCGGACGACGGTATCATGCCCCAGACCATCGAGGCCATCAACCACGCCAAGGCGGCGGGCACTCCCATCATCGTTGCCATCAATAAGATGGACCGTCCCGGTGCAAACCCCGATAAGATCATGACCGACCTGACCAACTACGAGCTGGTTCCCGAGGCGTGGGGCGGCGATACCATTTGTATGCCCATCTCCGCCTTGAAGCGCCAGGGCATCGACGAGCTGTTGGATATGGTGCTGCTTACCGCGGAAATGATGGAGCTGAAGGCCAACCCCGACCGCAAGGCACAGGGCGTTGTGGTGGAGGCCCGTCTGGACAAGGGCAAGGGTACCGTGGCAACCTTCCTGGTGCAGAAGGGTACCCTCCGCACCGGCGACATCGTCATCGCAGGCACCGCCGTGGGCAGAGTCCGCGTGATGACCAACGACAAGGGCAGAACCGTGAAGGAAGCAGGCCCCTCCATCCCCGTGGAGATCACCGGTCTTTCCGAGGTGCCGAATGCAGGCGACCTGTTCTACGCCGTGAAGGACGAGAAGATGGCAAGAGACCTGGCAGAGGAGCGTAAGCAGACTGCAAAGAACGCTCACGCAGACGCCGTGAAGGTGAACCTGGACGACCTGTTCAGCCAGATCGGCAACGGCGTACAGGATCTGAACATCATCGTCAAGGCAGACGTACAGGGTTCTGCAGAGGCTGTGAAGCAGAGTCTGGAGAAGCTTTCCAACGAGGAGGTCCGCGTGAAGGTGATCCACGCCGCAGTAGGCGGCATCACCGAAAGCGACGTGATGCTGGCATCCGCCTCCAACGCGCTGATCGTGGGCTTTAACATCCGTCCCGACCGTACCGCCACCGACGCGGCGGCAAGAGACAAGGTGGAGATCCGCACCTACCGTATCATCTACGACTGCATCGAGGAGATCAAGGCTGCCATGAAGGGTATGCTGGCTCCCGAGTTCAAGGAAAACGTCATCGGCCACGCAGAGGTTCGTCAGACCATCCACGTGCCCGGCGTTGGTACCATTGCAGGCTCCTACGTCACCGACGGCAAGGTTGCCAGAAACGCACAGATCCGCGTTCTGCGTGACAGCGTGGTGATCTTCGAGGATCAGATCTCCTCTCTGAAGAGATTCAAGGACGACGCCAAGGAAGTGAACAATGGCTACGAATGCGGTATCGGCTTGGAGAAGTTCAACGATATCAAGGTAGGCGACGTTCTGGAAGCCTTCGTTATGGAAGAAGTGGCACGCTGATGGTTGCGAACAGACAGGACCGCGTCAACGACGCCGTGGCGGCAGAGCTTGCCATCATTTTGCGGACGGTGAAGGACCCCAGAGTCTCCCGTGCCTTTATCAGCGTTTCCGGGGCAGAGGTCTCCAAGGATCTCTCCCAGGCTAAGATCTTTTACAGCGTGTTCGGCCCCGACAAGGACGTGGAGATTGGCATCAATTCCGCCTCCGGCTACATCCGCTCGGAGCTTGCCAAGCGTTTGAATCTGCGGATCACCCCCAAGCTCACCTTCATCCGTGAGCATGGGGCCCGGAAGGCTATGGACATCGCCAAGATTTTGAAGGATTTTCAAGATGAGCAACAGAATTCCTGAGGAAGAGGTGCTTTCGTTCTTCAAGGAGCGGGATGACTTCCTCATCATCACCCACAATTCCCCCGACGGTGACACCGTGGGCTCCGCCATGGCCTTGGTCATGGGATTGCGGAGTCTGGGGAAGCGTGCGGTGGCATACAACAGAGAGGGCGTGCCGGAGCGGCTCGCCTTCCTGCCCTTTGGGGAATATTTTACGGAAGAAGTCACCGATACGGAAGGGTATACCCTTGTTTCCGTGGACGTGGCGTCTCCCAAAATGCTTTCTCTCCCCGAGGCGGGATATACCTTCGCCCTTTCCATCGACCATCACAAGGTGAACACCGTAAGCTGTGAACGGCTGTACCTCCGCGACGATCTCATCGCCGCAGGGGAAGCGGTGTTCGAGATCCTGCGTGACCTGGGGGTGGAGCTGACGGCAGAGCTGGCGTTGCCCTTATACACCGCCATCTGCTCCGACAGCGGGGGCTTCCGCTATCAGGCAACCCGCCCGGAGACCATGCGCTACGCCGCAGACCTGATGGGGACGGGCATTGATTTTGCAAAAATTTGCCGTCTGCTGTTCGACAGCAAATCCCCCTCCCAGATCGCCGCAGAGAAGCTGGGCTACCAAAAGCTGGAATTGCATTTCGGCGGTCGGTTCGCCTTGGTGGCGGTGACGGAGGAGGAGCTGAGATTGGCAGGTGCAACCGAAGAGGACACGGAGGTTCTCAACCTGATCCCCCGTCAGATCGCAGGGGTGCAGATGTCCGCCGTGATCAAGCCCAAGGGCAATTTTGTAAAATGTTCCTTCCGCTCCAACGAGGATATCGACGTCGCCGCCCTGTCACAGACCCAAAACGGGGGCGGTCATTACCACGCCGCAGGGTTTTCCATGGAAAACACCACGGTGGAGGCGGTGAGAGCCCTGGTGCTCTCCATGGCAGAAGGAGCGGTTTTATGAGTGAGCTTTGCGGCATTTTCATCGTGGACAAGCCCGTGGGAGTCACCTCCCAGGTGGTGATCGGCAGACTCCGCAAGGTGACGGGGATCCGCAGGATCGGCCATTGCGGCACGCTGGATCCTTTGGCAAGCGGTGTGCTGCCCGTGATGATCGGTAACGCCACCAAGGCCTGCGAATATCTCATGGATCATGACAAGGTGTACGTGGCCTCCATTCGTTTGGGGGTGGAGACGGACACCGAGGACATCACCGGTGAGGTAACCGCCCGCCATGAGGGGGCACTTCCCTCTTTTGAGGAGTTTTCCGCCGCGGCAAAGACCTTCGTGGGAGAGATCGACCAGATCCCGCCCATGTATTCCGCTCTCAAAAAGGACGGCATCAAGCTGGTGAACCTGGCAAGAGAAGGGGTCACCGTGGAGCGGGAGCCTCGCAAGGTCACCATCCACAGCCTGGAAACCTACGAGGAGAAGGGAGAATTTTTCCTGCGGGTACATTGTTCCCGTGGGACTTACATCCGTACCCTTTGCGCCGACATCGGCAAAAAGCTGGGCTGTGGGGCGTGTATGGCGTCCCTGCGCCGCACCTCCGTGGGGCAGTTTGACGAAGGTCAAAGCGTTCCCCTGGACGAGCTGCGGGAGTACACCGTAGAGCAGGTGGCGGAAAAGCTGATCCCCATCGAGACCCTGTTTGCCCACTACCCCGAGGCGAAATTGCCCGCCTTTTACGCCAAGCTTTACGCCCACGGGGAGAAGATCACCATTTCCAAATTCAAGCTCCAAGGGAAGGTCGGGGATCGTTTCCGCGTCACCACTCCCGAGGGGCGGTTCACCGTGGGAGAGATCTCCGAATACCACGGAAAACTGCAATTGGGGGCAAAAATGTTCTTTTAACCAAGGAACGCCCCACCGTTTAACAAAAAATGACACGCCGTGTGTGGTACTATGACAGTGCTACACACGGTTTTTTTGATTGCGGAAGGGGCAGCAACCAGGGGCGTTGCCCCTGAAACCCCACATAAGGGACTCGTCCCTTATGAATCCCGTTCCTTAGAGGTGTCAATTATGTTCCAAACCAAAAGCAAATCACAAAAGATCTATCTTCTTCCCACCGAGGAGCTTGCCCCCAACGGGATGCAGCCCCGCAAGGCCTTTGACGAGGGGGCGCTTTTGGCGTTGTCGGAAAGCCTGAAACAACACGGCTTTTTACAGCCCATCACCGTGCGGAGAGCGGATGCACTCCCCTTTCCCGAGGATCTGAAGGCACCCGCCTTTGAGATCATCGCGGGGGAACGACGCTGGCGGGCGGCAAAGCTGGCGGGAATGGAAAAAGTCCCCTGCGTGATCCGTGCGGCGGACAGAGAGGAATCGGCTTATCTGGCTCTCATTGAGAACCTGCAACGGAAGGATCTGGGGTTCTTCGAGGAGGCGGAGGCCTTGCGGAATCTGCTGTTGATGACGGAGCTTTCCCAGGCACAATTGGCGGAAAAGCTGTCCTTGAGTCCCTCGGCGCTTTCCAACAAATTGCGGCTGTTGTCCCTGCCCCAAAGCCAGAGAAAACTGATCTTGGAGCAAGGCTTGGGAGAACGTCACGCAAGGGCATTTCTGAAGATCCGCGACGATTCCGCACGGCGAAACGCCATTTTGCAGGCGGGCAAGGAAGGCCTCACCGCCAAGGCCACCGAGGAGCTGGCAGACAGAATGAACGGGGAGCAGACCGCCTTCCGACAGGAGGCACCGCCGCCTCCGAAGAAGCCTCACAGGGTGATTTTGGTGAAGGACCTGCGGTTCTTTTTCAACACCCTGGAGCGTTCCCTTTCCCTGCTGGAGGAGGCGGGATTTCCCGTGGAAAAACAGCAGACGGAGGGGGATGAGGGCTTTGAAATTACCCTGAAGATCGGCAAAAAAAGGGAGGAAAATGAAGCCTTTTCGGTTTCCAAAAACGGTGGATAATCTGTGGATACTTGTGGACAACTCCCCTGCTTATCCACCGAGGGGAGAATTGGTTATCCACATTTTTCAAATAACCGAACATTCGTTCTTTTTGTAGAATAGAACACTTGTTCGTGCTTCTTTTGCTCCGCTAAAAACCGTCGAATTTTGTCGAAAAAAAGTTATCCACAAAAAACTGCCTCCTCTACTACTACAACTACATTCATGTAACTATATAGTATAGATTAAGGGCGGGTGTGTGCGCGCGTACGCGTACGCGTGAGCATACGCCAAGTCGGCGTAAGACTTTTGATGCATACGTGGTATCGTTTCGCCGACGTGTGCAGCATCGACGGGGGGCGTTTCCAACGTCAGCGTGTCATCCTGAGGGAGCCCGAAGGGCGAGTCGAAGTTTTGCGTAGGTGAGCGTAGCGAACGGAGCAAAACCGAGACCTGCGATAGCAGGTTGAGGGATATGAGACGAGTCTGATGAACCTTTCCGAGGGTAAAGAACTGTTTATTGGTAACAGGCAGAACGGAGAACGGCCGTATCGAAAGAGATTCCCATACCCTCAAAAAATGCAGGCATTTTTTGCCTTCCGTTCGGGTTTACACCGCTCACGGAAGTTCGACGCGCGCGGAAATATACCGTATTGCATAGCCGTAACGGCTCTATTCCGCGCTTGCTCAGGGTGACAAACGGACACAGCGGCTCCGTTCCGCGCGAGCCAGCCCAACGGGCTGGGTTGCTCAGAGGTGACCAAGTTGGCGCAAAGCCATATACCGTACATCACCTCATGCCGCCAACGTCAAAAACGGCAAAGCTGTTTTTGGAACTGCAGATGGGAAGCCAAGTCGGCGCATAGCTTTTGATCTATGCGTGGTATCGTTTCGCCGACGTGAAAAACAGCTGGCTGTTTTTGTTGGGTTTGGGATCGAAACTTGGGGCGCAAAGCCATATACCGTTCATCACTGCATACCGCCGACTTGACCTTGGGGAGAAAGGTCGAAAAATATTGCACAAACCTATTGACATTGGCGTAAAAAGGTATATAATGAAATCAGTTTTTTTGCATCTGTGCTACCACGTTCGTCAGCGCAATTTTTTTACGCAAAGCGGGCGCACAGAGGGAGTGAGACCAAGGCTCCCGTGGGCAGGTATGCATCCTGCCCTCAAAAATAAAATAAATGTGCTCGACAGGCAGTTCCGAGCAGGAACCGTTACGGCGTTTTTCAAAGAAGGGCGTCGTTTGAGCAACCGTAGCTGCAATAGGGGCGTGAAGCTCTGATTTGTAAAAACTCTTTGCGGGGCGTTATGGTTAGTCTGTCGTGGGTCTGCGCAGAGTTTTGTGAAAGACAAAGCTATACGCGGTCAGGTGCCGCAAAGGGTGGATGCAAAATGAAAAAACAAAACATTATTGAACTGAAAGACATCACCGTTGCTTTTGACGGGGAAGTGATCCTGGACCGTTTGAATCTGGAGATTCAAGACGGTGCTTTCGTCACCTTCCTGGGTCGTTCCGGTTGCGGTAAAACCACCACACTGCGGATCATCGCAGGGTTTTTACAGCCGGATGCGGGAGATGTTTTTTTTGACGGCAAGCGGATCAACGACGTTCCTCCCTACCGCCGCAACGTGAACACCATCTTCCAGCGTTACGCATTGTTCCCCCATCTCAACGTGTTTGAAAACGTGGCCTTCGGCTTGAAGGTGAAGGGGGCCTCCAAGGAGGAGATCGCCGAAAAGGTGCAGGCAATGCTGAAACTGGTGAATCTTGAGGGCTACGAGAAGCGGAAGGTCACCAACCTTTCCGGCGGCCAGCAGCAGCGCGTCGCCATCGCTCGTGCCTTGGTCAACCGTCCCTCCGTTCTGCTTCTGGACGAGCCTCTTTCCGCGCTGGACGCCAAGCTCCGCAAGGATATGCAGGTGGAGCTTCGCCGCATCCAGAGAGAGACGGGGATCACCTTCATCTTCGTTACCCACGACCAGGAGGAGGCACTCTCCATGTCCGACGTGATCGTGGTGATGAACGACGGTAAGATCCAGCAGATCGGCTCCCCCGTGGATATCTACAACGAGCCGAAAAACGCCTTCGTGGCGGATTTCATCGGGGAATCCAACATCATCGACGGCATCATGAACTGCGACGATACCGTTACCTTCGCAGGGCATACCTTCACCTGCGTGGACGAGGGATTTGCCCATAACGAGCCCGTGGACGTGGTCATCCGTCCCGAGGACGTGGACGTGGTTCCCGTGGGAGACGGCATGATCACCGGTAAGATCACCCAGGCCACCTTCAAGGGAGACTACTACGAGCTGATCGTGGAGGTCAAGGGCTTCAAGTGGATGGTGCAGACCACCGACGCTTACGAAGAAGGTCAGGTCATCGGTATCGCGCTGGATCCCGATTCCATCCACGTTATGCACAAATCCGAGTACTCCGGTCTGTACGGCGATTACAGCTCCTTCTCCGACGAGATGGACGAGCCCGCACCCGAGGAAGAAGAATGAGGGCCCCCGGCAAGGCCGTCCGTCGGTCTCCCGGAACGGTGCTGTTGAACGCCCCCTATCTGCTCTGGGCGGCGCTGTTCATCATCATCCCGCTGTTTTTGGTGCTGTATTACGCCCTCATCGACGGCGACGGGAACTTTACCCTCGACAATCTGAAGGAATTGGGAAATTACACCGACGTGATCTTCCGCTCCTTCTGGTATTCTATCATTGCAACGGCGATCTGTTTGGTGGTGGCCTACCCCTTCGTGTACGTGGTGTGCAAGTTCGGCCCCACCTCCAAAAAGCTCACCAATATGTTCGTCACCCTGCCCATGTGGATCAACCTTTTGATCAAGACCTACTGCCTTACCACGCTGATGGACAACAACGGTCTGATCAATCAGTTCCTTGCCTTTGTGGGCTTCGGGCGGCTTCCTCTTTTGAACAACACCGGCGCCGTGATCTTCGGCATGGTGTATAACTACCTGCCCTATATGATCCTGCCCATCTTCAACGTGATGTCCCGTATGGACAACTCCCTGATGGAGGCGGCGGAGGATCTGGGGTGCAGTCCCATGCAGAGGGTTCGCAGAGTTGTCCTGCCCCTTTCTATGCCCGGGGTGATCTCCGGCATCATCATGGTATTCATTCCCTCCGTTTCCACCTTCTATATCTCCAGCAAGATGGGCGGCACGGAAAACTCCATGATCGGCGACCTGATCGAGCGTCAGATCCGCGTACAGAACGACTTGTCCGTGGCCGCCGCCATCTCCCTTTTGCTGATGGTGGTGATCCTGGCCAGTATGTTCGTGCTGAACCGCTTCTCCGACGATAACGAAGGGGGGAGCATGCTGGTATGAAAACATTGGGCAAGATCTTCGTTGGCCTGGTCTACACGGTGCTGTACGCCCCTTTGGCGGTGATGGTGTTGTTTTCCTTCAACTCCTCCGACAGTACCACCATTTTCACAGGCTTTTCCCTGCGTTGGTATGAGAACCTGTTCTCCGATTTCACCCTTATGGAGGTGTTGGGCAACACCCTGATGATCTCCGTGACGGCGGCCTCCATCGCCACCGTTCTGGGCGTGGTGGCGGCTTACGGTATTTACCGTATGAAGTCCAAGGCCTTGAAAAACGCGGTGAACACCGTCACCAACATCCCTCTGACCAACCCCGACATCATCACCGGTGTATCCCTGATGCTGTTGTTCACCTTTGTGGCCATGTGGCTGGGCAGAAGTGATATTCTGGGCTTCTGGACGTTGCTGTTGGCCCACATCACCTTCAACCTGCCTTACGTGATCTTAAACGTACTTCCCAAGCTGTACCAGTCCGACCGCAGTCAGTACGAGGCGGCGCTGGATCTGGGCTGTACTCCCTTCAAGGCCTTCCGCAAGGTGACCTTCCCCGGCATCGTCCCCGGGATCCTTTCCGGCTTCATCATGGCCTTTACCCTGTCTCTGGACGATTTTATCATCTCCTATTACACCAACGGACACTTCTCCATCCTGGCCACCAACCTGTACACCGCGGTGAAGAAGCCCATCCGTCCCACCTACTACGCTCTGTACACCCTCATCTTCCTTGCCATTCTGGTGCTGATGCTCACGGTGAATCTGATGCAGATCCGTTCCGAAAAGAAGCAGGCAAGCGGCGGCAAGCTGGTAAAGGGCGTGAGCCTTCTGGTAGCCGTGGTGATGGTGGTTTCCGTGGTTCTCTTTGCCGGCGGCGGCAAGCAGAACACCCTGCAGGACATCCGCGACCAATTGGCAGACAAGCTGGACAGAGAGTACCCCACCGACCTGGCGGGCACCACGCTGTACGTTTACAACTGGGGCGAGTACATCTCCGACGGGGAGGACGGCTCTTTGGACGTGAACCTCGCCTTCGAGGCCATCACGGGCATCAAGGTGGTTTACGACACCTTCGACAGCAACGAGGCCATGTATTCCAAGCTGGCGGGAGGCGGCGTCACCTACGACGTTCTCATCCCCTCCGACTACATGGTGTCCCGTCTGCTCCAGGAGGGCTATCTGCAGACCATTGATTTCTCCAAGCTGCAGAACTATCACTACATCGACAAGCAGTACCTCTGCCCGGAATACGATCCCACCGGGGAATACTCCATTCCCTACGCGGGGGGCTATCTGGGTGTGATCTACAACAACACCATGGTGGATCCTGCGGATATCGACGGCACCTGGTCTCTCATGTGGAACGAGAAGTACAAAGGGCAGATCTTGAACATGGACAACGCCCGCGACGCCTTCGCTACCGCCATGTTTGCCCAGGGGATCGACATCAACACCACCGATCCCAAGGATTGGGACAAGGCGGCTGATTACCTGATGAAGCAGGTTCCCTTGCTCCAGACCTGGGTGATGGACCAGATCTTTGCCAAGATGGAGGGTGAAAACGCCGCCATCGCCGCCTACTACGCCGGGGACTATATGACCATGGTGGACAACATGGAGGAAGCCGGCGGCATCGGCGACCATCTGTCCTTCTACCTGCCCACCGAGGGCACCAACATCTTCATGGATGCGGCCTGCATCACCAAGGATGCCCAGAACTACGAGGCGGCTCTCCTGTATCTGGACTTCCTCATGGAGCCCTACGTGGCCTTGCAGAATGCGGAATACATCTGCTACACCTGCCCCAACACCGCCGTTACGGAGAACGAGGAATACTCCCTGAAGGGCAACGAATACCTCTACCCCGAGACGGAAGTGAAGTCCACCTACTACACCAACCTGGATCCCGAAGTGATCTCCTACTACGAAAAACTGTGGGATAAAATTAAAAGCGGATCTTAAAGCGATCAAAACGCCACCCTCGCCGGTGGCGTTTTTTTGTGCTGGAGAGGAGCGCTTAAGGAGCTTTCTTGTAAGAAAGCCCCTTAAGAATCCCCAAAGAACTTTCAGTGCCGAAAACTGTCGTTTTCGGGAGGATCGATTGCAAAAGCGAAGAATATCCTTGCCTGAGCGAAAACCGCCGCCTTCGGTTTCGGGTTGCCGTGGACGTCAACCCCTACGAATACGCAAGAAACGTGATCTGACTCCTTGCCATGCTTTCACGCAATCAGAAAGGCATAAATTGGATTTTCGCCGTTGGTATTGCGGGATAGAGAACCGCGGTTCATTCCTTCGGCGACCCGAAAAGCGTTGCAGGAGGAAACGATTTTACACCATACCCCGTGCGTGGAATTTGGTTTGCCTTGCCCCGATTTTCCATTCTGCAACCTGCGGTTTCAAAAAACAATCGAACGTATACCGAGCGGTTCTTGCAAAAGGGGTTGCGGCGTGGTATGATAAAGTCAGGATAAGCGCTTATTACTTTTTTTGAAAAAATCGGAGGATCTCGCTATGGAGATCAACATGAAAGACCGTCTTCGTACCCTGCGCAAGGAGAAAAACGTTACCCGTGAGGAGCTGGCGTCCCACCTGGGCATCTCCTCTCAATCCGTGGGGAAGTGGGAACGGGGAGAAGGCTTCCCGGACATCACCCTGCTCCCGGCCATCGCCTTGTATTTCGGGGTGACGGTGGATGCCCTTCTGGACGTGGACAAAGTACGGGTGGAGGAGAAGATCACCGCCTACCTGGCGGAAAGCCTGCAATACCGCAACGCAGGGGAGAACGAAAAGAACCTGGCTTTGTGGGAACGGGCCTACAAGGAGTTCCCCACGGACTGCCGCGTGATGAAGGAGCTGATGGAAGCCATCAATCGGGAGGCTCGGTATCCTTGCCCCGAGGACGAGGCACGGCGGATCATCTCCTTGGGGGAAAAGATCTTGGAGACCTCCACGGACAACGGACTGCGGGAGGATGCGGTTTTCTTCCTTTGCCACACTTACGAAAGCTTGGGAGACGAAGAAAACGCCCTGCGCTACGCCGATATGGGCGGGAGTATGTACACCACCCGGGACGATCTTCGGGCTTCCGTGCTGACGGGGGAGGAGGGGCTGGTTGCCACTCAGGAATATTTTGCGGGGCTGATCACGCTGGCGGATCTTGCCCTTCACGATATGAACCACAAAACGGATGCAACCCCGGCAGAACGGATCGCCCGCCTGCAAATAGGGATCGATCTTTGGAAGACGGTGTTTTCCGACGGCAATCTGGGCTTCTATGCTCACAACGTGTCCCGCAGCTACGCCACCATTGCCCTGATCTACGGCAATCAGCGGGACGAAGAAAACACCCTTCGCGCCTTGGAGGAGGCCGCCCGCTACGCCGTTATGGCGGCAAATACGGGAGATATGACGTATACCGCCCCTGCCGTGAACAGGCTCACAAACAAGAAAAGCGACAACACCAAGAATTACAAGGGCAACGCCTGCAATCTCCGTCTCTCCGGCTTGACATGGCAGGGATACGACTTCTTAAGGGGACATCCCCGTTTCCGGGCGGTGATAAGACTGCTGGAGCAGCATAAGGAAGGGTAAAGTCTTATGCGACGAAAGCGGGGCGTCTTACGGATGGGATCCTAAAGCCGCCCCCTACGTTGTCGCACTGTGTATTGGTTAAATCCGCTCCGCCGTATCAACCACCGCTTGATCCCCGCAACAACGAATTGATCATTGAAAAAGCAAAAAACCGTGCTATAATGATATCGTAAGCTTGCAAAATTCATTTTGGAGGTACGATATGAACGTTAAAATAGGCACGATCATCAAAAAGCTTCGTGCGGAACACAAGATTACCCAAGACAGACTTGCCGCGGCTATCGGTGTAACGCCCCAAGCCATCTCCCGCTGGGAGTCCGAGGGCGGGTATCCCGATATTGAGCATCTTCCTGCTTTGGCCGATTTCTTTTCTGTGAGCACGGATGAACTGCTGGGGTATAAATTGTCGGAAAGAGAACAAGAGCTTGCCGACGTCAAGAAGGAGATGTATCGCCTTGCAGAGGTTGGCTCTGTGGAAGAACGAATCGCTTTTGCAAGAAATGCGAATTTCCGCTACCCCGCAGATTTTGAGATCAAAGTAAATCTCGCCGTTTGTCTGTATCATCTGTGGTGGGATACGAAGAATAACGACCTCATAGAGGAGATCGAAACCCTTTGCTCTTCCGTGGTGGCAGACTGCAAAGATGAAGATACCCGATACGATGCGATCAACGTTTTGATCAACATTTACGGCGACACCGGCCGGGTTGAGAAGGCTTTGCAAGCAGTCAATCTGCTCTCGCCAATGAAGTACTGTCGTGAATTTGCAAAATCATCGGGGATCGGTGATGGCAATACGGAATTTTACATACAAGATGAGATCGACAAATTGACCGATTGCTTGGGGACTGCCATTTCAAACTATACGCTGGAAGAGGAGCTTCCCAATGATCCCACCACGTGGGACAGAAAAATTGAAATGCTTACCATTTCCAATCGTCTTTATCGGATGATATACGGGGATAACCTGATGTTTTATCATGTCCGCCTTTCCCGAAATTATTGGTTGATCTCCACGTACCAAATATCCCAAGGGAAAAAGGAGGAAGCCCTTGCCTCTCTTGAAAAAATGTGTTATCACGCGGTGGAATACGATCAAGCGTATATCAACGATCACGGCAAATCTTACACGTCGATCCTGACCGATCGGTTGATTTATCCCGCACCAAGCAAGGATTTTCACGAGCTGACGGAACACACCGATTGCTATCATATGCTGGATCGTATGCAGCATGGCCGCTACGACTGTATTCGAAAAGAGCCCCGTTTCCGTTCGGCCATGGAAAAGCTGAAGCAGTATGCGAAATAAGAGGAATTACCCATCGTAAGCAAGGGATGCTTCTCTCGCAAACTCCAAAAAACAGACGCCCTCTCACTTACAAGTGAAAGGGCGTCTCTTATGCCATGGGATCCATAAGGGACGGGTCCCTTATGCGGGGATTCTAAGGGGCAGAGCCCCTTGAACGCTTAATACTGAATGGAAACTTCCTTGCCGGTCTCTGCGGATTCGTAGATGGCGTCCAGAATACGCATCAGGGTCACGCCGTCGTCGGCGGTGGAGATGCACTCCTTCTCACCGCGAACGCATTCCACGAAGTGGCGAACCTCACGGGCAAACAGACCGTCGAAGTTCAGCGCGGTGTTGCCGGAGGGACGAACGTCCACGAACATACCGTTCATGTCGGTGAACAGCTCGATCTGGGGGTCAACCCGGGCGCCGCCCTTGGTGCCGAAGATCTCGATGTTGCCGATATCGTGCTTGATGTTCAGGTTGAAGGAAGCCTCTACGCTGATGGTCATGCCGTTGTCAAAGCGGATGAGAGCGGTAGCGAAGTCCTCAACGGTGTACTTGAAGTCGATGCCCAAAGCATTCTTGGAAACGGACCACTGCTGGGTGCCTGCGGAGACAGCACGGTTGGGGCCCAGATTGCCGTAGGTCACGCCGAACACGGAAACGGGCTTGGGGCCGCCTGCCAGATAGCGGCAGAGGTCGATGACGTGAACGCCCAGGTCGATGAGGGGGCCGCCGCCGGAGTATTCCTTGTCGCCGAACCAGCCGCCGGGGAAGCCGTTACGGCGGAGGTAGGTAGCCTTGGCGTAGTAAACGTCGCCCATGGTGCCTTCGTCGATGAACTTCTTGAGAATGTCCGCATCGTTACCGAAGCGGCGAACGAAGCCGATCATCAACAGCTTGCCGTTCTTTTCGGCAGCTTCCTTCATAGCCAGAGCCTGTTTTGTATTCATAGCCATAGGCTTTTCGCAAAGCACGTTGATGCCTGCGTTGAGGGCGTCGATGGTGGCGGGAGCGTGAGCGGCGTTCCAGGTGCAAACGGAAACGGCGTCCAGATTCTCCTTCTCAAACATTTCCTTGTAATCCACGTAATGCGCGGGGATGCCGTGAGCGTTTGCGTATCTCTCGGCCTTGGCGCCGTCGATATCACAGCAGGCAACTACCTCTGCGATGTCGGTGAGAGTCTTGTAACCGCCGATATGAGCGCCGGCGATACCGCCGCAACCGATGATACCAACGCGAATTTTTCTGTCCATTGTAAAAACCTCCGTAAAATGTTGGAAACTCTAAGGGTATTGTACCTTTTTGCGCTCTGTTTGTCAAGAGAAAGCCATAAATTTTCGGGGCGAAAATTGACAAACGGCAGAGAGTATGCTATACTGTTCCCATCTTCATGAAAACCGGGAGGCGCCCCATGAAAGAAAAACTGAAAAACCGCGCCATGGAGCTGGATCTGATCCGCGGCTTTGCGGTGATCCTCATGATGTTCGATCACCTGATGTACGATTTTTGGGGGCTTTTGCCCGGATTCATCAAGGACTATCCCTTAGATCTCCGCCTCCTGGGGCTGGATTATTGGTATTGGGACGTGCGGAGAGTGGTACGCATCGGGGTGATCTTTTTGTTTTTTGCCCTCACGGGGATCTGCAGCTCCTTCTCCCGCAGTAATCTTGCAAGAGGCTCCAAGCTCTTTGCCGTGGCTATGGTGCTTACCGCCGCCACCTGGGGCGCAAGCATCTTCGCAGGGAAGCCCAATATGACCATCGCCTTCGGGGTGCTTCACGCCATCGCCGTCAGCCTCATCTTGGTGGGGATCCTGGAAAAGCTTCACACCAACAAATGGGTCTACCTGGCGCTGGGAATCTCCCTGGTGGGCTTGGGGATCTGGATCTCCGGTTACAGCGAGGGCTATGTTTCCTACAACAACGGGGAAAACGTATTCGCTCTGGTGGGGAAGACCATCCTGGGGCTGGCGGAATGCGGGTCGGACAGCTTTGACCTGCCCACCACCGCAGGACAGATCTTCTTGGGCGTGTTCCTGGGGAAGCAGTTCTACAAGGAAAAGCGTTCTCTGATCTTCAGATCCTACCACAACAACCCCCTCACCTTCATCGGGCGGAACAGCCTGCCCGTGTACTTCGCCCACCAGGTGCTGTTTCCCGCCATCGCCGTGGTGGTGTTCCTGTGCCTGGGCTACGAATTGGCCCTTTGAGGTAACCTATGTACAGAAGCCTTTTGAAACACGAACAGAAAGAAACGGTTGCCATCCGTTTTGAAAACAAGGAGATCTCCTACAAGACCCTCCTTGGAAATATCCGCAGGACGGCTTCCTTCTTCCGCCGTTTGGGGGTGAAGGAAGGGGACGTGGTGACCCTGGCTCTGCCCAACGTGCCGGGGGGCATCTATTCTCTCTACGCCTTAAACGCCATCGGGGCGGTTTTGAACGTCGTTCACCCGCTCTCTCCCACACAGGAGATCATCCGCACCGCCAAGGAGACGGAAAGCGTTGCTATCGTGGTGCTTTCCACCCTGTGTAAGGAGTATGGAGAGGCCTTCTCCCAAAGCGGGATCCCCACGGTGTTCGTCAATCCCATGGTGGACGTGTCTTTCATGATGAAGACCCTTTGCTACCTCAAATACGGCAAGCCCAAGGGGAAAAACGGCCTTTACGACTTAGAGGGCTACAAAAAAGAGCAGGAGGATCACACCTATTCCCACAGAGATCCCGCCCTGCCCTGCATCTACCTCCATTCCGGCGGCACTACGGGGGCTTCCAAGATCATTGAGCTTTCCGCAAACGCCTTGAACAACTTAGTTGCCCGCTCCGACGATCTGTTGCCCTACGGCATCGCAGGCAAGAGCATCCTGGCAGTATTGCCCGCCTTCCACGGCTTTGGACTGGGGATGGGCATCCACGCACCCCTGTATTGGGGAGCCACCTCCGCCTTGATGACCAAGTTTGACGTGGCAAAAACGTTGAATTGGATCCATTCCGGCAAGGTGAACGTGATCTTGGGCGTGCCTCTTTTGTACCAAAAGCTGATGAAGCATCCCAATTTCGCAGAAGGGGATCTTTCCCATATCGAATGTGCTTTCGTAGGCGGGGACAACGTGCCTCCCAGCCTCATCGAGAGCTTCAATGCCTTGATGGAGCGGGAAGGCTCCGTGGGCAGAATGCTGGAGGGCTACGGACTGACGGAGACGGTTACCGTCTGTGCCGTGAACACCCACAAGGCCTTCCGCGCAGGCTCCGTGGGTAAGGCTCTGAAGGATATCCACATCACCGTGCGGGATGAAAACCAAGCCATCCTTCCTCCGGGAACGGTGGGGGAGGTGTATATCGCAGGCAATACTTTGATGAACGGCTATTACAAGGATAGTTCCGCCACGGAAAAGACCATCCTGCAGATCGACGGCAAGGATTGGGTACGTTCCGGCGACCTGGGCTACCTGGACGAGGAGGGTTACCTCTTTTTGAAAGGGCGCATCAAGCGGGTGTATAAGATCGCGGGGATCAACGTGTACCCCGCCGAGGTGGAAAAGATCGCCACCGACCTTACCGAGGATGTCCACGACGCCGCCCTGGAGCTGTTTGAAAGCCCCAAGCCCCACCTGACCTTGTTCATGATCCGCAACAAAAATTCTTCCCGCGGTGAAGAGGAGATCCGTGCCGCGGTCCTGGAGAATATCTCCCGCCGTATGACCAAGTATTGCATCCCCGAAAAGGTGATCTTCTTAGAATCCTTCCCCAAAACCAAGGTAGGGAAGATCGACCATAAGGCCATGAAGGAATAAAAAACAAAAACGACCCAATTGGCGTACCTGCGATAAAGCAGGTACGTCATTCTTTTTGCGAACTCAACCACAGGTTGCGTCACAGTTCGAAAAACAAGTTATTGTTTTGGCATTTGATGTGTGTTATAATAATATCAGAATCCGGATTCAATAAATTTCAAGAGGTGATTCTAATGACAATAGGCGAAAAAATTAAAGAATTACGAAAAAAGAATGATTTGACACAGGAGAAGCTTGCGGACTATCTTTGCGTGTCCTATCAAGCAGTTTCAAAATGGGAGTGTGGATTATCAAGCCCCGATCTTTCGTTGATTGGCCCTTTGACGAAATTGCTTCACGTTTCAGCTGATGAATTATTAGGACTAAAAAATGACGGTATAGATGCGCGCCGAGAGGAACTCGAAAAAGAAGAGCGTGAAACTTGGATAAGCGGCGATCTTGCCAAACGATATGAGGTTGCCTGTACTGCCGTGGCCGAGTATCCCGGAGAAATGAAATATCTTAATTGGCTTGCGTGGTGTGAGGCTATGCGTTCCTTTGACTTTAAGGATGATAAAGAGTATATTGCTGAACAGGAAAAAGCGATCAAGCATTTTGCTACTGTTATAGAAAATGCAACCGATACGAAGATTAAAACAAGTGCGGTACAAGGTATTGTACAGTATCTTTGCTTTAGAGGAAGGCACGATGAGGCAAAAAAATACGCGGAAATGTATCCGGATAGTAACGGGGTGAGTAAAGAACGTGTTCTTTTGGATTGTTTACAGGGGAAAGAAAAAACCAAACATTATCAAAAGATGTTGGCGAATATGCTGTCAGAAATATTGAATCATATAGGCGATGATAACTTGGAAGCTTGCGAAGCACAGGAAAAGATATTAAATGCGATAATTACAGACGGTAATTATCTCTATTACAATGATTATCTCGCACATAATTATCGCAAAAAAGCAGCCATATACACATCAAACGGAGAATACGAAAAGGCCATTTGTCATTTGCAGAAAGCTTTTGAATATGCGACAGCTGCCGATGATTCTGATAGGGAAAATACTGTTTATCGCTTTACAAGTCCTTTTCTCAATCAACTGGAATATAATCCTGATAATTTTTGGAGAACGGGCGAGACAAAATATGTGGAAGATTTTTATGAAGCTATAAAACGTAGTCCATTTGATAAGTTACACGACAGAGAAGATTTTCAAAAACATTTTAATATCTGATCCTCGCCCCGCCTTGCGCGGAGCTTCGCTTTTGTGTCCACAAAAGCAGTGCTTGTCAGGAAAATTGACAAGTCATAGATGAACATAAAGAAAGGCTCCCTTGTGTAAAGGGAGCTGTCACTGAAGGTGACTGAGGGATTGTTTTTCGATAAAATTTTGTTTTTTACAATCCCTCCGACTCGCTTACGCGAGCCACCTCCCTTTACACAAGGGAGGCTTATCACCGCCCGACAGTACACCAAAAAGGTGTAACACACTATGCCTTGCAGAGCAAGGCGTGTGAAAAGGAGTACGAACAAATTGTCCGTACTCCTTTTGTTGTAGGGCGGGGGTTTATCTCCCGCCGTTTTCTTTGCATATATCGTTTGTTTTCGGCGGCAGCAAGCCACTGCCCTACAAGGTTGCGGTAGGTAAAACCTGCTTTATGGGAAGCACCCCTTCCGGGTCGTTTTCCTTTTTACAGAACCGTAAAGATCGCACTCACTGCGGAGATGCACACCAAGGCGATGGCGGAGCCGCCGAGAAGCTGTCCTGCGTTGTGCTCCTTGGTCTTCACGCTGGAGGCGAACACCAACACTGCCAAAGCGGCGCCCACCAGAGCGGGGATCCACAAATGAAAATGGATACACATGGCGAACACGGGCCCCATGATGCCGCAGGCGTGACCGCTGGCCTTGAGGTGGAAGACCTTGTTGAAGATCAGCATGCCGATCCCGCAGGAAAGGTAGCAGAAATACACCATCAGAAGCCCCTCGGGTGCTTGGGTGAACAATCCCCACAGGGTGCCCAGCAGATACCCGCCGAAGCAGAACAGCATGGCAAGGCTTCTCTGGCCCTCTCTCCCCTTGTCCCGAAAGTGCGGGATGAATTTCTGTAAGGGATACCCCAGAATGGGCAACACCCCCAAGGCGAAGATGCCGAAGGCCAACTGCCATGGGGGGCCGATATAGGCGGGGTCTGTGACGAAAAGGATCACCAAAAACGCCGCGGCAAAGATGGGAGGACGGGCCGCCTTGCGGAAGATGGCGGCGGCTTTTTCCATGGTGGTTTGTGTTTTCATGTGCTTTTTCTCCGTTTTTTGCTGAAAAAAGGTGCAAGAAAAACACCGTGCGAAAAAATGGGAATGCAAGGTGCCAAAACGGCTTTGCCGTTTTGTATAGGGCGTAACCAATAGTTTGCTTAACGATACAGCCTTGCGAAAAAATGGGAATGCAAGGCGCCAAAACGGCTTTGCCGTTTTGTATAGGGCGTAACCGATAGTTTGCTTAATAATGCAGCCTTGCGCCCGTTTTTCGCGGTGTGATTCTTTTGTTGTGTGTAAAAATTATGCGGACTTGCCGCTGAGACAAAGCCCTGCGATCAGTTGCGCCAAGGCAATGACGACAGCACCTGCAATGCACAGAACTCCCGTGGCGGTGTGACCGTTTTGAAGCAGATCTACGCCGAAATAGAAGAGACACAGAAGCCCCAAGGCCACCACGGCGATCAGACATGATGCGAGGATCTTCACGCCTTTGCCTTTTCCCTTCCCGGGGATGGCCAATGCCGCCAGCTCACAGTAGAAGTCAAAAAGAAATTCAAAAAAGATCTCCATGAAGGGCTCCTTTCAAAACAGTTCTTGCGTTACAGAAGGGGTAGATCAGACTTGTCTTATACCCTCCCTCACCGCGAGGCGATTCGGGACTTCTGCTCGGACTTACGTCACTCACAGAAGTTCGACGTGCGCGGAGGTGCATTCTCGTATGTAGCCACGGCGGTTCGTTTCCGCGCGTGCTCAGGGTGACACGTTGGAGTGAGTTTGGTATGCGCCTTAGCTTAGGTCGGCATATCTCCGTACTCAATCCTTCTTTAAGCAAAACGCTACGATCACCTGCGCCGCTGCAATGAACAGGGCAATGCCGATGCACAGCGTCCCGCCGAATTCGTTTCCGGCGTCCAGTAAATGCTGCCCGAAAAAGCCCACGGCAAGAATGGCTATGAAGATCCCCAATGCGATCCCCTCTGCAAGGCGGCGTGCGGTCTTGCTCCCTTTGCGGACGGGAAGGGCTTTTTCTACCAGCAAAAGATACGCTTCCAAAAGAAAATCCATCATCGTTTTTCCGTCCTTTCTGCCTCGCAGGGCATACAATGAAATTGCGTCGCTTGCCCGGATTCATTCCGGGCAAAAAGACACCTTGCCACTGAGGTACAATGAACCTAAGGCCGTAAAAATTCCTCTCGAAAACGACCTGCCTCGCAGGGCTTTTTCGAAGGGATTTTTGACGTGGCGCATCCAAAACTACGTAGCGGAATATATGGCTTTGGCGCCACTTGGAACCCCGTCAGGGGCTCACACCGCGCGGAAGCGGTGTGGAATTCGGAGGAGTATCCGTCAGGATGCTCCGACGAAAGCGGAGCCCTTCTCGAACCCGATCATCAGCCCGCCCTTTTCGGCGTAGAAGCTGCAAAGCCCGCCGGTGGGATACACGGTGACCCGTGCTTCGGGAAGCTCCTTGTTCAACAGCGCCTTCAACCCGTTGGCGGCGGATGCGTTGAGACAATGGGCGATATACACCTTGCCGTCCTTCAGACCCAGCTCCTTCAAGGTCTCCACGGTGACCTCCAGCATCTTCTTCTCGCCTCTGGCCTTATGAAGCTGCTCTAAGTCCCCTCTGTCGCTGGCCTTGCCCACCACGCGGATGCCCAGAAGGCCTGCCATCTTTGCCACCAGGGGAGAAACTCTGCCGTTGTTGGCCAGATTCTTCATGGATTCCAGCACGAACAACAGCCCTGTGCGGGAGGCGTACTGCTCTGCTTCCTTGCAGACGGTTTCGAAGTCCTTGCCTTCCAGGATCAGATCTCTCACCTTGTGGATGATCAGCCCGATCTCCGCCCCTGCGGAAAGGGAGTTCATCACGTACACCTTTCTGTCGGGGTACATTTCTTCGTAGTGTGCCTTGGCCTGCATGGCGGCGTTGTAACTGCCGGACAGGGTGGCGGTGATGGTCACGCAGAACACGTACCGGGCGTCGCCGAAGGCGGAAAGCCAGTCGCCCACGTTGGGACAGGAGGTGGAGGATTTTCCGTGGTAGGCAAGGAGGGTGTTCACCATGTCTGCCACGTCAAGGCCTGCGTCGTCGGTGTATTCCATGTCTGCGGTGAGGATCTTCAGGGGTGCCGCTTCGAAGGGCACCCCCTCCAGGGAAGTGAAATCGCCGGAGGAATCTGCTACGATCTTAAAACGGTTCATGTGTAAAGTTCCTTTTCTGTTTGATTTGCAAATCGCCCGCAGAAGGACTCTGCGGCAGGGAAACGCGTCCGCTTCCCCGACGAGTACAGTATAGCCCTGCAGAACGCAATTTGCAACCTACCGCGCCCATTTCTCTCTCGCCCCTCCGTTCCGCCTCCGTAGAGAGATAAAACGCTGTTCTACTCTCCGTTCGAAAGGCAAAAAAAGACTCTACCAACGGTAGAGTCGTGGACGTTTTTACTTATTTTTGGATCTTATTCTTGATTGCGGGCTTGATGCGGGACCAAAGGAGGATCACCAGTTGAGCAGGGATGCCCAGGAGATAAATTTTCCAGATATTCTTCCCAAACACCCAGGCGGTGACGTGTAAGGAGCCCAATGCGGACCACACCAACGCCGAAATGATGATGAAGTTGGTGCGGGGATTGAACCACACGGAATTAAACACCAGCCACAGAAGCAGCGTTGCGGGGACGGCGTACACGAAGGCCAGCCAGTGAAGCTCCACCTGGATGGGGAGAAGATCCACGGTGACGAAGGCCAGCAGCGCCACGAACCACACCAGCACGGCGCACATACAGGTGACCAAAGAGCGGTTGCGGAAACGGTACTTCCGCTCCGGGGCAACCTCTTTCTTCTCCTCGGGGGAGTGTTCGGTCACCAAATGATCCAAGGTCACACCGAACAGATCGGCGATGGCCTTCAGGGTGGCGATCTCCGGCACGGATTCCCCGCGCTCCCACTTGGAAACGGCTTTATCGGAATAATGCAATTGTTCCGCCAGCTCCAATTGGGTCATACCCTTGGCCAATCGGAGGTCGGCGATATTCTTCGCAATGATGGATTTGATATCGTTCATAAGGACAACTCCTGTTCATGCCCTTATTATACAGGAAAATTTTCCGCTTGTCAACTTTTTTGTGTGAAGAAACTTCCGAGGAGGGCCTCAAAGCATTCCTCCACCCCGTTTTCCGTACTCCACACCTGGTCTGCGTACACCGCGGAAGGGGAGACGTACTCCTCGTGGCGGTAGCGCACCAGGGCGAGGTAGACTTCGGAGATCTCCTCAAAGGAAAGCCCCCACCCCAAATTCCGTTTCACCCGGCGGAGGATGCGGATATCGGCGGGGCAATCCAGAAAGATCTTCACGTCACATCGTTCCCGCAGGCAGGGCAACGCCAGGATGAACAACCCCTCCAAGATCACGTCTCCCGGGATGCTTTTCAAGTCCTCCAGAAGCTTTTCCGTACAGAAGGCCTCGGGGCAGTTGTGATCCTTGTAGAGCTTCCCGTCCCTGCCCACGGCTTCCGGAAGTTCTTCAAAGGGCTTGTAATAGCTGTCCATGGAAAGCACCGCCGCCCCCGTTGCCTCTGCAAGCTTTTTCGCCAACGTGCTTTTCCCGGAGGCACTGCCTCCCGCAATCCCTATGATCATGAGTTGTATCCATTCCTTTCGTAGCCCGCTTAGCGGGCGGCCTTAAAAGATTTTGTGAGCGAAGCTACAAAATCACGTTTGAAAAGGATCCCTTTTTCAAACTTGTTCCTCCGCGTAATACTGCGCCTGGGCGTGCCAGAGCTTGTGATACTGCCCGTTTTCGTCGGCAACTAAGTCGTCGTGACTGCCCATCTGCACCAATGCTCCCCCGTCAAACACCGCCACCACGTCGCAGAAGCGGCAGGAGGAGAGGCGGTGGGAAATGTAGATGGCGGTCTTGTCTCCCACGATCTTGTCGAAGCTTTGGTACACCTCCGCCTCCGCCACCGGGTCAAGAGCCGCGGTAGGCTCGTCAAGAATGATGAAGGGCGCGTTTTTGTAAAGGGCCCTTGCCAGGGCAAGCTTTTGCTTTTCCCCGCCGGAAAGATCAATGCCTCCCGTCTCGTAATCCTTCCCCAGGAAGGTGTCCAAGCCCTGTTCCAGGGAGTCCAGACGGTCTCCCAGCCCGCTGTCACGGATACAGGATTCCGCCAATGCGCGGTGGTAATCCACCTTCCCCGCCACGTTTTCCCCTACGGGCAGGGAGAACAGGCGGAAATCCTGGAATACCACGGAGAAGACCCCCATGTAGTCCTTGTAATCGTACTTGCGGATGTCGATGCCGTTCAACAGGATCTCCCCCTCCGTGGGGTCGTAGAGACGGCAGAGAAGCTTGATGAAGGTGGTCTTGCCGCTGCCGTTTCTGCCCACCACCGCCAACCGCTGTCCCACCTTGAACTTCAAGGACACGTTTTTGAGAGCGTAAGTATCCGCCCCGGGGTATTTGAAGGAGACGTTTTTAAACTCGATCTCGTAGTCCCGATCCCGCCGCTTTTCCACGGTGAGGGAGCCTTGATACATCCTGTTGGGGATATCCAGGAATCTGAACACCAGCTTCAGGAAATAGGCGTTGTTCTTCATGTCGGAAAGCTCGGAAAGAATGTTGCGGAAGCTCCCCGCGAACAGCATGGTCACAGCTCCCACGTACTGGGTAACGGCGCCCACGCCGAAGGCGCCGCTCCACCCCTTGACGCAGACGTACAGGTATACCAGCCCGGTGAACAGCACGGAGGCCGCGGCGGAAAGGGTGGAAAGGAACCCCAATTTCCCTCGGTTCAGCTTGGCGAAATACCCCTTGGAGGAAAAGAGGTTGGTTTTGTCGAAGTTGTACTTATCGCAGAATCTCCCCAGGTCGTAGATACGGGCGTCCACGGCGGTCTCCTCTCTGTCCCCGTACCGTCCGTAGTAGCTGAACAGGCGGTTGGACAGGTTGTGCCGGGTCACCACCTTCGCCCGCTGTCTGTCGCAGACGGCGGTCATGGCGGGTACCGCCAGGGATACGGCGATAAACAGCAGGATGACGCCCGCCGTCACCCAGGGGGAATTCAAAAATGCAAGGCCGCTTCCCTCCGGAACGGGGGTGGTGAACAGAGTCACCGTCAGGGCCACGCCGCCCCCCAGAGAGAACAGGGAAGACCACAGGTTGTTCAGATTGTGGGTCACGTGGTGCAAGCCCCAGCCTCCGCCCTGGCGGCTTTGGTTGATGACGGACAGGAGCTTGTAGGTCTCCGTGTCCTCCACGTCCGCGTAGTCCATGGAGGCCATCTTCCCACTCATAATATGGTCGATGTGGATGTACATCCCCGCCTGCTCCCCGTCGTGCCAGCGGTCCAACAGGGATTGGATCAGGGTGATCCCCGCGGCGGAGCCGATGATCCACAGCACCAGCGCGGTCAGTACCTTGGGGTCTCTCGCCCCCGCCAGCTCGTCCAGCAGTAAGGCGGAAAGGCGGATCCCCACGTAGGGAGTCAGGGCGGCAAAGGCGAATTTGGTCAGCCGCAAAGCCAGCACCTTTTTCCTCGTGGCGTAGATGGTTCGGATGGCGCGGAGGTTCAGCTTCAACGCTTCCTTTGCGGAAACGGAGTCATGCTTGTTGTTCATGGGAATCCTCCTCTCGGTAATATTTGCTTTGGATGGCGAAGAGATCGGCGTAGATCCCGCCCTTTGCCATCAGCTCCCTGTGGGAGCCCTCCTCGGCGATGACGCCCTCCTGCAACAGCAGAATACGGTTGCAGAAGCGGGTGGAGGCCAGACGGTGGGAGATGAATACCGCGCTTTTCCCTGCGGTCATTTCATTGTACGATTCGTAGATCTCCGATTCCGCAATGGGGTCTAAAGCCGCCGTGGGCTCGTCCAGCATAAGGAAAGGGGCGTCCTTGTACAACGCTCTTGCCAGCATCAGCCGTTGGGTCTCACCTCCGGAAAGCGCCGTGGCATCCTCGTAGACGTGACGGTTCAGCTTGGCGTGGATCCCCTCGGGCAGGGAGGCGATCTTCTCCGAAAGCCCCGCTTTCCCCAGGCAGTCCTTCACCCTTTCCTCGTCGATCTTTTCATTGTCTTGGGCGACGTTTTCCGCTACGGAGGCGGGCAGGAGGGAGAAATGCTGGAACACCGCGGAAAACAGCTTGTAATAGTCCCTGCGGTCGTAGTCTCGGATATCCACGCCGTTTAAGGTCACCCTGCCCTCCGTGGGATCCAGAAGTCCCGTCATCACCTTCACTAAGGTGGTCTTGCCCGCGCCGTTGAGCCCCACCACCGCCAGCTTTTCCCCGGGACGGAAGTCGAGGGAGATATTTTTCAGCACGTCCCGATCCGTGCCGGGATAGCGGAAGGAGACGTTTTCCAGCTTCAGCTCGTAGGTCTGTCCCTCCGCGTGGGTCAGGGGACGGCCGTCTTCGAATTTGAAGGGCTCGGGATATTCCAGGGCTTCTCGGATGGTGGAGATCCCCAGGCTTTGGGTACGCAGATAGCCTGCGGTGTTCAGAATGTCCGTGATCCACCAGGTAGCGGATCCCACGGTGTTGAAATACAAAAGAAATTCCGATGCGGAAAGCCCGCCCTCCAGTACCCCGTGGATGAGGTAGGCGTAGGCAAAGCCGTTGCGGAAGAAGGTCAACAGCAGATTGATCACGTTGGCCAGCAGGTACACCTTCTGGGACTTGATCTTAAAGGCGCGGAAGGCGGACAGGGCGTTTTGGTACAGCTCCTCCAACCAGTTCCCCAGCCCGAAGATGCGGATATCCTTTGCCGCGTCCCCGCTTGCCGCTCCCTGGACGTACCAAAGCTTCCGCTCAATGGCCGCAAGCTCCTCCCTGTGGCGGTACTCGTAGGCGTTGAGGTAGCGGTTGGTGAAAAAGCTCACCAGCGCCGTGGCCACGATCACCAGCAGGATGGGCAGGCTCACCGAGGCCAGAATGGCGGCGTAGGCGGCGATGCCCAGCAGGTACTGCAGGAATACGGTCAAGGTGTTCCAGATGGCTTCGGCGGCACCGGAGTTGCTCCCCACGTAGGAGCCTGCGTTTTGCTTCAGATCCATGTATTTCTTGTCGAAGCGGTTGACGTAGGAGGTGTCGCACCCCTTGCGGTTCAACAGCCCCGCGATAAACATCCGCAGCGTGATGCGGTGGTACCCTATAAAGCCGTTCAGATAGGTGCTGACCGTCCGCAACAGCAACAAAAGCAGGGTGAACCCGCCGATGGTCAGGAAAAGCCGTGGCAGGGGCACGTGGCGCTCCACCGCGGAAAGTACCGTGGGGGCGATGTACAGCTCCGTCAATTGCTGTCCCACGAACAGCAAGGCCATGAGCAGACAATGGAAGGGGATGACCCGTTCGTATTTCCGAGCCAGCTTACACATATACGCCGTGCTCTGCAGCGTATTGTATTTTGGTTTCGGTTTTGTTTGTTTCATAAATGTCACCGCGCCTTTCGTAGTCCGCGTTGCGGACGGTTGGGAAGGATTTTGCGAGCAAAATCTTGTTTGAAAAAGGATCCCTTTTTCAAACCTGATCACCTCGTAAGCTACCTTACCACAAAAAACAGATCCGTGCATATTTCGGGGACGAATTGCACGGATCGGGGGATGAACGGTTATTGGGGGAGCAGGATCTCGGTGGTGAAGGCGCCGTCCTCGCTGTTGCGGCTGAGGTAGCCCTCCATGCGCTCCACGATGCCGTCGATGCGTACCAGCCCGAAGCCGTGGCCTTCTCCCTTGGAGGAGCGGAACAGCGTTCCTACCTTGGGAAGCTTTTTCCCTGCGGTGAAATTGGTGAAGGAGATATAAAGCTGGGTGCCCTTCATGTCCATGTAAACCCGGATCATCCGCCGTTCGGGAGGCAGGGAAAGGCTGGCCTCGATGGCGTTGTCAAACAGATTGCCGATGATGACGCAGAGATCCAATTCCGAGATCTTAAGCGCCACAGGGATGTGGGCGTCTGCCTTCACGGGGATGTCCTTGGCGCGGGCTAAGGAGATCTTGCTGTTGAGAATGGCGTCCGTCATGGGGTTGCCTGTCTTGATCACCGTGTCCACGGTGTTGAGATCCTGATCCAGCAGATCCAGATAGCGGCTGACCGCCTCCAGATCCCCTTTGGCGGCGTAGGCCTTCATGGTCTGGATGTGGTTGCGGTAGTCGTGACGCCAGCCCCGTATCTGGCGGTACATATTTTCCACCTCGGCGTAATGGGTGTCCAAAAGCTCTCTTTGGTAGAGGGCCAGTTGTTTTTCGGTTTTTCTGCCAAGCTTCACGGCGGTTCACTCCTTTCAGGTGCTGTGGATCAATGCACGGTTGATGGATTCGTACAGCCCGCGGGAAAGGGGGATCTGTTCTCCCGTGGCCAGATACACGTCGGTTTTGGTGACCTTCCGCACGTAGTGGAGGTTCACAAGGAAGGAACGCCCCGTGCGGAAGAACCGTTCGTCCAACAGAGCCCGCGCCTCCACCAGGGGCATCTTCACCTTGTAGGCCTGCTTGCCGTGGAAGGTGACGTAGTTCCCCTGTACCTCGATGTAACGGAGGTCGCGGAGAGGGAGCATCACCAATTCCCCACCCAGCTCCAGGGGCAGCAGCTTGCCGTTTTTGTCCAGAGTCTTCACCGCCTTTTCCAAAACGGAAAACAGCTTGGACTTGTCCACGGGCTTCATGAGATAATGGAGAGCGGACACGTCGTAGCCCTCCGCGATGTATTCGGCGTAGCCGGTGATGAACACGATCACCGCCGTCTCGTTGCGTTCCCGTACCCCGCGGGCAAGGGTGATGCCGTCCATGCCGGGCATTTCGATATCCAGCAAAAGAATGGAAAACTGCCCCAGATCCCGCGCCAAAAAAGCCTCTCCCGATGGAAAAAGGGCAAGCCTGACGTCCAATCCCGCCTCCGCCGCCCAGGCGGAAACCAGATCGGCTAAGTATTCTCTCTGAACGGCGTCGTCGTCGCAAAGGGCGATGTGATAGGTCATGCTCTGCCTCCGTGGTTCTTTTCGGTGGTAGTATAACACAGGTTTTTGAAAAAAGCAAGATGGAGGATGGGTTTTGCGGGATGAGAGGAGGGGGCACGCCCGGGACCGAAGGCGGCGGTTTTGGACGAGGCAAGGATATTCTTCGCCGTTGTAACCTATTTACCTGTAGCGTATAAAACAGTTCTTTGCATTTGGAAAGGGTACATCAGACTCAGAGGAGATCCCGCCTGCGGCGGTTTTGCTCCGAACGGCTACGCCTTTTCTTCTCCGCAAAACTTCGACGCGTGCGGAAAAAGGTCTCCATTGTAGCCATAACAACTACATTCCGCACTTGCTCAGGATGACGTCACAAGGAGAGGTTGGGCTTATGCCTTACAAAGCTACGCATAGATTCAACCCCTCGTCTTTTGTCACCCTGAGCGGAGCAGGCGTGGTATGACGCAATGGGTTTATCCAACGCCTTGAAAGCCTGTGGAGTCGAAGTTTTGCTTTTCAAAATTGCCCCGGAGTTTTGGATGGGGTTCTGTCTTACACAGCAATTTTGGAAAGCAAAACCGTCAGGGGTCTCGTAAGAGTCTGATCCAACCCTTCCTTACGTAAACTTACATTCTCTATGTAAAGAACAAACCATACCTCTCCCACGGAGTATGGCAAAAAATCAAGCCCTCCCGTCGGGAAGGCTTGGGTTCTTACTCCGTATAGTACTGTGCCTGGGCGTGCCAGAGTTTGTAATACTGCCCGTTTTCGTCGGCAACCAGGTCGTCGTGACTGCCGTACTGGATCATCTCGCCCCCATGGAACACGGCGATGTTATGGCAGAACTTACAGGAGGAAAGACGGTGGGAGATAAACACCGCCGTTTTGTCCCCCGCAACGGTGTCGAAGCGGCTGTAAACCTCCGCCTCGGCGATGGGATCCAAAGCCGCCGTGGGCTCGTCCAAGATGAAGAAGGGGGCGTCCTTGTAAAGAGCTCTTGCCAGAGCGATCTTCTGAGCCTCCCCGCCGGAAACGTCTATGCCCGATTCGTCGTAGCCGCGGCCAAGGTAGGTCTCCGTCCCCTTTTCCAGCTCCTCAAGACGGTTGCCGAAGCCCGCCTTTTCCAAGGCCTCCCTCACCCGTGCGGGGTCGTAGTCCTCACTTGCCGCCACGTTTTCTCCCAAGGAGAAGGCGAACAGGTGGAAATCCTGGAACACCACGGAGAACAGGGACAAATACTGGTCGTAATCGTAGCGGGTGATATCGATGCCGTTTAAGAGGATCGTCCCCTCCGTGGGATCGTAGAGACGGCAGAGAAGCTTGATGAAGGTGGTCTTTCCCGAGCCGTTCATCCCCACGAAGGCCAGGCGTTCTCCCAAACGGAACTTGAAATTGATATGCCGCAAGGCGTATTCCTCTGCCCCGGGGTACTTGAAGGACACGTCACGGAACTCGATCTCAAAGCGGTTGTCGTCCCGCTTTTCCACGGAAAGGGTGCCCTTGTACATATCGTCGGGAAGGTCGATATAGCCGAACAGCTCCTCCATATACACGTTGTTGATCCGCAGGATCCCCAAGGAACTGCCCAGCTCGGAGACGGCGTATACGAACTTTTCCACCGTGCCCAGATACAGCACGAAATCACCGATGCCGAAGACGCCGATGAAGGCCTTCGCCCCCACGTACAGGGCAAGGCACAGATTCATCACCGCCGCCACGCAATGGGAAAGCAGGTTGCTTGTGGTTCCGATCTTAAAAAGCTTGCGGATATACCCCCGATCCGCCAGCACCCGTTCACTGCGGGACAGGGTGAATCCCACCGCGCCGAAGACCTTCACGTCCGGCTTTTCCCCGTGCATAAAGGCGTTGCTGTGGGCAAAGCGGGTGTTGAAATCGTTCCATTCCTCGGTGGTCTTCAGGTCGAATTTCTTGATCCGCCAAAGCTGGAACAGCACGTTCCCCAGAATAACGCCCAGGATCAACAGCCCCGACAGGGGAGAGTTTACAAAGGCGGGGAAGCCCGTCAGATTCCTACCGTCCACCATGCGGAACATGGAGATCGTGAGGGACAGGGAAAAGATCAGGTTGATCACCGCGGAAAGCCAGCTCCAATACGTCCAGTACAGCCTGGAAAGCCCGTGGCCGCCGTAGTTGGCGTGGTTGCGGATGGTCTGCCGCAGAAGGGCGGTCTTGGGGTCCTCGAAATGCTTGTACTGCATCTTACATTGCACCTTCAGCAGATACAGCTCGTTGAGATTCCATTGGATGCTTTCCGTCTCCTCCGCCTTGCGGGAAATGAGGTGCATGGAAAGGTTCAAAAACAGCATCCCCAGCACGGTGACCGCCGCCAATAAGAGCAATTCCTTCAGCTCCGCTCCCGCCGCCATGGCGTTGATGATCAGGGCGGACATATACAGGGAGAAATAGGGCCGGATCTGCTGGGTGATGCAGTTCACCGTCCGCCACACCATGCCGGCAGGGCAGATCTCAAACAGCAGCTTGTAGCCCTTGAGGATCAGCTTCAGATCCTCACGGAGGGTTCTTTTTTCAGCTTTCATTCGCCGCATCCTCCTTATAGTATTTGCTCTGAATGTCAAACAGCTCCTTGTATTTCCCGCCCTTTGCCATCAGCTCCTCGTGGGTGCCGCATTCCGCAAATCTTGCCCCGTCCAGCAGGTAGATACGGTCGCAGAAGCGGGCGGAGGCCAGGCGGTGGGAGATGAACACGGAGGTGGTATTCTCCGAAATCTCGTTGTATTTCAGATACATCTCGTGCTCCGCGATGGGGTCAAGAGCCGCCGTGGGCTCGTCTAAGATCATAATGGGGGCACGGTGGTAAAGGGCTCTTGCCAGCAGAAGCTTTTGCATCTCGCCCCCGGAAAGATTCACCGCTTGGGCGTCGAACTCCTTGCTCATCCCCGTTTCCACCCCTTGGGGGAGGCGGCGGATCCTGTCCGCGATGCCTGCGGTCTCCAGGGCGCTCCAAAGACGGGCTTCGTCCACGTCCTTCCTGTCCGCCATGGCCACGTTTTCCGCAATGGAGGTGGGGAGGATGGTATACCGCTGGGGCAGAAGGGAGAACAGGCTGTAAAGATCCTCACGGTTATATTCGTACACCGAATGCCCGTCGATCAGCACCTCACCCCGGTCGGGGAGGAGCAGGCCGCACATCAGCCATGTGAGAGTGGTCTTGCCTGCGCCGTTGAGCCCCACTAGGGAGATCTTTTCCCCGGCTTCCATTTTGAAGCTCACGTTTTCCAGCACGTTCTTGTCCCCTTCGGGGTATTTGAAGGTCACGTTTTTGAACTCCACGGAAAGAGGTCTGCCCTCGGGCTTGGGGATCCCGCCCTCGCGGCGCAAACGGTTGTGATCCTCTTCTAAGTATTCGATACAATCGGAGGTCTTCAGCTTCATTTCGTGGAAGGAACCGAAATACCCGATGATCCCGCCGATGAAGCCGGACATCTGGGAGATGGCGGAGAAGTACAGAACGAACTCCCCCGGGGTCACTCTGCCCTCCACGGCGGCGTAGATCAAAACGGCGTAGGCCACACCGTCCCGCAAAGCGGTGATCAAGTGGGTACCCACGGTGACCACCGATTGGTTGTTCTGGCGGTATTTCAATAAGCGGATATGCTCCTTGAGCAGCTTCTTCCCCCGGGAATCGAAGAAGGAGGTCATGCCGTAAAGGCGGATATCCTTCCCGGGGGCGGAATTTGCGGAAAGGTTCCAGGCCAGGTAATTGATCTTCTTGTTCACCGCCGTTTGCTCATCCACCTTGGCGTGGTTGCGGTTCTGCTGCCGCTTTTGCAAGAAGTGGGTCACCAGGGAGCCTGCCACCAACAGCAGCAGGATGGCGGGGTGCAGCAGGGAGATCACCGAGCCGAACATCACAAAGCACAGCACGTTCACCAAAGCGTTGACCCCGTCCAGCAGGTAATGGGTGGGGGAGCCGTCCGCGCTGTTCCGCAGCACGTCAAAGGCGCGCCGTCTGCAGGTGAGATATTCCCTGTCCAGGTCCAAATAAAAATCGTCGGATGCCCCCTTCTTGGTGATGGCGTAATAGAACCGCATGGCACCGTCGTGGTAGGCCAGCCCCCGCAGATCGTCCACCACCGTTTTCAGCAAGCGGAAGAAAAGCTGGGTGACCAGGAGGGTGGTCACGGTGAGTGCCACCGTGCGGAATCCGTCTGCCGTTTCCAATACGTTCAGCGTGGCGGTGGGGACGTACAGCCCCAGCCCGTACAGCACCAGCGCCAAGGGCACGGCGGCGATACAGCAGATGGCGGCGGCGCGGTCCCATTCCCACAGCTTGGAAGCAAGCCATTTGATACAGGTCCACATCCCGTATTTCGGTACGCGGCGGGGTTCTTTTTGTTTCTTGTCTTTTGCCATTCAGACACCTCCCTTTCGAAGTGGCTTCAGCATAGCATAGTTTCTCCCGCGGTGGGGCGTTTTGGCAAAAAACGCAGGATTTTTGGCACAAAAATCCCGCGCATTTCGGTTCAAAGGGGTAAAATGACCTCGGTGGTGTATCCGCCGTCCTCGGAGGCACGGGTAACGTAGCCCCCGTATTGGGAGACCAGGCTATCCACTCTCGACAATCCGATCCCGCCGTGGGCTCCCTTGGTGGAGCGGAACAGCGTTCCCACCTTTTCCTGCTTTTTCCCTGCGGAATTGGTAAAGGACAGGTACAGATGAGACCCCTTCACGTTGATGTAGATGCGGATAAAGCGGCTCCCCGCGGGGAGCTTCGCGCAGGCCTCCATGGCGTTGTCCAGCAAATTTCCGATGATGACGCACAGGTCGATATCCCGCACCGAAAGAACGGCGGGCACCCTTGCGGTGGCATCCACGGGGATCTCCATGGCGTTCATCAGGGAGATCTTGCTGTTGAGAATGGCGTCCGCCATGGTGTTGCCCGTTTTCAGCACCGTGTCCACCTTGGTGAGGGTGTCGTGGATCTCCGACAGATAGGCCTTGGCCTTTTCGATCTCTCCCTGATCCAGATACGCCGACAGGGCCTGGATGTGGTTATGGTAATCGTGCCGCCAGGTACGCATCTTGCGGTACATATTCTCCACCTCCGCGTAATGCTGTTCAAGCACGGCGTTCTGGAAGGCGGCAAGCTTTTTTTCACTGCGTTTGCTCATACTCAAAGCTCCCTTAAAAAGGCGATCAACGCCCGATTGGCCTCGTCAAACAAGCCCTTCCCCAAGGGGATGGACGCACCGTTTTCCAACAGCACCTCCGTTTTGGCGATCCGCGTCACGTAGCGGAGGTTCACCACGAAGGAACGGCTGACCCGGAAGAAGCCCTTTCCCAACGCTTTTTCCAATTCCGGCACGGTCATACGGAGCTTCAGATCCTCCGTTTTGGTGTGCAAGATCACGTAATGCCCTTCCGATTCTCCGTAAAGGATCTCCTTTTCGTACAGGCGCACCACTTCCTTCCCCAAGGAGAACAGGAAAAAGCGGGGCTGTTCCTCCATCGTCTTCAGGAAACGGTGGCAGACCTCAAACAGCTTTTCGATACCCACCGGCTTGAGGAGGTAATGCAAGGCCTCCACGTCGTAGCCCTGCCCCACGTAATCGGGGTAGCCGGTGATGAAGACGATCTGCAGAGGAGAGCCCTCCTCCCGCAGGGTCTTGGCCAGATCGATGCCGTTCATCTTTGCCATTTCAATGTCCAAAAACAGCAGATCCGTATTGCGGTTTTCCCGATAATGGAACAAAAACGCCTCCGCGGAGGGGAAATGGGTAAAAACGAATTCCACCTGCCGCGCCTCCGCAAACAGGGAAAGCTTCTGCTCCAGATATTCTCTCTGAACGGCGTCGTCGTCGCAAAGGGCGATGTGATAGGTCATGCTCTGCCTCCGTGGTTCTTTTCGGAGGTAGTATAACACAGGTTTTGGGAATTGTAAAGTTTTTTATTCTCCGCTCTTGCAAAAGAACCGTCCTTATGGTAAAATAAAGAAAAAAGGAGAATTTGCGTATGAGAGATCTGACCATTCGCAGAGAAGCTTCCTTCTGGGGGAAGAACAGAAGAGACGTGGTCTATATCGAGGATTGGGAAGGCGGCGACGTCACCTTCGGCACCACCCCTTGCCGCAAGCTTGGGACTGTGGGCAACGGTGAGACGGTGACCTTCTCCATCGGGGAAAAGCTTTCCCGGGTATTCGTGGGGAACAAAAAGAAGGTTTACGATTATTGCGAGCTTCCCAGCGGCAACGAGGCGGCCGAACTCAGCGGGGGACACGCTCCCTTGGATCCCTCCTTCCGTTTCCACGGGGAGCTGGAGGGCTACGCCGCAGAGGAGCGGAACACCCTGCGGAAGGGGCAGAAGGTGCAGTATCTGGCCAAGGTCTTGTTGTTTTTGGTGGCCTTTGCCCTGGCGGTTTTTGTGGTCTGCAATATCCTCATCACCGCAGAGGACTTCACCGCAGGGGAGCTGACCATCACCCTCACGGAGGATTTTACCGAGGAGCGGGTGAGAGGCTTTGAGCTTTACGCCGTGTCTCCCGAGGCGCTTTGCTGTGTGGAATTTTTGCCCTTTGGGGAGTTCGGGGAGCTGAAGGGCCTTCCCGTAAAGGATCTGGCAGGGCTGTTGATCGAAAGTTACCATTTCGAAGACCAGGTCTATCCCAAGACCCACGGGGAGCTGGTGTATTTCGAGGCCCCCAACAAGATCGCGGGGACGGAGTTCCACAGCTTCTTCTTCCCCATGGCCACGGAGCAGGGCGTGTGGATCGTCCAGTTTGCCACCCATTTCACCGATGCGGAGACCATGCGGGAGCAGATCTTCGCCTGGGCGGAAACCGTGACCTTCGGAGAATAAACAAATCAAAAAAGACCTCGCTTTGAGGTCTTTTTGTTATTCAAAATTGTCCAGCTTTTTGTAGGTTTCTTCGTCGTAATTGAAGGGGAAGACGGCAATATTCCAATCCACCACCTCATCCTCCACGGTGCGTACCGCCACGGAGTAGGCAATGGCGTGGTATTCCTTCCCGTCGTGGGCAAGCCCGCCGTAAAAAACGTGAGGCTCGGTATTCACAGGGATGAAGACAGGGAACAGGGCCAGCAATACAAGGAGGATCACCGACCACTTCTTTTTGTAAAGCTTTACAGTATAAATAGGCTTTTCTTCCTTGACAAAGTGGTGGAATACGGCGATCCCCAAAAGGATCAGCACCCCGAGACAGCCAAACATCAGCCCCGGTTCGTCCAAGCCGTCGAAGTAAAACTGCAGGAACGCCCCAAGGGAACAGAACAATGCTACGGATTCCAGGCACAACAGCACCACGGAGCGGGTTCTGTGTTCCGTGCCTCTCCGCTTCAGCCGCACTACCCGGCGGATCAGGCGGATGACAGCCAGCAACGCCGCAAGCGCGGGGGCGAAGAAGCACGCCATCAGCAAAGCCGCGGTAGGCGGGGAGAAGCCCAGAATATCGCCGCTCGTATCCATGCTTGGCAAAAAAGCCACCGCCACGGTGAGCAGAAAGAACCATACCCACAGGCAGATGGTAATGCCCGTCAGGAATTGATACGCCAATTGTCCCTTTTCCGTTTTGAAGGTCATGAAAAACACCTTTTTCTTTTAGTATACCATAAAACGGGGAAGGTGTCAAGTCGGGGGCATTGCTTTGGATTTAAGCGTGATTTTGCTATGCCGACATCAAAAACGATAAATCGTTTTTGGAACTTTCGGATCGAGGCGTGGGGCACATTGCCTTGGATTTAAGCGTGGTTTTTCTATGCCGACGCGAAAAACGACAATTCGTTTTTGGAACTGTAACGGCTACGTGTCATCCTGAGGGAGCCCGAAGGGCGAGTCGAAGTTTTGCGGAAGGAGCGAAGCGGATGGAGCAAAACCGAGCCCTGCTTACAGGGCGAAGGGATATGAAACGAGTTTGATGAACCTTTCCGAGGGTAAAGAACTGTTTATTGTAACAAAGGGAACGAGACGGCTGTATTGAAAGACATTCCCATACCCTCAAAAAATGCAGGCATTTTTTGCCTTCCGCTCGGGTTTACACCACTCACGGAAGTTCGACTCGTCGGGGGTCATTCTGCGGTGGCTTGTTCGTAGCATATTGCGCCCTCCTCGCTCAGGGTGACAAGT
>JAFXBC010000072.1 GCA_017516825.1 Clostridia bacterium | reverse complement strand
GTTTCCTTGATTTGTCAAGCAAAAAGGAAAAACAGCACTCCCATGAGAGCGGTCTGGATCACCTTGCCTCCCAGGTAGGGCAAAAGGGAAAGCTTTCCCTTGGTGACGGCGGCCACCTGCCCCAGCACGCAAAGCCCGGAAAAGCCCACGGACAGCGCCGCCAGCAGCTCCCCCACCCTGCCTCCCATGGCCGAGGCTTGGTTGCACCCCGCGGAGAACTCAAAGAGAGAGGACAGCAATACGGCGGGAATGCCGGAAAGCCGCAAAAGAGAGCCTGCACATACCCCTGCGGTGCCGAAGAAGATGAGCATTCCCCCAACCTCCGCAACAGTACGGGTAGCCGCCGTGATATGGGAAAGGAGGGGGGGCTCCCGTCCGCCGTCTTCCGTGATCCCGGGGCAAGGGGGACGGAGACAGAGGTACAGCACCCCTGCGGTGAGGAGAGCGCACACCGTTTGCAGGGCCAGGAAGCGCCACCCCAAGGCGGGGCTTTCGAAAAGGGAATTCCCCACCACTCCCAGCAAAAAGGGGGCGGAAGCAAGGTTGGAAAAGCCGCAGAGGAATTCTGCCCGTCTTTTGGTGATCTTCCCCGCCTCGTACAATTGCATGGCGCCTCTTGCCCCCACAGGGAAGCCGCAAAGCACCCCCAAAAGAAGCAGGGTGCCTTCCACCCCGAAGGGGAATCTGTACAGCCTTTTGGCCATGGGAGAGGCCACCAGCATTCCCGAAAGGCACAAGGCGGGAAACAGGGTGGGAAACACCTTGGTGACAAAGAACACCGTACGGGACAGCACCGCCTCCCCCGCTACGGCGGGAAAAAACAACAAGAACAGAAAGAAGGCGATGGGAAACAGGGTATACAGCAAGGAGAAACGCTTCATAAAATCACCTACGGTAAAATATACTTGGGTAGCGGGTGATGATATGATGGAAAACGGGAGAAAAAACAGCCTCCGCAGGCTGGCAAGCAAGGTCTTGCCAAGGAAGGACGGAGGCATTTTTATAGAATGGCGGGGCACGGCACGGCTGGTGGCGGAGGGCATCGACGGCCTTCTGGAATACGGGGATACCCGTATGACCGTCAGCGGCGGGGAAAGTCGGCTGGGGATCTTTGGGAAGGAATTGGAGATGCGGTTCCTTTCCGAGACCTGTATCGTCATCGAAGGGGAGATCCGCAAGGTGTGTTACCTCCCGGAGGAGGATGACCGTGTATAGGTTTCTGCACTCCATCGTAGGGGAATACACCGTGAAGCTTTCCTGCGCCGATCCCCTGCCCTTTCTCCGAAGGCTCACCTTGAACAAGGTGCTGTTCTGGAGTCTGCGGGGCGGGGACGGGGTGTGGTATCTGAAGACCACCCTCTCCTGCGGGGAGCTGCTTTTGAACAACGCCCATGAGGCGGGGATCCCCGGGGAGATCGTCAAATTCAAGGGCCTGCCCTTTCTGGCGGCCAAATACAAAAAGCGCCCCGGTCTGCTGTTGGGGCTGATCCTTGGGCTGGCTTTGTTGTTTTGCAGTGAATTGTTCGTCTGGAAGGTGACGGTGAACGGCAACGAGACCATCCCCGAGGAGGTCATTTTAGAGGCTCTTTCGGAGCAGGGGGTGAAGGTGGGGAGCTACATCCCCGCCATCCCCGTTTTGAAGGTGCAGAATCTGGTGCTGTTGTCCTTCCACGAGATCTCCTCCATCGCCATCAACGTAAAGGGGAATCACGTTATGGTGGAGGTGCTGGAGCGGGTACACGAGCCCCCGCGGGAGGACGTGACGGGGTACTGTAACGTAGTGGCGGCCAGGGACGGCATCATCGTCTCCGCAAAGGGATGGGCGGGGACGGTGATCGTCTCCCCCGGAGAAGTGGTGGAAACGGGGCAGATCCTCATTTCCGCCTTTACCGTGGGGATGCGGAACGTGTATCGGGTCCACCACGCACGGGGAGAGGTGCTGGCCAAGGTGTACGAAAGCTATTCCGCCGTATTCCCGGTGGAGCGGGAGATCAAGGCCTACACCGGGCGGAAGACGGTGCGGAGGATCACCACCCTGCTGGGGCGGGAGCTTGCTTTGAAGACGGACAGTCCCTACCGGCGGTTTGATACCTCCGTCAAAGAGGAGGCTGTCACGCTGTTTGGCTTTATCGACACCCCCGTAACGGTGACGGAGGTGACCTATCGGGAATACGAAAAGCAAAAGATCACCCTGACGGAAAGGGATCTGCAGGCCTACGCCAAGGAGGATATGGAAAGCTGGCTTAGCTCCCTGGGAGAGGTGCTGGAATGGGAGCATACCTTCACCTTTGACGAAATACAAAACGCCTACGTATTGAACGTAAGCGCCGTTGTACTGGAAAATATCGGATTGAAGCTCCCCTTGGAGCCGGGAGAACAGCCGCCTGAACAGGTGAAGCCTCCCGTGCCGCCTGTTTAACGGGAGAACAGGTCGCCTCCCTTGCTGTCGATGGCTACGGTGAGGGGAAAGTCCTTGAAGGTAAGCTCCTTGATGGATTCGCATCCCAGGTCGTGGAAGGCGATCTCGCGGCAGGAGGTGATCTTGGAGCTGTAAAACGCTCCCGCACCGCCTACGGCGATGAGGTAAACCCCGCCCACCTCCGTGATGGCCTCCTTCACGGCAGGGGATCTGCCTCCCTTGCCGATGGTAGCCAGAACGCCCTCTCGGTACAGGCGGGGGGCAAACCCGTCCATACGGCAGGAGGTGGTGGGGCCGAAGGAGCCGCACACCTTCCCCGCAGGGGCGGGGGTGGGGCCTGCGTAATACAGAAAAGCGCCCGCCAGGGAAACGGGAAGCTCCTCTCCTGCGTCCAAAAGCTTACAAAGCCGCTGATGGGCGGCGTCTCTTGCGGTATACACCCTGCCGCAAAGGGAGACGGTGTCCCCCGCTTTCAGGGTGGGAAGCCAGAGACGGGCTTCCTCTACCAAAAGGGTCTTCATGCCTTGCGGATCCCCGCTTTACGCTTCACGTCCTCCAGGGCCAGATCCAGAAGTTTTTCCGTTTTGTTCATCTCTGCGGTGACGGTGTTCAGGCGGGTGGTGAACTCTGCCACGGCCTGGCCGATGACGGCGCATCCCTTGCGGGTCTCGGCGATGAGACGCTCCCCTTCCTCCTGTGCCTGCTTTCTGGCGTTTGCCAAAATCTCCTCCGCTCTGGCGTCTGCTTGGAGCATCCGCTGGCCGATGGAGGCCTGCAGCTCGGCAAGCTCCTTTTCCAGGGCAGCTTTGCCCTCCTCTGCTTCCTTCAGCCGTGCCTCCGTATCCGCAAGGGCGGAGGAAAGCTCACGGATGCGGGCATCCAGCTCCTTTTCTTTTTCTGCAAAATTGCGGTTCAGCTCCAGCAGGAAGGCGTCTACCTGCTCTCGGTTGTAGCCTCTTGCCGATTTGGAAAACAATGCTTCTGCCATGGTGATGACCGTTCCTTTTCCTGTTTTGATGTTTTTATGGTATCACATTTTCCGCCCTTTGTCAACCCGAAAGGAGAGTTTGCTTTTCATGCTGGAGACCCTTCGCAACGCTTTGTGGGGGATGCCCCTCATCGGACTTCTGCTGTCCTTCGGAGGCTATTTCACGGTGAAGACCCGTTTCCTGCCCTTGCGGTTGCCTGCCGTTCTGAAGCGGACGGTGGGGAGCCTTCCTAAGGGGCAGGACAGAAAAGTCCTGCTCCACGCCGTTTCCACTGCCTTGGGAGGCACCGTGGGCATCGGGAGCATCACGGGGGTGGCCTACGGCATTGCCGCGGGAGGCGCGGGAAGCGTATTCTGGATGTGGGTCAGCGGATTGGGAGGCATGGCGTTGAAGTACGCCGAGGTGTTCTTAGCGGTAAAGCACCGCAAAAAGACGGAGCAGGGCTACGTAGGCGGTGCGCCCTACGTTCTGGGAAGCCTTGGGTACAAAAAGACCGCCGTCTGCTTTGCCCTTTTGTGCGTGCTGGCCTCCTTTGGGGTGGGGAATCTCACCCAGATCGGGGCGCTTACGGAAACGGCGGTGGAATTGGGGATCTCTCCCCTGCTGTGCGGCATTTCCTGCGGGGTGCTGTTGGCCTACTGCCTGTGGGGCGGCAGGGAACGGATCGGGAAATGGAACGGGGTTTTGGTGCCTGCGGCCTCCTTGGTGTACGTTTTTACCGCCTTGGGGGTGGTGCTGGCCCATCTTCCCGCTTTGCCGTCTGCCTTTTCGGAGATCCTGGCCGGAGCCATGGGAATACGTCCTATGGTGGGCGGGGTCTCCGGGGCGTTGATCGCCGCCTCCATGCGGGAGGGGTTTGCCCGGGGGGTGTTCTCCAACGAGGCGGGAGTGGGCTCCTCTCCCCTGGCCCACGCCTCCTCCGGGGAATCCGACCCGGTACGCCAGGGGGAATGGGGCGTCTTTGAGATCTTTGCGGATACCTTTCTGGTGTCCACCCTCACCGCGTTGGCGCTTTTGGTGACGGGAAGCGGCAGTATCACGGAGGTGTTTGCGCCTTTGTTCTTCGGGGGCGGGAGGCTGGTGTTCGTGATCCTTTCCGCGGTGTTCGCCTTCGCCTCCATTTTAAGCTGGTGCTATTACAGCCGTGTGTGCCTGCAATATCTTGCCCTTCCCGGCGGGGAGACGGTTTATTCCCTTTGCAGTGTGGTGTGCGCCTTTTTCGGGGCCCAATTGCCCATGGGAAGCCTTTTGACCCTGGCGGATATTCTGGGCGGGCTGATGATCTTCCCCAATTTGTTTTTATTGTTTAAGCTAAGGGGAGAAGTGAGGTGAAGCCTCCATACAAAAAACCTTCCGTGTGACCGGAAGGTTTTTGGCTGTTTATTTCTTTTTTCTGAGATCCAAAAGTCTGACAATGGCGGGGGACAACAACACGTTGATGGCAACCTCCACCAGGAAGTTCAGCCCTGCCAGACCCAAGAACAGGTAGCCCACCACGTTCTCGCCGTAATCTGCCAAGGCCCAGGTCTTGATGGTGTCCATAAAGAACACGCTGCATCCCAGCAGGAACACGCCTGTGTTCACCACGGGGCAGACCAAAGCGGTGATGATCACCGAGGCGTAGCGGTCGATGCCGGACAGCCATTTGTAGACCACCCCTGCCACCAAACCGCAGGCGATCCCCTTTGCCATAACGGTGATGATGGTGCCGGGCACGTTGACGGCAAGAAACGCCGCCGCGTCTCCGCTGATCAGTACCACCACGCCGAACACACCGCCCAGCCAGGCACCCAGCTTTGCGCCTCCCACGGAAGCACCGATGACGATGGGGACCAATACCAGGGAGATGGAGAACATTCCCAAATGAATGAACGACCCCATCATCTGCAGGACCACCACCAAAGCGGTCAGGATGGCACCCAGAACCAAAAGCTCCGTTGACATTCTCTGCCTTTTGCTTGCTTGCATAAAAATCCTCCTTGCTGTCGTCCGCAAAACGCGGTACAACGCTGTTTTTTATGTTTTTTGTATTTTGATTCAATTGTTACGCAGGTACAGAAGATAAAGCCCCTTCAGCACCAGCTGTTCGTCCATGGTATAAGGACTCTTGCAATGGGGCATCACCACGGAGGCCGCACCCCCTGTGGCGATGACGGGCAATTTCTCCCCGTAGGCCTCGTTGAAGCGGTCGATCATGCCGTCCACCAGGGAGGCGTTGCCGAAGACCACCCCGGAGCGCATACAATCCGCCGTGTTCTTGCCGATAACGGAGGGAGGCGCCCAGAGGCTCACCTGGGGGAGCTGTGCCGTCCCGGAGGACAAGGCCTTCAAGCCCATGGAGACACCGGGAATGATGGAAACGCCGATGAAGGCGCCGCCGCTGTCCACCACCATCATCTTGGTGGCAGTCCCCATATCCACCACCAAAGCGGGGTGGCCGTAAAGCTGTTTTGCCGCCACGCAGGCGCAGATGAGATCCGCTCCCACGGAAACGGGGTCGTCGCAACGGATGCTCAGCCCGGTCTTGATCCCGGGCCCCACCACCATGGGGGTGACGCCGTAGGCGATGGAGACGGCTTGCTTCATCACGTCGGTGATGGGAGGCACTACGGAGGAAAGGATGGCTCCCTCCACGGACTCCCGCTCCACGCCGTACAGAGAAAGGGTGGACAAAAGCTTGCAGGCGTATTCATCCCCCGTAAGGGTGGGGTTGGAGGCCACCTTCGACTCGAAGGTCAGCTCCCCGCCGGAAAATCCGCCAAGGCTGATATTGGTGTTGCCGATGTCTACGGTGAGGATCATGGGCGCGCCCTTCCTTTCCTGTTCTTGCGGGGATATAGTAGCATATTTTGAGGGAATTGTCAATAGCCACAAGTCGGCGCATAGCTTTTGTTTCATGCGTGGTATCGGTTCGCCGACGTCAAAAACGGCAGAGCCGTTTTTGGAACTGCGGTGGCTACATGTCATCCTGAGCACGCGCGGATTGTATCCCCTGTGGCTACGTATTGCAGTCATTTCCGCGCACGTCGAAGTTTTGCGGAAGGAACGGAGTGGATGGAGCAAAACCGCCGCAGGCGGGATCTCATAAGAGTCTGATGTTCCCTGTTGAAAGCAAAGAACTGTTTTATTAAAAAGGATGCAAATTTACCTTTCAAGGGGTAGATCAGACTTTGAGGAGACCCCTTGCGGTTTTGCTTTTTAGAAATTGCTGTAAAAGGAACTGCATATCCAAAGACAATGGGCAATTTCAAAAAGCAAAACTTCGACGCGCGCGGAGACGTAGTCGTGTTTGGAGCCACTGCGGTTCGATTCCGCGCTTGCTCAGGGTGACAAAAAGCCGTGACCAAGTCGGCGAACGGCTTTGGATGTATGCGTGGT
>JAFXBC010000071.1 GCA_017516825.1 Clostridia bacterium | reverse complement strand
GTTTTCGATAACAGGTGCCATTTTTCCCAACCACGCAATAGCATCTTCCTCCGTGATTTCATCATACGTACATATCAAGCAAGCCAACTCTCTGTGAACGAATTCAATATTCTCACCATAAGTTAGATGCCTGAACTTTGTTGGCATATACAATGGTAAAATATAGCACCATACTCTTACATGGCTTACAAATTCGGGAGTGAAACAAAACGCGATATCGTTTTCAATTTTATAAAAACAGCTTCCGTATTTGCGAAATCCCAGGCCTTTGAAATAAGGATTCAGCACCTTGTAAAGATTTTTTGAAACGCTCATTGTAACTCCTTGATCTCAACCAAGATCTCTTCTGCCAATATGGTCAACGTATCTCCCGTGAAGAACTCAAACAGCATCGGAACGTATTGAACGCCCGTGTTCCATCTGGTCTTGAACGAACAAGAAGCGTCTTTTAGTGCTTCTGCAGATTTAGCTTGCAGATTGGAAAGCTTTGCGAAAACGTCTTCGCAAGGGGAATATCCCGCCCAATGAATATCTTTGCAAGCGTTTTCTCCCCAAAAACAGCAACCGATCAGTTCGTGATATACGACGTTGTTGAAGCGCAGGCAGTATTCTTTCTTCACGTATTTATTTTTGCAGGTCAATTCGACCGCCCGTTCTGTGTATGAGTAGGTGTAATCGCAGAAACTGCTGTCGTGGAAATAGATCTCATTCAGTTTTTCTTGATTTTCGATCGTGAATCTGAGCATATACGTTGTTTCCCTCCCTACAAAAAACGCCGTACTCACCCCTTGGGCAAGTACGGCACACTGACGTTTTTGCGGTGCGGAGTGAGATCCTTCGTACCTGCTTGTAAACCTATTTTACCATATTTTGACAGCCTTGTCAAGACGCAAAAAGGAGCCGATTGGGCTCCTTTCTCGTTTATTATCAGTCAGCTTTCGCAAAGTCTTCCTTGCCTGCGCCGCAGAGGGGGCAGACGAAATCATCGGGGAGATCGTCAAAGCGAGTGCCGGGCTCAATGTCATTTTCGGGGTCGCCTGCAGTTTCGTCGTATTCCCAACCGCAAAGCTCACAAACGTACTTTTTCATAAATAATCAACCTTTCTTCCATTTGTATTTTTGCTTGCGATAGTATAGCCCACCAAAATGGAGTTGTCAAGGGGGAAAACGAGGTTTTTTGCAGAAGGGCGAAAATAATTTTGCCGCGGCGGGGGCGAGAAAGTTCTTTTTGCGTTTTTCCTTGACATTGGCAACAAAATGGAGTATAATAAACCGACTATACCCCCATCTTTTTGGGGAGGGAAGGCATACGCTGTTCCCGGAAGGCATGCGGCCTCCCCGGAACGCATAAGCTGACAATGCCTCGAACCACAGGCAAGAAAGGAACGGCTACCCTATGGGCGTTTTGGAATCTATTCTCTACGGTATTCTCCAAGGAATCGCGGAATTCCTTCCCATCTCCAGCTCCGGCCATCTGGCATTGGCTCACAATTTCTTCGGCGCGGAAGGGGAGCAATACCTGGCTTTTGATATTCTGTTGCATCTGGCCACCCTGTTCGCGGTGGTGATCATGTACCGTAAAGAGGTGTGGCTCATCGCGAAAGGCTTCTTTACCTTAATGGGAAAGCTCTTTACCGGGAAGGTGAAGAAAACACCCTTGGAGTTTGGGGAAAGATTGTTCCTCATGCTTTGCGTGGCTTCCATCCCCCTGGTTCCCGCGGCCTTGCTTTCCGATTACGTGGAGGCTGTGAACGGTACCAGCTGGCTGATCGGCTGTCTGCTGATCTTCAACGGTTGTATGCTTTGGTTCAGCGACCGCCTGGCGGCAGGGAAGATCACTTTGGATCAGGCAGGCTGGCGCCGTCCTTTCCTGGTTGGCTTGGTGCAGATGGTGGGCGTGCTGCCCGGCATCTCCCGCTCCGGCTCTACCATCACCGGGGGCAGGCTGTGCGGCTTCACCCGTGAGGATGCGGTACGGTTCTCCTTCCTCATGTCCATGCCCGCCATTTTGGGCGCTTGCGTGCTGGAGCTGCCCGACTTTTTCTCCGCAGGGGTTCCCGCAGAGCTGGTTGCTCCCTGTATCGCAGGGGCACTCACCGCCTTCCTCGTGGGGCTGGGTGCCATCAAGCTTTTGCAATTTTTTGCCCGCAAAAAGGGCTTTACCCTGTTCAGCGTGTATACCGTGCTGGTAGGCGCGGCGGCTGTGATCACCGACCTCTGCCTGTAAGTTCCCCCTGAATCAATCGTAAGGAAGTGTATTCTATGGCGAAAACGACCCAAACGAAAAAGAAATCCACCTCCCCTAAGGGGAGTGCAAAAAAATCCCGACAGGAGTCCTCCCCCAAGGGGAATTCTCCCGCGCAGGAGCAGACCGGCCCCGGCAAATACCAGACCCCGGTGCGGTATCTTCTGGGCTTTTTTGCCGTGTTCCTCATCATCACCTTCTTCCCGGGGATCGATTCCGGGGTGTTGGGGAACGTGCGTGAGATCTTGAAGGGGTTGTTTGGCTTCGGCTATTATTTCGTCCCCTTCTTCATCCTCATCGGCGTGCTTCGCTGGGATCCCAACCAGAAGAACACCACCAACTCCGCCAGAGTGGTTTTGCTGTGTGCGGTGTTTGTGTTCGTGCTGTGCTGGGTCCATCTGATCTCCGTGAGAGCCACCGCTCCCCAGGATCTGGGCGCGGCGGTGAAGAGCTTTGGCGGCTTGTTCGCCTCCGGCCGCAGTATGACCTCCGCAGGCTTGGTGGGCGGCCTCTTCTGTGCCCTGGCGGCACGGGTGGTGGGCTGGGTTCCCACGGCCATTCTGGCTTCCCTGGGGATCTTCGTCTGCACCGTCCTTCTCTGCGGCAGTACCCCCATGGCCACCCTGCGGGCGATCTACCGCTTCTTCCGCAACCTCACCCTGTTTGACGGGGACGAAGCACCCAAAAAAGCACCCGCGCCTCCCCCCGCGCCCAAAAAGAAAACTCCCGCCATTCCCAAGGAGCCTGCGCCCCGGGTTACGGAAAAGGCGGAAAAGAAGCATAAAGTCCCCGTTGTGCTGATGGACGATCTGCCCATTACCGACACACCCACCGAGGACAAGCACATCGTGCAGGAAAAGAACGGCCAGCACCGCTTCATCCTCCCCGAGGAGGAGCAGGAGGAGGTCTTCTCCCGGGTTCCCATCGAGCTGTTCCGCAAGGACGAGGAGCCCAAAACCGTTCCCGCACCCGAATTGAACCTGCCTGTGGAGGAAGCAAAGAAGCCTGGCGCCTCCAAGTACGTGGAGGAGGAAGAAGAGGTCTTCCTGCGCCCCGCTCCCGTTCCCGAGGAAGCTCCCGCACCCGCACCTGCCGAGGAGCCTGCTCCCGCCCCTGCGGAGGAAACTCCCGCGGAGGAGGTGACCGAGGAGGTCACGGAGCTGGAAATGAAGGAGAATCTGCCCCCGCCCTACGTGTTCCCGCCCATCTCCCTGCTGACCCCCGGGGAAGGGGATTCCCCCAAGCCCACGGCGGCCGACGTTGCCGCTGTCAGCCGTAAGCTGGAGGCGGTGCTGGAAAGCTTTAAGGTGAAGGCCCACGTTATCGGCGCATCCTTTGGCCCCACCGTCACCCAGTACGAGGTACAGCCGGAAACCGGCGTCCGTGTAAAGCAGATCGCCAACCTTTCCGACGACCTGGCCCTCCATCTGGCCGCACCCTCCGTGCGTATCGAGAACATCCCCGGCAAGAGTGCCATCGGTATCGAGATCCCCAACCGCAGCTCCTCCGTGGTGCGCCTGCGGGGCCTTATCGAAAACAGCACCTTCCGCGACCATAAGAGCAAGCTGGTCACCGCCCTGGGCGAGGACGTTTCCGGCAACCCCGTATATCTGGACATCGCCAAAATGCCCCACCTGATGATCGCAGGTGCCACGGGTATGGGTAAGTCCGTTTGCATGAACTCTTTGATCGTTTCCTTGCTCTACCACGCCTCTCCCGATGAAGTGAAATTCATCATGATCGACCCCAAGAAGGTGGAAATGGCGGACTACAACGGCATTCCCCACCTGCTGGTTCCCGTTATCAACGACGCCAAGAAGGCGGCAGGTACTCTGAACTGGGCCTGCGTGGAGATGGAAAAGCGCTACAACCTGATCCAGGAGGTAGCCGCCAAGAATCTGGTGGAATACAACATGATCGTCAAGGACGATCCCGAGCGAGAGCAACAGCCCTACATCGTCATCTTCATCGACGAGCTTGCCGACCTGATGATGACCGCCCCCGACGACGTGGAGACCTCTATCTGCCGTCTGGCGCAGAAGGCCCGTGCCGCAGGCATCCACCTGGTCATCGGTACCCAGCGTCCCTCCGTGGACGTTATCACCGGCTTGATCAAAGCCAACATCCCCTCCCGTATCGCCTTCACCGTGGCCTCCCAGGTGGACTCCCGTACCATTCTGGACCTCACCGGCGCGGAAAAGCTGTTGGGGCGTGGCGATATGCTGTATTATCCCGTGGGCGCTATGAAGCCCATCCGTGTCCAGGGCGCTTTGGTGGATGGTAAATCCGAGGTGGTTGCCGTTACCCAGTTCATCAAGGACGCCGCCACCGCCTCCTACGACGAGGACATCATCTCCCAGATCGAAAAGGAAGCCAAGCTCTGCGGCGCGCCCAAGAACCGCCGTGCAGAGGTGGAGGGCGAAGGGGGAGACGAGCCCAAGCTGGACGAAAAGTTCCTGGACGCTCTGGAGCTGGCCATCGACACCCAGAACATTTCCACCTCCATGGTGCAGACCCGTCTGGGGCTTGGCTACGCCCGTGCCGCCCGTATCGTGGGCGTCATGGAGCAGAAGGGCTATATCGGCTCCTACGACACCGCCACCAAGGCCCGTAAGATCCTCATCACCCGCGAGGAATTGATGGAAATGCGGATGAACAAGGCGGACGAAGACAATGAAGGCTAAGGGTTGGCTTGCTCTGTTGCTGGTATTGCTCACCTGCCTTGCGGGCTGTAACGCCGGCGGGGAAACCAGGGGCAACGCCTTGACAGTTCCCTTGGATCGGATCATCGAGGCCCTGGAGACGAGGAACGCAGGACTTTACGAATCCGCCTTCCCCACGGATTTTACCGTTTGGTACCGCAGGGAATATCCCGATCTTTCCGACACCATCGGGGAGATGCTTGCCGCCGCAGAGGCTAAAAATCTGGCCGATCTGGGGGATACCTTCGAGATCCGCTACGAGCTGACCGGGAACAAAGGCTTGGACGTCACCCTGCTGGAGCGTTACTACGGCTATTCGGGGCTGGATCCCTTCCGCTACACCATGCCCTTGGAATCCATCACCGATTTCCGCGAGATCACCGTGAAGGTGTATTTCGAAGGCTCCTTCGATTCCTTCGAAAAGGAGCTTACCTTCCGCGTGCTGTGCATCGACGGCGTGTGGTACCTCCACCCGGAATCCTTCGGCACCGTTCTGCGAAGCCAAACACCATAACGAAAAAACCGTCGGCTTTCCAAGCCGACGGTTTTTTTGCGAACAAGGCGATTTTTTGAACGAACAGTAAATTCTTCTTGTGAACTATTGACATGAAACCTCATATTTGATATATTGAAACTGTGAAAGTGCCCAAAAGCGCAACGAGGGGAGTCCAATGGCGCATGCAACGGATCGGTAAAGCAGGACCCGTTCTGCTTCCGCCTCGGATGGAATACCAAGTTCATCCCACCCGTTCCGAAAGGGGACTATTATTACGAGTTTGCGGTCAGCGATGAAAAAGAGGCAAAAGAAGCATCTGTAATGGTGTACATTCACCTCTCGCCCGATTCGTATGAAAATTTCGTAAAGGACCACGGCAGAGACGGCGGTAAGTGTTGGGTAGAGGATGTGTTATACGATCCATTGAACAATGAATGGACGGTTTCCTACAATGGACGGTGCATACAATTTCTGTTCTCTGAGGCCTTGACCTTTGAAAACCCGAAACAGATCCGGGAGTATATCGCCATTGAAGAATATTCGCTGTCAAAAGATTAATTTGATGTAATCGGCATACATTATTGCGAATATTGATATTGAAAGGTGGTCGATCCATATATGAAAAAATTTTTGTCGATTGTTATCCTTTTCGCGCTCTTGGCGCTGTCGCTATGTGTGCCCATGACTGTTTCGGCTTCGGAGACTTCCGGAGAGATGGTATATTGTTCCAATGCCGAGCGGGAAGAAATATGGCAACTTATTCAAACAGAGAAGCCCTCCCCGTGGGAAGAACTGGAAGAGGCCGGCATACAGATCGTGAAGGAATCTATCACACCCGTATATACAGTAGATTGGACTGCTTTGGCCGAAACCGGCGAAGTGGAAGTGAAACTGAATGTTACCCCACACATCAGTGGCGCGAATTATTATAGTTATGTTGCGAAAACGATAACGGCAGAGGGGGAGTATGGCGGAACTTATATCATTACCGTTTTTGATGACGGAAGAGTTATCGGATACTTTACTCCATCGCCTGCGATCGACCATTATCGGTACGATTCGATAACCGGGAAACAGCGGTCTAACTCCGCTTCCTGCAGCTATGCAGATCATGCGGAGAGAATTCGCCTGCTCCTAAACAAAGAAGAGATCGTTTCTCCGTATGACGTAAAATATGTTTTTCTTGTCAGTCAGATGGCCCATTCGAGAGGAGCATACTTCTACATCGAAAGCGAGCAAGTATTTATTCCTATTGGGGTGACGTCCGCTTCTGCAACGGAAAAGGATGTCCGGGATTTCGTTTTGACTCCCGAGGATATGAGACCCCAGGCGGAGAAGGATCTGGAAGAGTATAACGCTTTTTTGGAGAGAAAAGCAGCTTGGGAAAAAGAGCACCCCGGAGAAACCTTCCTGGCGGTGGGCGGGGAAGGCTCGCCTTACAGCTTTTCTGCTGCTCCTGTTTGCAGTCACCTCGGCAATGTCAACAACATTGCCGAATATCTCGGCATTGATATGACCACCATTCCGCCGGAGAACCCCATTAAGGCTTTTTTGCCTTGGGGCGGTGTTGCCTGTGCAATTGTGCTGTCTGTAAGCACCGGGCTTTTCTACCGCAAATGCCGAAAAGAAAATTGAACCTACGCTACAAAAACCACCGAGGTCGCCCTCGGCTTGGCCTTTTTCGCTTCGTCAGACATCTGCACCCGAAATAACGCAGACGATTATTGACAGAACTCATGAACAGTTAATTGCTGAAATGGAGCAATTTGACTTTGAGTACGCCATTACAGAGCAAACAGGACGGGGTGTGTACGATGCGAGAACAGATACGTATTACTATGAATTGTCTGCTGCGTATGAGCTGCTTTCCGGTGCAGCGGGCGTATATTCAACCAGATATCGTATTTTGAAAGGAGAAATACAATGAAGAAAACGATCGTATTGATACTGGCCGTGTTCTTTCTTTTGACCTCGTGCAATGCAGAAGAAACCGCCTCGACGGTTTCGGAACAGTACGCCAATGCAGACGATTATCTCTACCGAACATGGGGGTACGGCTCTTGGAAAGATGTTCGATTTGAAAATGCGATTTGGCTTGGCACGGACGGCAACGCTGCGTTTGACGTAAAAGTCCCCATGGGAACTGTTCAGGTTTCTCCGTATTTAGTCAAAGCCATGGAAGATATGCCGGATAATCTTCGCTTGCGGGTAATCGTAAGCTTTAAGTCTATGCTTCCGGAGGAATATTGGGATACCGTCTTGGAGGGGAAAACTGTCAGAGAGTATTACGAGATCATTGAGGCAAACGAAGATCCGAAAGCGATGAATCATGCCGCGGATATATTGTTCTCACATAAAGAGGATTGGTTTTACAAATTGTATCGTACGATTCACGTGTCGGACGAACAAGCAATTTTAGGTGGCGTGTGTCAGGACGAGTTTGTCTTCTACGCCTGTATGACCAAGAAGGAGATTCTTGAATTAACCTGCAACGAGGATGAAGCCTTTTACATCTTCGCCGCGCAATACAAGTAATCCAACGCTACAAAAACCACCGAGGTCGCTGCACAAGTCCGTTAAAAACGGACAATTGAAAAAAACACCCTCCTATGGTAGAATAGAAACATCTACCATAGGAGGAATTTTTATGCCAAGAGAGTATCGACACATCAAAGAGTATGAGAAAGAAATTTTAGAATTACGC
>JAFXBC010000011.1 GCA_017516825.1 Clostridia bacterium | reverse complement strand
GCACATTGTGAAGAAAAACATATGAATATTTTCCCGAAAACGACAGTTTTCGGAAGTCAGTTTCTTTGGAGTTTAAGAACCTTTCTTTTCGAAAGAAAGGTTCTTGAATAAATTTCATAATAATACACAGAAAGGACTGCTGCCATGCAGTAGAAATCCTGAAAACCGGGTCGGTTTTCAGGGGGAAATTGCCACAAGTGGCAATTTCATATAATTAGTTTATTACAACAATCATTTCATAATAAACCTAAAGAAAGGATCGTCGCCATGCGTGGGACGAAAATATTGGTAAAAAATTATGAAAAACATTCAGCTTTTGAATTCGATCAGTGACGTAGGTCTTGAGGTGTTTGACAAGACCGCGTACAACGTAGGCGCAGAGGTGGAATCCCCCGACGGGATCATGGTGCGTTCTGCGGTACTGCACGATATGCAGTTCCCTGCCACCCTTGCCGCCATCGCCCGCGCAGGTGCAGGCGTCAACAACATCCCCCTGGAGCGCTGTGCCGAGGAAGGTATCGTGGTGTTCAACACTCCCGGCGCCAACGCAAACGGTGTCAAAGAGCTTGCCATTCTGGCACTTCTGATGGCCTCCCGTAAGGTGGTGGCCGGCATTGAGTGGGCAAGAACCCTGAAGGGTGACCCCGAGCTCTCCAAGAAGGTAGAAAAAGGCAAGTCCCAGTTCGTGGGCCCCGAGCTGAAGGGCAAGACCTTAGGCGTGATCGGCTTGGGTGCCATCGGCGGTATGGTTGCCAACGCGGCGGTGAGTCTGGGAATGAACGTCATCGGTTGCGACCCGTTCCTATCCGTCAAGGCGGCCTGGTCCTTGAAGAACTCCGTCCATTCCGCGGCGGATTACGATGAGATCTACGCAAATGCGGATTATATCACCTACCACATCCCCGCCCTGCCCACCACCAAGGGTATCATCAACAAAGAAAACATCGCCAAGATGAAGGACGGCGTGCGGATCATCAACCTCTCCCGCGGAGATCTGGCAAACGTTGCCGACGTGGCAGAGGCCTTGAAGAGCGGTAAGATCGCTTCCTACGTCACCGACTTCCCTGCGGAAGAGCTTCTGGGCTTGGAGGGTGCGGTATGTATCCCCCACTTGGGCGCTTCCACCCCCGAATCCGAGGACAACTGTGCCAAGATGGCGGCAGAGGAGCTGATCGACTTCCTGGAAAACGGCAACATCAAGAACAGCGTGAACTTCCCCGAGATCCATATGCCCCGCATCCACGACCATCGCTTGGTGGTGCTCCACCGCAACGTGCCCGGCGTGGTGAACGCCATTTCCGGTGCTCTTGCCATCATCGGTGTCAACATCGAGGCCATGGCAAACCAATCCAAGGGCAACTACGCGGTGTCTATGTTTGATTTCGGCAACGAGATCTCCGCCGACGTGGTGGAAAAGGTAGCCGCGCTGGAGAACATCCTCCGGGTAGCTTTGAAGTAAAAAACGAGATACAAAACGCGACGTGATCACTCACGCCGCGTTTTTTGTATGGCAGGGATATTCTAATCGATTTCCACGGTAATTTCCGTGCCGTCGTGCAGATTGTATTTGAACAGAGGAACACAAACCAGCTGGTAGCGGATCTCCGTATTTCCCGTAGGATTTCGGGATTCATCCCGCATCAACTGTATTTGTACAGTATCTTCCTCTACGTTCCACATCTTTCGCCTGATCCAATAGGATACGTCTTCCGTTGTGGTTACCCGATAGACCAACAATGACAATGTCTCAAAAGCTGTTTCCGCATCGTCAAACAGCCTCAAGCAACGGGTCGTATCGTTCAGATAGATCTGTTGGTTAAAGGTCTGCCATTGCCGCGCATCCTCGATCAAAACCATATCATTCTCCGCGAAGGGATCTTCTTCTCCCAAATAGAAGCAATCCACCACACCGGAGTAAGCGCAAAAGAGTCCTACCTCCATCTTGCTCAATGCCTCCCTAACGGAATGCATGAGCTTGATCTGATCACCGGTCAATTGTACTTGTCCTCGCGAACAACGCACGATGTTACGGAAAAAAGTATACTCCCCGTTGACGCAGAAGGATCCAAAATACAGATCCTCTTCATCAATTTCCGTTTCGCAGGAGCAAACAGCTTCCTCCGTATAGTCAAGGGTCTCCAGCATAACCATCAAGGCTTCCGCCAGAGCATCATCGGCCAATACGTCGGTACGCAAATCGTATCGGTAGGTTCCCTCTCCTTCCCAGATCTTTCCCCATCTTGTCACCTCTACGGGCGTTCCCTTTTTGTAGGAGGATTCATTTTGAGAAAGCAACGGGTCCACAGGCTCAATATGAAGATGCCCGTCTTCGTGGCTCATTCCGTACAGATACCGCACCTGCAAATGATCGCAAGCCTCCACCGCCGCTTTGGATAGCGGTATCACAAACATATACTCGAGAGAGATGTCATCCGCAAATAAGCTGTCCGGTCTGTATTCCCGTATCAGCACTTCTCCGTTGGTCTCGCCGTTTTCACAATCCGAAAGCCAGCGTACCCCTTCAAATTCAAAATCGGGGAATCCGGCGCCGCTCCAACAAAAAATCGTTGCCAGCACATTTGTCTCAAAGAACACTTCATCAAAGCCGGAAAGTATTTCCGTACATTTGTCCAGCTGCTCTCCTTGCCAACCCATATCATCCACAACGGCTTCCAGATCCTCGGTGCTGTATAAGATTTTTAAGTTTTCAAAACCCTCATAAAAACCGTAACCTTTATATCCCCCGGGAGTTAGTTGAAGCATTTCTCCATAATCCCAATCGGGCTTGACCGGCTTTGGTTCTTCAATTGGCTGTGATTCATCGCTTCCCTCGCTCACGTCGGATCCTTCAAAAGAGCTTTCGCCGGATCCGTCACGTTCCTCGTTTTGGCCATGATGCAATTCCACGCTTTCACCGCGCGGCGGCTCTGCTTTTGACCCTGTATTTTCCACCTTCGGTGCTTCTGTCCCGCAGCCTGTAAGCAGGAACAGGACCAACAGCATACAAAAATATCTTCTGATTTTCATTCGTTCTCTTCCTTTCATCAAGTCTACTTTTTGACACCCACCAAGCAATCTCCGTACAATTCGTAATAGGCGTCGATTTTTTCCGATTGCGTTTCCGCCTGTTTCAGATCGCCTTCACCGGAGCCTACGTACAAGCATGTGATTCCGTAGGAATTCAGCACAAACAACTCCCGAGCGGTCAATCTGCAATAATAAGCGTTTCCTTCTGTGAACCATTCCACCGGAAGCCAATCTCCCGTGGAGATTCCCGCAGTTTCATCTTGTGTGATCATAGCACAAGCGTCGGACAGCATGCCATCGCCGTCCTCTTCGCCTACGACTCTCATATACACCACTACGTTGAACAGATAGGCCGGTTCGTCGGATTTGAACATCATTTTCAACGTCAACGCTTGCCCAAAGGTGGTGCTATTCACGCTCTCATCGACAAATATGCCTCCACCTAAAATTCCGTCCACGATATCTCCTTCCGGAACCGGAACGTCCCGTTCCACCTTGCGGATCTCACTGTAAATGGGCGTTCGTTCACTCTCTTCGGGAGGAAGGGAAGGGTTATCGGGATCTTCACTGCTCTCCTCGGGCGGGAGAGAAGACACGTCCGGCTGTTCACTGCTTTCCTCCGTAAAGGAGTCCCCCGCGCTGCTTTCACTTTGCAAGCTCTGCTCCGATTCCTCCGAAACGGTTGGGGTTACGGGAGGCTCGCTTTGTCCGTAGCTTCCCAAAAGGACGGCGGTGCAAAGCACGAAGCAGGCGGCAATGCCCGTGACCCGTATCGTGGCTCTTTTTCGTTTCAGTTTCTTCCTTTCGTAAGCCTCCCGCCGTGCGTAAAGGCTTTGGATCATTTCCTCATGGCTCTTCATAAACAAACCCTTCCTCTTCCAATTTCCCTTTCAATGCGTTCTTCGCCCGCCACACCAGGGTCTCCGTTTGGTGCTTGGTCTTCCCTAAGTGTTTGGCGGTCTGCTCCATGTCAAAGCCCTCGAAATACAGGAGATACAGTGCGCATCTGTATTCCGTTTTCAGGGTTTGCAGGGCGCGGTAAAGCTGTACCCGTTGCTCCTCCTTGAGAAGCTTCCGTTCCGGGGTGTCTCCGTCGGGGTAATCCCTCTCGTACTCTGCCGTTTGGTATCTTTTGGCACGGCGGAGGTGGTCTGTTGCCAGGTTCTTCCCGATGGTATACAGCCAGCTCTTGAAGGAGGAACGCCCGTCAAAGCGGGGTTTTTTCACCAACAGGCGGAAAAAGGTATCCTCGCAAAGATCTTCTGCCAGGTGGAAATCGGAAACGTATCCGCACAGGTACAGGATCAGCCCGTCGCTATAGGTGCGGACGATCTCCTCGAACCCGCTGTCATCCCCCTGCAGAAAACGGCGGTAGCTACTTGCGCCGTGATCCATGGGCGGTGCCCTCCTTTCCTTGGCTTCCACTCTTTAGACGAAAAAGAGTTTGTTTTCTCACAGTGATTTTAACATATAGTTTTACAAAATGCAACAACTCTGTGAGGGTCAACCCCCTCAGTCAAGTCGCATACGCGCGGCTTGCGACTTGACAGCTCCCACCTTCCAGGGGGAGCCTGATATCTTCCCCACTACGTTTTTTCTTGATCGAACAACCGCCTCGAAACGTAAAAAAGGGTCAAGCCAAAGGCTCAACCCATTTCAGTCACCCCTCGTAGGGGCTGTATTCATCGGAGATCTCGTATTCCAAGTGATCGTAGAAGACCTGGAGTTCAAGATCGTCTCCCAATTTCTTTCTATACTTGGGAATGTTCCACAGAGAACAGCTCCAGGAAAATTCATGGGGCGAATAGAATTCCCGATAATTCTCCAAAGGGTAACTTCCCATTGCCTCCAACAGTTCTTCCAAAGAAATGGTAACCGATTTCTTACAATATCTTTTCCGCTTCCATTTACAGCGGATGGCGAAGATCTGCACGTCCTCTTCTCCCACTTTCACTGCGCGGATTGTTCCACGGGCGCAACGAAAGCACTGACCGTCCTTTTGAAATTGGAAGCCCTCGGGAAACTCAAAGAGCAGGTCTTCCCCGTCTCTTTTGATGGTGAAAACACAGTCGTGTAACCACACTTGGGGATTTTCACCATAGCTGAGATACAGATCGTTTGCAGAAAATTTCATACTACACCGCCTTTCCTGTCAAAAGCAGTATACCATGGATCCTTGCGGTTTTCAAGGTGTTCAACCAACGGTATACAGCGCTTTTATTCCTCCGGGAAGGGGAAGCGCCAGACGCAGTCGGTGGGGTTCTTGGAGTTATAATACTTCTGTGCGCCGGATTCAAAGAGGATCAGCACGTTGCCCTTTTCATCCAGGGTGATGCCCTCCGTCATGCCCATGGCGGTGACCTTCTTGACGCGGTTGGTATCATCCAGCACGATCATGGGGTAGGTCTTGCCGTCGGCGGTGTAGGTTGCGGTTGCATTTGCGGGATCGATGGAATAGAAATCCAGGGTGGAGTTGTTGTTTCTGCCGTAGGAGATGCTCAGCGTCACCTTGCCTTCCCGACAGGTAAAGCCCTGCACCTTGTCCACGGTGGCCAAAGTCAGGGTGGGAACGGCGTAGTCGCTCCCTTCGGGAACGGTGAGGCGGCCGTTTTCGTCCACGGGGAACATGGCGGCAAACCCGCCGTAGGATGCGCCTGCGGAGGTCTTCACCTTCTGATTGAAATACTTGCCCATGTCGTAGGAGCCGCTGAGGTAGAAGGTGCCTGCCCAAAGGTTGCCTTGGTCATAGAACAGATAGCTGGCGTGGATGGGCAGAGGAACCACGGAGGTAAAGGTCACGTCGTGGGCGCCCTTCTTCGGGAGATCCGCCAGGGCAATCTCGCCGATGCCGTAATAGTCACCCACACCGGGGCCGGAGAAATAGAGATACTCCTCCGTGACGCAAACGCCGCCCATGTGGCCGGTATAGGGGTTGCCGTCTTCTTTGTACATATGGTATTCCGCCACGAAGCTCCCCTTCTCGTCCAGCACAAGGATCACGGAGGGGGTATTTTCGGTAGTGAAGTAGGCGGAAATATACACGTATCCCGTCACGGGATGGCGCCCCATGCCCTGGGGCACGATGCCTTCCTTCAGTCCGGGGATCAGGGCGTATTTTTCGCCCCCCGCAAGAAAGTCTCTGAAATCCGTCACGGCGGCAAAATTATCTGTGACGGTGGAAACCTGGGTCATGGTCAAGGGAGGTACCTCCTCCGGGGGATCTTCTTCGGCGGGAAGGGATGATTCTGCGGAGAGTTCTTCTTCTGAGGGCGTTTCCACAGCACTCTGCTCGGCGGGAGAACTGCTTTCGGGAAGAGAACTTTCCGGAGAGGATGAGGTTTGGGGCGTTTCCTGTGCCGTGCAAGCCGCCAGCAGAAGAACGAAGGTCAAAAGCAAAAGAAGATATTTTTTCATGGAAGGGACTCCTTTACCAAAAGATCTTTCTTACACTTTACATGATTTTTAAAAAAATGTCAAGTCCATATTTTTCCAGAGGGGCAGAGGTATGGAAAAGCTGCTTGATCGGAACACTAAAAACAAAAAAAGGATGGGTTTTATGGAGCGTTATCAAAAAAACACCCTGCCGGGAGTGGCCGACGAGGAGCTTCCCTTGGGGTTCGGCATGGCTTTGGCACAAAACGACGTGGCGCTGAAGAAGTTCGGCAAAATGGACGAGCGACAGCGGCAACGGTTTCTCTTTGACGCCCGCCACGCCAGGAGCAAGGAAGAAATGCAGAGCGTGGTGAACAGGATCGGAGAATGGCAATGAAGCGGGCGTTTGGCAGTTTTTTGTTTTTGTTTGCCCTGGTGGGGGTGCTTTCCGTTTCGGCCGCACAGAACGTGGTTTCTTTGCATAAGGGGTACACCCTCTCCCCGGGGGCTTCCCAAGGGTATCCCGACGAGGAATATGAGCTGACCAACGGCAAGTACGGCACTCCCGTGGAAAACGGCAACGCAGAATACTACTATCAGGATCCGGAATACGTGGGCTTTCGGGGGAATGAGGAGATCACCCTTTTGCTGGATCTGGGGGAAAGTTATTCTTCCCTTTGGACCTTTGAGGTGGGGTACCTCCGTGAGGAGGAGGTGGGCATCCACGCCCCTGCAAGGATCGCCTTCTATTTGGGGGACACGGAGGAGGGCGACTTCGCCTTTCTGGGAGAACTGACCCCTGCTAAGACGGCGGAAAAGGCGGCGGTGGCCTCCCTGAACGTCTCCCAAGGGCAGACGGCACGGTTTGTGAAGGTGGTGATCACCCCGGAAGAAAACGCCGCCTGGACGTTCTTGGACGAGATCTCCGTGCTGCAGGGGCAAAACCCCGCCACCGTCTCCCCGCCGCCTTCGGGAGAGGACTCAGGCAGATCCTCCGTGCCTCCCTACGGAGATACCTCCGCACCCCAGACGGGGGATAGTAACCTATTGCTCTTCGTACTGCTCTGCGGAATCTCCGCCATCGGCACCTTCGCGCTCTTGGGAAGAAGAAGGTTTGGATAGAAAAAATGACCCTGCGGGGTCATTTTTCATAGTGTACTTTGTAGTTCTCGCAATTCACCATCACATAGGAAGCCGACAGAGCCTCCCAAGGAGGCAATTCCTCGAGGACTCCTTTTGAATGGCCGCTTAAATCTCGGCTATCCCAAGAGAAATATGCCAAACCGCTCTTTTCCAAATTGGCAAGCGTGCGTATGCCTGTAACATACTCCAAGGAAACAACCGTTAACTTTGGGGTTTGATCCAAATTCCACAAGGTGTTCACACCGTAATTGCCGTACATCAAAAAGCATTCCAGTTCCTTGCAATGAGAAAGAGGGGTCAGATCCTTCACAGAGCGGCATTTGAACAGATACAATTGCTTTACAGAATCTTTCAAGTGGGGAATGACTTCCAAAAGCTGCTTTTGATTCAAGCCCATTAAGCATACCCGAGCGGGCTTCACATCTGCGACAAGTGCGCAAAATTCTGCAAGATCCTTCCTGCCAAAACGCTCCTGCGAAGGGTTGTAAATAGGAGAAGCCTTCTCCTTCGCCGTTGGAGCCGGAACGACCGAAAGGCACAAATCATATTCCCCTTCCCCATACAAAGGGTAACGTCGTATCAATTCCCTATCCAAAAGGGGTGGTAACGGTTTCTGTTGAAAATACTCATGGCTGGAGATGTACAAGTACCCTGCAGCCATTAGCCGATGGCCTCTGCGGAATCCAGAATGAATTCCAGGGTCTTGTATTCGCCCTCGGAGAAGTTGCGGGAGAAGGAGAACACGGTGATGGTCACCTTATCCCCTGCGCGGTACTGCTTCAAGGCGTTGGTAAGATCCTGCAACCCCTTGATGGGAGTGCCGTTGAAGTCGGTGATGATGTCGTACAGCTCCAGACCTGCGGCGTAAACGGCGGTGTGGGGCTCCACGGAAGCCACCAGAACGCCCTCCTTGGGATACTCACAGCGAGGCTTGATGCGGAAGTTCTCCAGACCTGCCTCCAGCTCGTACACCTGTACGCCCAGGCGGGGATTCTCAATGACGAAATCGTTTTCGGGAGCCTGCACCACCTCACCGTACTGGATGAGCTGGTTGAAGATCTCCACGGCGGAATTAATGGGGATGGCAAAGCCGATGCCCTCGTATTCGTCGATGAGCTTCAGGGAGTTGATACCCACTACCTGGCCTGCCATGTTGATCAGCGGGCCGCCGCTGTTACCGGGGTTGATGGGGGTATCCGTCTGAATGAGATGCATGGTCTTGGTGGCCACGCCTGCATCGTTTTCGATGGAGATGCCTCGATTCAGACCGCTGATGATACCCATGGTCATGGTGCCGGCCAGCTCCTGGTCGTAGGGTGTGCCGATGGCAATGGTGGTCTGCCCCACGGAAAGGGCGTCGGAATCTCCCAGCTCCAAGGGGGTAAGGCCCTTGGCGTCGATCTTCAAAACCGCAAGATCGCGGATGGCGTCCTCACCTACCACCTCGGCCTCATATTCGGTACCGTCGTAGAAGATCACCGTTACCTTGGTGCCGTCGTCCACCACGTGCTGGTTGGTCGCCATGTAACCGTCCTCGGTGAGAACGAAGCCGCTGCCGATGGAGTAGCCGGTGTTGCCGATCTCTACGTAAATGGTGGCGCAGGAGCTCTGGCATTTTTTGTATACCTGGGTCAGCGCGTTTTCCTCCAGGAAGGGGGAATCGGTGATGCTCACCGTTTCGCTGACGTCGTAGGAGGTCTCCTCCCGGGATTGATCGCCCCCGGAAAGAGTTCCGCCGGAGGGATCCTTGGAGCCGTCCGGGATATGACTTCCGTCCATGGCGTACAGCACGGTGGGGATGCAGATCGCCGCCGTCAGAGCCATGCACACCACGGCCACCACGAAGAACATAAAGGGCTTTTTCCCTCTGCGGCGATTGCCGCCCTGCTTGCCGTCCCAGACGTAGGCGGGCCGATTCTCCTCGGGGGTCAGCTCCGTATTCTGATCGTCACGATCGTTCTTGAATTCGTTCATGTGTATCGGTTCCTTTCACGTTCTTTATCAGTCCATCAGGTCTCCGCCCTTAGCTTTGGGTTTCCCCGCGGACAAAGACAGCCCGAAACGAAACTCCGTATAAGCCCCAACAACCGATTCCACGGAGATGTCCTCCCCGTGCTTTTCCAAAATGGTCTTGACGATGTACAGGCCAAGGCCCGTTCCCGTTTTATCAAGTCCGCGGGAACGATCGGACTTATAAAAGCGTTCGAAGATATGGGTGATCTCCTCCTCGGGGATCCCCTCGCCGGTGTTCCGCACCCGCACCAAGGCCTTTTTGCCCTTGGCGGTGATGCCGATGGAGATGGTACCCTTCTCCTGGGTGAACTTGATGGCGTTATCCAGCAGATTATACATCACCTGATGGATGGCGTCCGGGTCAGCCAGGACGAATACGTCCTCGTCTCCTCCTTCAAACTCGATATCCAGTTTTTTGGCCTCGATCTTCCCCATCAAAGAGATAAGGATCTGCCTTGCCGTCTCGGTGAGGTTGAAATCTCTGGTGTTCATCCCCTTGCCGGATTCCAAGCGGGAAACCTCCAAAAGGGTGTTCACCAAGCGGGAAAGGCGGTGTACCTCCGCAGAAATGGTCTGCAGATACCGCTGCTGATCCTCGGGAGGGATGGTGCCGTCCAGGATCCCGTCCACAAAACCGGAAATGGTAGTCATGGGGGTACGGAGATCGTGGGACACGTTGGCGATGAAGGTGTTACGGTTTTCCTCCAGCTTGGCCAGGCCGCTGGCCATGTTGTTGAAGGCTCTGGAAAGCTCCGTGATCTCGTCCTGCCCGCTGACCTTGATGCGGATATTGAACCGCCCCTGGGCGTACTCCCTGGCCACGGAGCAAAGGGTCTTGATAGACTCCGTGATTCTTCGAGAGATCAGGAAGATGATGATCATGGCGGCAAAGAAGATCCAGATGGCCACCACCACCATACGCTCGGTGACGGAGTTGGCCACGTCGGAATTCAAAGCCTTTTCGCTGGTAACCACGATGAGGTAAGCGGGAGCGCCCTTGGCGTCGCCGATGATGGCAAAGCTGTTGAGCTGTCTGCGATCCAAAGCGCCGTCCAGATTGCTGATGATGTAGGAGGCGTCGTTTTCCATGATCCGTATCACCGTCTCCCTGGAAAGCATTTGCGCCCCGATCTCCCAACGGTCGGCAGAGGTGGCGGCCACCACGCCGTCCATACGCAAAACGGAGATATCCGCTTCCGTCAGATCGGCGATGCCCACCAGGTTGGAATGAAAGCTTTCGCTTTGCAAAAGCAGGGGGGCGGGCAAGGCGGAAATACGTTGCATTTCCTCTAAGAAGAAGCCGATCTCGTTGGCGGCTACTCCCAATTCGGAAAGCTCTTTTTCCTGACTTTCCTGGAACAGACCGGAGGCTACCACGAAGACCAACAGCGTGATACACAAAAGCAGGATCACGGTGAAAGCCGCCAGCATCCGGGAAAATACGCTTTTGAACATCCTTCCCCCTCCTTTCCATTCATTTTAACATGAAAATATGAATATTTTGTGCAGATTCCGAGAAGGGTTTGCAAAAATTACGAGCCCCAGGAGTCTAAGTATTTTTTCTGCTTTTCCGTCAGCTCGTCGATGGCGATGCCCCAGGCAGCCAGCTTCCGTCTTGCGATCTCCAGATCCACTTCCCTGGGAACGGCGATGACGTTGGAGGTCTTGGGGACGTCCTTGTTGCGGATGAGGTACAACACGCTCATGGCCTGGACGGCGAAGGACATATCCATGATCTCTGCGGGATGGCCGTCCCCTGCACCCAGGTTCACCAAGCGGCCCTCTGCCAGAACGTAGACCTTCTTGCCGCCGGGCAATTCGTAGCCGGTGATGTTCTGTCTGGCCTCCCAGGAGCGCACCGCGTACTCCCGCAAGGCCTGCATGTCCACCTCCACGTCGAAGTGGCCGGCGTTGGAAAGAATGGCGCCGTCCTTCAACAGGGGGAAATGCTCTGTGGTGATGATCTCCATATCTCCCGTAACGGTGACGAAGAAATCACCCTTGGGGCAGGCCTCCTTCATGGGCATCACGGCGAAGCCGTCCATCACAGCCTCCATGGCCTTGATGGGATCCACCTCCGTAACGATGACGGAAGCGCCCAGACCCTTGGCACGCATGGCAACGCCCTTGCCGCACCAGCCGTAGCCGGCTACCACAACGGTCTGTCCTGCCACGATCAGGTTGGTGGTACGGTTGACGCCGTCCCAGACAGACTGTCCCGTACCGTAACGGTTGTCAAAGAGATGCTTGCAGTCCGCATCGTTTACCATCACCATGGGGAACTTCAATTCGCCCTCACGCTCCATGGCGTGGAGACGGAGGATGCCCGTGGTGGTCTCCTCACAGCCGCCGATGACGCCGGGGAGGAGGTGACGGTATTCCGTGTGGATCAAGTGTACCAGATCGCCGCCGTCGTCGATGATGATCTGGGGTGCGGCCTGGATCACGTAGGAGATATGACGGTGGTAGGTCTCCATGGAGCAGCCATGCTCCGCGTAGACGTGGAGGCCGTCCTTCACCAAAGCGGCGGCAACGTCGTCCTGGGTGGACAGGGGGTTACTGCCGGTGATATACATTTCCGCGCCTCCTGCGGCAAGAACGCGGCAGAGGTAGGCGGTCTTTGCCTCCAGATGGACGGAAAGGGCCACACGCAAGCCTGCCAGAGGCTTGGTAGACAGCATTTCCTCCTCCAGCCCTCTCAGCAAGGGCATATGCTCCTTGACCCAGAGGATCTTTCTTTCCCCGCTTTCCCACAGGGAGGGGTCTTTGATCTCGTATTGCTTCATAAAAATCACCAATCCTTTGTAGCCCGCTTCTGCGGGCGGTTTAGATAGATTTTGTGAGCGAAGCCACAAAATCACGTTTGAAAAAGGATCCCTTTTTCAAACTTGTCACCAATCCTTTGCGATCCGCGCGATGTTTGCGTAGACCTCTTCTTCGTCGATCTTGGTCATCCTGCGGTCTTCCATCACCACTTCCCCGCCGATGATCACCGTTTCTACCTCGGTTCCGGTGGCGGAATAGCACAAAGCGTTTGCCACGTTGTGCATGGGATACATCCAGGGGTGGTCAAGGTTCAGGATGGCGATATCCGCCTTCCAGCCCGCCTGCAGGTCGCCCAGCTTGTCCAGAGAGAGTGCTTTTGCGCCGTTTACCGTAGCCATCTGCAAAACGGTATTTGCGCTGACCACGTCTCCCTGCTTGTTCACCCCCTTGGGCAGGAGGCAAGCAAAGTTCATCTCGGAGAACATATTCAAGGTGTTGTTGGAGCCTGCGCCGTCGGTACCCAGGCAAACGTTCACGCCTGCATCCAAAAGCTGTTTTACGGGGGCGATACCGTTGGCAAGCTTCAGATTGCTCTTGGGGTTGTGGGCAACGGAGACCCCTTTTTCCGCCAACAGCATGATGTCCAATTCGGAAAGATGGACGCAATGGGCGGCCAGGGTCTTGCGATCAAACATCCCCAGCTTTGCCAGGTATTCCACAGGGGAGCAGCCGTGTGCCTCGTAGCAATCGGCGATCTCCTTTTCCGACTCGGAAAGGTGGGTGTTGATCAGCATTCCCGTCTCGTCGGAGACCTGCATCACCCGCTCCAGGAAGGGAGTGTCGCAGGTATAGATGGCGTGGGGCGCCAGCATATGGGTCACCATGGGATCATGCTTCCAGGTCTCCCATTCTCCCAAGGCCTCGGCGATCCGCCGCTCTCCGCCCTCGGAGCCTGTGAGTCCTCTGCTTACCACGGCGCGCATACCCGCCTTGCGGGCGGCCTCTGCGGACATTCCCGCAATGGGATACATATCGCAGAAGGTGGTGGTGCCGCTCTTCACCATTTCGATACAGCCCAGCAGAGTGCCCCAATAGGCATCCTCCACGGACATGGCGTCCTCCTTGGGAAGGACGCGATCAAACAGCCATTCGGTAAAGGCCACGTCGTCGGCGTAGTTGCGGAACAGGGACATATACACGTGGGTGTGGGCGTTGACCAGGCCGGGGATACAAAGCTTCCCCGTACCGTCGATCACTTTATCTGCCGTAAAGCCTTCGGGGGCACCGTTCATGGAAAGGATCACGCCGTTTGCAATGGCGATCTCCGCCTCCACCACCTGTCCGCCGGAAAGGGCTTTGGTATTTTTGATGAGAATGTTTTCCATATCTGTTTCAACACTCCTCCTATTATACTCTTTGGAACATTATACCACAGTTCTTATGGAAATGCAACTGATTTTTCCCCACCGAAAGGACAAAAAAGCGGGAGACTTCCGTAAAAATCTCCCGTCTCGGTCAATCCGACGCTTTGAAATTGTAAATGGGCCTGATATGGGCGACCACCTCTGCGGTGTCCCCGATGTAGCGTAAGATCTCCTCCATGCTTTTGTAGGCCATGGGAGACTCGTCCAGAGTGTTCTCGTTGACGCAGGTGGTGTAGATCCCTGCCATTTCCTTGCGGTACTCCTCCATAGTCAGCTTCTCGAAGGCCTTGGCACGGGACATCAACCGCCCCGCTCCGTGGGGTGCGGAAAAGTTCCAATCGGGATTGCCCTTGCCGATGCAAATCAGGCTTCCGTCCCGCATATTGATGGGGATCAGCAGCTTTTCTCCCGCCGCCGCGGACACGGCACCCTTGCGGAGGATGCCCGCCTCCATGTCGATGTAGTTGTGCACCGTGTGGAAGGCCTCTGCCGCCTCAAGCCCCAGCTTGGCAAGGAGGATCTCCCCCATCTTCTCCCGATTCCGCCCTGCAAACTGCTGACAGATGCGGATATCGTGGAGGTAGCTTTCCATAAAGTCTCCGTAGAGGTAGCAAAGCTCTCTGGGCAGGGTGGGGGCTTTGGCCTCGTAGGCCTTTTCCAGCTCCTTCAAGGCCTGTTGGATCTCCGTGCGCCTTCCCTGCTCCTTGTAGGTACGTATCAGCTCCTCTCTCGCAAGAAAGAGCTCCTCCTTCCCCGCGTTCAGATCTGCGGCAAGATCCTGGTAGTAATTGGCCACCTGGGTACCCAGATTACGGCTCCCGGAGTGGATCACCAAATAACGGTTCCCCTCGTCATCCACGTCCGCCTCGATGAAGTGGTTGCCCCCGCCCAGAGTGCCAAGGCTTCGCTCCAAGCGCTTGGAGTCCTTCAGATGGCGGTAGCATTTCAGCGCCGTCAAGTCAAACCGCTCCTGCCTGCCCTCCCATACGGAAAAACCGCTGGGAATGCTGTGGGCCGCCTCGTCCAGCAAAGCGAGGTCTAAAGCTGTTTTCCCCAAAACCATGGTATACATTCCGCATCCGATGTCCACCCCCACCATGGCGGGAACCACCTTATCCGTCACCGTCATGGTGGTGCCGATGGTACAGCCCATCCCCTCGTGAACGTCGGGCATGATGCGGATGCGGGAGCCGGAGAAGGCCTCCAGATCGCACATGGTCTTGATCTGTGCCATTGCTCCCTCCTCCATGGTGTCGGTGTAACAGATGGCGGCGTTATGTTTTCCTTTTATCTCGATCATATATAGTACCTTTCTTTACGTCGCACCGCTTCGGAACAGTGCGGTCAGTTGGGTGAGCAGGTCGCCGCTGCCGTTGATCTGCAGGTTCCCCACGTTTTCGCAGATCCTCTCCAGATATTCCAGCTCCTTCAATCTGTAAAGGGTGGGATTCTCCTCCATCATTTTGGCGGTGTTCAGCAGAGAACGGGTAGAGGCCACCTCCTCGCGGCGGGTGATCACGTTGGCTTGCGCCCGTTTCTCCGCCGCCAACACGGTGTTCATGATCTCCCGGATCTCGCCGGGGAGGATGATATCCTTCACGCCCGCCTCGGTGATCTCCACAAACAGCTCTTTCCGCTTTGCGGCAAGCTTTTCCAGCACGTAACGGGAGATCTCCTCCTTGTTTTCCAGGATCTCATCCAGACGGTAACTGCCCACGTATTCCCGCAATGCCAGCTGTACCGCTACGTACAGTTGGGAGACGTAATCATCCACCAAGGTCAAGGCCTTTTCGGGATCCGTGACACGGAAGCTGCAGACGAAGGTGATCCGCAAGGTCACCTTGTCCTTGGTGAGTAGCTCCTGACCGGATACCGTCATGGAACACAGACGAACGTCCGCTTTTTTGACCTCCACGGACACGTCGTTGTTCCAGAAATGGTAAACGCCCGCATCCAACAGCTTGATAGGCTTGCAATCCACAAACAGCATGGCTTTTTGGTGGGGAGCCACCTCCACCTTGGTGTAAAGCGCCCCAGGAAGCTTTGCGTACAGATGGGCAGGCAGATCGGGGTCTGCCTCGGGACGGGAAACGTCCACTATACGGAACTCGTGATTTTTGCCTTCCCGCCAGAAAGCATATTTCCCGGCGGTGAGGGCATGGCAGAACAGACCGTCCGCATAGTGCAAAGCCAGCTGTTGCTCCCCTACCTCCACGGTGACCGTCTTTGCGGCGATCACGGGATCGGCCAACAGTACCTCCAAAGAGCAATATGCACTTTCCAACGGGGCATCCGACGCCACCGTCTCAATGACCTTGCCGCCCCACGTGCGGTAATTTCCCGCGCCCAGCAGCTTTTGGAATCTGCCGTTCTTGAACAGCAGACCTTTCATATTTTCATGGATGATCGTTTTCATAAGTAGATTCCTTTCTTCTTTCTATTTTTTACAGCCGAAGACCTCGGCGTACAGCTTCCAGCCTACGTAATCACGGTAGCGTGTTTTGCAGTATTTTTGGGTACGGGGATCGTACCAACGGTAGTATTCCGCCCAATAGCTGAGCATTCTGTCGTAGCCCTTGTGGAACGCATCCCAATTCAAACGGCAAAAGGCTTGATACTCCCTGTTGTCCCGCTCCCGCAACCCGTTATAAAGCACCTCTAAGATCTCCGCCACGTAATCCTGACTCAGCTCCAGGATAAAAGGCATCACCCATTCCGGGGTCTCCCTTTCCAAAAGCGCTTCCGCGTGCCGCTGTCGGGCGTATCCGTCTGAACTTCGTGTGAAAATGCAGTGGTAGATCAGCTTTTGCCGTTCCGTCAGCGGGAGCCCGGGAAGCAGAGCATCCGAAGACCATATACGGTGCGGGAGAGAGACGGTTTCGCCGTCGGATAGCTGCCAAACCTTTCCTCCGCCGAGCCCGGCCAATCCCCCGGGAAGGAGACGTCTCAACACCGCCGTCACGTCCTTTCGGTAGCAGGCCGGAAAGGCGGCGCTGATCTTCTTTCTGAATTTTTTCCTGTCTTTCCAAAACATCACTTTTCTTCCTTCCCTGAAGGGTGCTTCCATGAAAGGATCGCGGCAGAGAGATTCAGCACTCTTTTCTATGCAAGAATGCGGTATCCTCTCTCCGGCAAGGCGATCCTTTCACTGCAAAGGCGGCGTGTCCCCCAAGCTTACCGCCTCTGCGGGAGCACCTTGGTTTTGCATAAAAACGTTCTCGCACGCTTACGCGTACCGTTTTTGCTCCGAAGAGCGCTTTCCCAAACCATAGGAGTATGCATTTTTAGAGTGCATACCGCAGGAATCGAACCTGCTTTTTCAAGAGAGAGGACTTGGGAATACGCTCGGAGAAAGCCTCCGCCGCACCCCGGCGTGTGAGAAAACGCTCCGCCTTCCCTCTTGCAAGCACAGTTTACCATGGTTTTCCTGTAAAAACACGGAAAAAAAGCTGCGAACTCTCAAATGAGTCCGCAGTTTTTCTGCATGATCAACTTTTTTCGGATAAGATCCACCATGGGTGCAGGCTCCAAAACCTTTACCATGGGGCCGAAGGACAGGATGCGGATGGCAAGCTCCATATCGTCCTCCTTGTCGCACCAAAGGGTGAGACGGTATTTTTCCCGCCCTATCATCTCCGCCTGCTTTTTGAAGTGGGCGAAATGGAACATCACCCGCTCCATGGCGTTGCGGCGGTCGTGGATCTCCAGCACAACGGCGTATTGCTCCCGCTGTTCCCTGCTCCGACGGTTCTGCCAAACACCTTCGTAGAAGCAGCATTCCGTAAGCTTTGCCAGGTTCAGGGTGGTGACGTAACGGTTACCTCGGGTGAGGAGACGGAATTTATCGTCCTTTTCGGAGTATTCCAGCTTGTAAGGCATACAAACGGCACAAATGTCGTTGCCCTTCCGCCCCTTCATACGGACGAACAACGGCTTTCCCGTCTTCACCGCCTCCAAGGCGGTACGGAAATGGCGGCGGTAGGTCTCGTCCTCATAGGGGTCGCCGTCACCGTAACGGTCAAACACACGAACGTCCCGCGGGGTGAACAAAGGCTCCACGTCCTCCAACCCCTCTGCGGAAAAATCGAACAGACGGATACGGGGATCCAGGGAGACCGCCTTCAACCAACGCTTTTCTATCAAGGTCAAGGGCATGGTGGGGGTGTGACGGATGGGCGTGGTCAAATCTTCTTTCATCAACTGCCACTGCCCCTGTTTTAAGGCGGGGAGAATGACGGCGGCGCTTTCCTCGAAGGCGTACCTCCGCACGATGGCCTGAAGCTCCTTCTCCGTGGGAGTTCCCGTCTGCAACGCCTCCAGGAGCTTCCCCACGGTGCGGTAATAGACAGAAAAATATTCACGGAAGATCATACCGAATCACCTCCCAAGCCGTATAGCGCATACATGGCCTTCAGATCCCGCAAAAACCGCTCCTTCACGCCGATATTGGAGCATTCAAAATCCACGATGCGGCATAAGAAGGTACGGATCCAGGGAAGCAGCTCTCTTGCGTCCTGCACTTGGGCGGAAAAGCGGTACAGCCCGTTTTCCAGGCACTCCACCTGCCCCGTGCGTTTTTCCCGCTGCAGACGGTCCACGATGTATTCTTCGTTGTACCCCGCCTTCACGGTGAAGGAGATCTTCTCCGTTTTTCCGCTCCCGTCCTTCAGGTTCACGCCCCAAAGAAAAGGCTCCATAGCATCCAGCTTTGCCCGCAATTCCCCAAAGCGGGGCGTGGGTTCTTCAAGCTTTACGGCGGAAAGATAGTCCAGACGGAAGGCGCGGATGCGGTTTTGTTCCGGCACGTAGGCCACCAGGTACTGCCTGCCGCTTTGCGCGCTGACGTAGATCCGCAAGGGAATCGCCCGTACCCGCTTGGGCTCTCCCGTACGCCTTGCGGCGTTGGTAACCGTCACGGAAGACCCCTTCCCCATGGCGTCAAACAAAACGGCCATCAGATCGCTTTCCAAGGTACCCGTGATGTAGTGGTGCTTGAAGCGGAAGGGGCTGTCCCGTTCCTCGGTACGGTCTATCAGGAAAGAGCCGATGACACCGCAGGGCAGGATCTCGGAAAACAGATCCAGCACGTCCCGGGACGGGAGGGCGACGGTGTCTGCCGCACGGCGGTAACGCACCCGCTTCCCCTGCTTTTCCATGGTCAAGATCCCCTCGGAGACGTACTCCTTCAGCTTCTTACGCAGGGTGGATTCGTCCAATGCCATGGGCGTTTGAAAGGAAGCAAGATACTCCCTGTCTATGATCTGTAACAGCTCCCCCGGGGAAAGTGCCCTCTCGGGAGTATGCAGGATGTCCAGCAGGATAAAATGCAAAGTGATATCCCCATCGGTGAAGCTTTTCGCCTTCCAGGCCTTATACAGGGGATTGTGATCCATTCTGCGGCTGTCGATGGAAAGGAACACGTTCTTCCCCTCGGGGGTGCGGACGAAGCCCATGTGATCCCCCAGCCAGCTTTCCACCCGGCGGCGCTCGTCGTCGTAGGAGCGGGGGCTTTTGGCGGCGTACTGCTCCCTGTGCTTGAAGCCGTAGACGTAAAACTCCCGCATATAGGCGCGGATCCGCCCGAAATTTTTGATCAACTCACGGTATGCGGACATATACGGCTTCTCCTTTCACAGGTTACTTCAAATAGGCGGTCTCGATCCGCGCGGGGATCTCCCGCAGGGTATAGGTCTCGTGGGTGTGTCCCAAGGCTACCGAGCAGACCGGCTTCATCCCCGCGGGGATGGGCAGGCGGGACAGCAGGTCGGGGCAATTGTTCAAGGTGCGGACGGCGCCCCAGATATGGCAGGCACCCACACCCAGGTCACAGGCCGCAAGGGCCATGTTCTGGGCGATGGAGGCGGCGTTGGAGTAGTTCACGTTGCCGTAGGGATCCTCGTCCACCACGGAGGAGATCAGCACCAGGGTGGGCGCTCCGTAGAAGGGATGGGCGTCCTCCTTGCCCGTCTCCAGGCCCACACGCTTTTCCCATTCCGCAAGGAAAGCGGCATCGGTGATCACCGTGAGATGCAACGTGTCGTACCGTCTTCTGCCGATGGGGGCGGCGTAGCCCGCCTTTAAGATCTCTTGCAGTTCTGCCTCGGTCACGGGGGTTCCGTTGTAGCTCCGCACCGTTTTGCGGCTGTATAAGGTTTCGAAGAATTCCATAAATGACCTCCAAGTGTTTTCCACAGTATAACACACTTTGCAAGAAAATGCAACGATGGGTTTGGCGTTTCGGGATTTTTCATAAAACGGAAGGGGAAATTTTGACCCTCTTGACGATTGCCAAGGATTGGGAAATATGCTATACTTATATTTAACACTATGAAAGGACATGATTTCTATGAAATATATGAAAAAGTGGCTTCTGTTACTCCTTACGGCGGTGCTGTTGTTTTCCGCCTGCGAAAGCGGTGTAACGGAATCTATCCCCTCTCCCGGGGAATCCTCCACAGAGGAGGCCTCCTCGGAAGAAAACACGGACAAGGAGGATCGGCTTTACACTCTGGTCAGCGTGGGCAAGCCCTACACCTTGAACGGGGAGCCCTCCGGCGGCGGATACGACGACTTTTTCGATCAACAGCTTACCGACGGGCTGAAGACCCCCGACGTGGGGGCCCATTACATCGACTCCCGCATGGTGGGCTTTGCCTCCGACGTGATCTTCACCGTGGATCTGGGGGAGGACGGCAAGCGGATCTCCGCCATCGTTGCCCGCAGTCTGGATCAGACCAAGGACGGGGTGAAGCTGGCCCAAAGCGCCCGTTTTTACGGCTCCAACGACGGCAAGGAATTTGAACGTCTGGGTACCGTGAATTTTGAGGAGACGGGCTACCTCACCGTCAGCTCCGCAAGGCTGGAGCTGGAGGAGGTGGCGGACTACCGCTATATCCGCATCCGTATGTGGATGGGGACCGGAGGAATGTTCATTTTCTTAGATGAACTGGAGGTTTACGCCGACGTGCCTCCCAAGGAGGAAACGGACACCGTGGCCCTGGCGTACGGCAAGGAGAACATCGACCGTACGGCGTGGAAATCCCTTTCCACCGGGAAAGAAGCCCTGCCCGCCGCTTCGGAAAACGTAGCCGCAGGGGTTTCTTACACCTTTGAAAACTGTACCTTTGACGAACGCGCCCCCATGAACGATAAGCTTCTCACCGACGGAGAACGTACCACCCGCCTGTTCAGCGAGTCCGTTTGGGTGGGGATCCGAGCAAAGGAGAAAGAGACTTCTTCCATCAAGCTGGATCTGGGACAGCAGCGTTCCGATCTGTATCACCTCCGCGTCCACGCTTTGGGCTCGGGCATCGACGTGAAGTATGCCGACTATATCGACGCCTACGGCTCCCGGGACGGCAAGACTTACACCTTCTTAGGCAGGATGTACGCCCCCTTGAAGGGTGATAACTACACCTATACCCTGCTGTTGCCGGAATATATCTCCGCAAGATATATCCGTTTGGACTTTGCCCCCGGTGCAGGCAATTACTGGGTGGAGGAGATCGAGGTATTTGCGGGGCTTGAGAACATCCCCGAGGATTCCATTTACGGGGAGGTACGCTTCCCCGCCGTCACCGAGGAGGTCTATTGGGAACAGGAAGCCGATTACGGCAAAACCCAAAACTTGATTTTGGGCAAGGCTCAACAGATCGCTACCTCTTACTACGCACCCGCCACGGTGAAGAAGGAGCACACTCCCGGGGACAGCCCCATTCTCACCGACGGCAAGCGTGCCACCAGCAAGACCTGCTACGCCCCCGACTGGTTCTTTGCCGGCGGCGGCAACGCCATTGATTTCTTCTTTGACCTGGGAGCCATCTCCACCCTGGAGTCCTTCAAGGTACACACCCTGGATCAGAAGAGCTGGGGCATTTCCCGTCCCAAGTTCGTGACGATCCTGCTCTCCAACGACGGCAATCTGTGGTATCCCGTATCCGATTGCAAGTGGGATGAATCCAAGCTGGGGAACAATTTCTCCCCCGTCACACTAGACTTCACCCTTGACCCTCCTTACGCCGCACGCTTCGTCCGCTTCCGTGTGGAATGCGGCTACAACGAATCCGTTTGGCTGGACGAGCTGGAGGCCTTTGGCACCAAGGAAGTGAAGGAGGGAACCGTCCTCGTACAGGACAGCGGTATCGTCCCCAATCGCTTCTACACCAACGAGGAGACCCTCCAATACGCCACCACGGAAAACACCTCCGTGAAGGCTCACGATATTTCCTTCATCAACACCCAGATGACGGATCTGAACCGTCTCCTGCCCTACGTGGCCTATCTGGATGAGGAGGGCAATATCACCGATACCTTTATGGACGGCTTTATCCTTTCCAACGGAGAGGATCTTCCCTCCAAGTCCAAGGTGGCGGAGGCCAGCTACAAAAAGGACTGGGATCACCTCTTTAACTGCTTGTTCAACGGCCCCACGGGCATGGATCACGTGGAGGAAGTAGTAGGTACCGTGAAGGATGCCTTGAACAAGCCCGATTACAAGGTACAGATCTACCTCTCCCTCTTCCCCATCCGTGACACGGTGACCGATTTCGGCGACGTGGACGGGGACGGCGTTTCCGAGGATCTTACCAAGGCGGAGGACCGCAGAAAGGTTCTGGAATGGTTCACCGACCTGTGCCTGGAGGAATTCGCCTCCCGCGGGTATAAAAACCTGGAGCTCGGCGGGTTCTACTGGGGCATAGAGGCCATCGGCTACTGGCGTGACGACAGCCATTTGGTCAAAGAGACCGCCGAGGTGATCCACGACAGAGGCTCACAGCTTCTTTGGATCCCCTATTACGTTGCCAACCGTTACTACACCGGGTACGAGCTGGGCTTTGACCTGGTGTGCATGCAGCCCAACGTGATGTTCACCGGGGACGTGCCCCTGTGGCAGTTCACCCACACCGCGGAAGCTGCTAAGCAGACCCATATGTCCGTGGAGATCGAGCATTCCTACCAGGCTCTTTCCGACCCCCATTTCGTGCGGAACTATATGCTGTATCTGTATTACGGTGCCGTCACGGGTTACGACGAGGGCGTGCGGATCTACTACGACGACCGTGACAACTTCGCACAGATGGCAAGAAGTGATCTGCCTCTCTGCCGTATGCAGTACGAATCCACCTACAAGTTTGCAAAAGGCACCCTGGAGGTCTACCCCGAGACGGTGGAGACTCTTACCTTCACTGCCAAGAAGGACACCATTCTGGACAGCACCCTGAACGGCGAGGGCGTTCCCGCACGGTACACCCCGGCGGGCTCTCCCACCCACGGCAGCGTGGTGCTTTCCGTCGACGGCACCTTCCGTTACCTCCCCGAACCCGGCTACACCGGGAAGGACACCTTCGCTTACACCTACAACAATTACCTTGGAGAATCTCAAATCTGCTACGTGGAGATCACGGTGGAATAACACGAAAAAAGCATCCCGATCCGTTTGGGTCGGGATGCCGTTTTTTATAGAGACGAAAGAAATGTGGGCAGATCTTCGGGGAACTCCCCTTTCAAGATGGCGGAGGTGAGACGGCGGACGGCGGTCTCCTCTGCGGCGTAGCGGGGGTCTGCTGTATAGGAAGGATCCAGAGCGGGATCCGCAGGGAGGTCTTCCCTCTCTGCCATCAGCGGGTGAACGATGGGATGGAGAAACTCGTGGAGGATGGATTCCGCCTTCAACGTGCCGGAGCAATAGAACAAGGTGTCCCCGTGGATGTGATAATCCGCGGAGTTAACGCATTTGATGGGGTTCAGCCAAAGCTGTACCCGTTTCACCCTGCCGCCGTAACGGGCATTGCACTCCGCAAGCAGGTCTCCCAAGGCGTTCAGAGAATGGGCGTGGAGAGCTTTTTGCGCTTCCAGCCAGGTAATTTCCCACGCCAGATATTCCCGGAAAGCAGGGGACGCAAGAACCTCCTGCAAGGCAGAGGGGAACTCCCGGATCCACTGCCAAAGATCATCATTCCGCTCCTCGGGCGTGAGGTTGGGGGCGTTCATCACCCGGGCCCGGAAGGCGGGAAAGTCTGCCCACTCCCTATGATCGGGAGTCAAGTAGAACAGGGCGCTTTCCAGCAAAGCGGCACGGGGCCAATAGGGGTAGACCTCACAGGTGTTTTGCTTGACACCCCGAAAAAAGACAGGTACGTCCCCGCCGCGGAAGCGCTCCAAGGCTTCCCTCTCGGGAAGGTGGTATTCGTAACCACATTGAAGTAATGCGTAGTAGATGGCGGAAAGGGAGGGATTGGTTGTGAGAGTGAGAAAAAAACAATCGGACATAAAAGACCCGCATCTGCTCAAAAGATCTCGCCGTGGAAAACGGGAATCTCTTTGAGTCGTTTTTCTTCGAAGAGACGGAAGTCTTCGGGGGAATAGCCGCTCTTTCGGAAATATCCTTCCGCATCGGTATAGGAAAGGGGCTCTCCGTGATCTGCCATAGTCTTGATCAAACATTTGATCATATTGGTAGCGGTAACGGCGGAATAATGAGGGTCTTCCTCGGAATCCGCCAGAACGTGGTCGATCAGATCGTCGATGGTATAGCAGACCCATTCCATCAAAAAGAGAAATTCTTTGGTTGTAGCAGGAGTTTGAGGATGTTCCATGGCGGTTCCTTTCTGAACGTTTTTCTGCTTTCATCATACCACAGGATGAGCGTTTTGTCAATCGTCCCGTGGTTGACGGAGGAACGCTTGACACGGCGGGAAAAGTATGATATCCTGTTGGTACACCAACCAAGGAGGAATTGCAATGAGCATTTTTCAATTTCTGCATCTGCTGGACGAAAAGAGGATCAACTACCGTTTGGAACGGGTGCGGGACAGCCTTATGGTGGAGATCGCCGCACCGGGAGAACGTTGGGAAGTGGAGTTCTTCGAAGACGGACGTATCGAAACAGAACGGTTTGCGACCACCGCCGAGATCCGCGGGGAAGAATCCCTGGCGGAGCTGTTTGAAAAGCTTGGAGAGTGAGAAACGACCTGTTTGCCGAGGCAAACAGGTCGTTTTTATTTTGTTTATGATTGTTCAGCCATGACGCTGATCTCGTCGATGAAGATCCAGCTCTGGTTGGTAGCCACCGCGATCTTCACGTATCTTGCGGAAGCGTCCTGGGGCAGGGTGACACTGCGTACCACCACGTTCAGACTGCCGGAATTCACGTCGGCGGCGAAGGTCTTGCTTGCCACCTGGGTGAAGTTCTCGCCATCGTCGGAAACGTAAATCGTGATCTGATTGGGAGCGTAGATGGCCGCATTGCCGCCGCCCAGAGTGTTCACGCGGACGGAATAGATGCCATCCACCTTTTCGCCCAGGTCGATGACGAACTCGGGTCTGCCCAGGAAGCCGGACCATGCCTTATCGCCGTAGGTGGGTTCGCCCAGCTTGCCGTCGGTGAAGGCATTTCCCACCTCGTCGGGGTAGTTGGCTTCAGGCTGTTTCAGCATGGTGTAGCTCTTGCCCTCGGCAACGTTCACGCCGTTTCGCGTTACAAAGGACACGGTGAGCTTTGCGGCGGGGCCGTCACTGCCGCAGTAGTCAATACCGCAGATCTCGTATTCTGCAGTACCGCTTCCCGCATTGTCGTGATCGGTGAAGGAGAAGCTGATGGAAGATTTGCCGTACTCGCGGGTGAGGTCAATCACCTGGAGCTCCTCGCCGTTCTTAAGGATACGAATGCCCGCTACGGTCTTATCGGGGTTTTGAATAGAACCGCTCAGAGTGACGGCGGAACCATCCTCCTCCATATCGAAGCTTACTTCGGGCGCGGTCAACGTATTTTCGGGGAGTTTTCCCGTCTCGTAATAGGTTTTATAGGCGTTGTGATAACCGGTCTTTCCCATATCGGGATGCTGATAATGAGAGTATGCAAAGGTAACGTGCGCTTCCACGTAGGAAGAAGAGATCTGCAGCTGCTTCAAAAAGCGATTCAAAGGCGCGGTGCTGCTGTTGGACAGGTCAAAATCCTCATTGTTGGCCCAGAAGTGCAGACCTTCCTTGGTATCTACCGCTTTCTTGATCTCTCTGTAATAACCCTCCAGCTGGTCGATGGAGATGTAGCCTGCACCCACGGAATCCTGGCAACAGAAGATGTCGCCATCGCGGAAGCGGGTCATGGCGAAGATCTCCTTCCACTGCTGACCTGTGACCTCGGGCTCGGTGCCGTAAGCGGAAAGGAAGGGAGAGAGCATCATGGGCATTTCCCCATCGATCTCCGTCAAGCCGTCACAGAATCCGTTCAGCAGGAATGCTGCGTTTTCCATCATGGTCTGGGTTGTTGCGGTATTATACATTTCAAATACGAAGTACCAGCCGTAAAGTGCGTTGGGGTACTGTTCTTTATAGGTATCGTAGATCTGCTTTGCGCCCTTGATACCCAAATCTGCCTGATCGGCAAGCCAGGAACGGTCGGAAACAGCCTTTTCCCACCACTCGTCGTTGTTATTGAGGCCTACAAACACCTTTACGCCAACCTCCTCGGCGGCCTTCAGGATGTTCCCCAGCAGGTTCTTGCCGCTTTCGTTGTAAAGAGACGACTTGTCCGCAGACTCAAAGGAAGCGTCGTAGTAAACGCTTGTCACGCCGTCGCTTGTGTTCTCAAAAGACCACTGGAGGATCAGAATGTCGATGCCCACGTCGTACATGGTCTGGAGGTGGGATTTCATCTGCTGGGCAGAATAATTCTTAAACGCCCCGGGCTGCATAAAGTTACCGCACAGAGTGGGGTAATCCGTGGGACGGACGATGGGTTGGTTGGGCATGTCTTCACCGCTTTCTTCAGATGATGTTTCGTCGCTGACTTCTGTGCTTGCTTCCGCGCTCACTTCCGAGGAAGTGTCCGCAGGTTCCGAGGAGGTGTCCACAGGTGCGGTGGCACAAGCCCCCAAAAGCAAGGTCAGGATCAGAAGCAACGGGATCAAACGTTTTTTCATAAATGATTCCTTCCTGTATTCGTTTTTTTCAGTTTAACACATTAAAATGAATTTGTCAATGAAAAAAGCCGAGGGGTGACCTCGGCTCTTGGATTTATTCTGCTGTGCCTATATCGGGATCGTAGGAGATCCCCTGTTTGCTAAAGGTGTACAGATCTCCAAACAGCTCACAATACGCTCTCTTACCCTCCTCCGTCTCCCAATCCACATCCAGGTGGGATCCCAAGCCGCTGCCGATATAGGAGCACCGCAAGCCGAAACGTGTCAGCTCTTGAATCTGTGCTTCCGTTGCGCGGACGTAGCAGGATTCGGCGACAAAGCTGCCGTTGAGCTCCACGGAAACGGCCTCCTCCATTTCTAAAGTCTCCAAAAGGAAGGCTTTCAGATCGATCAGATCGTTTGTTGTAACGAGAACGTTGAATCTGGTTTCCGATTCCGCGTTCATAGAAAGCATGATGGCAAGGGCAGATCCGATCTTCTCGTGATACCCGTCGGGGCGATACATATCTCCCGCGAATTCTCCCGGTACGGTACTGCCGATAATCTTTATGGTTTCGGGAGGCTCCACGGGGCTGTCGGCGGAGTTTTCCGATTCTTCGGGAGGTTCCGTGGAGGCAGAAGTTTCCGCAGAGGGTGTTTCACTCTCGGCAGGCAAAGAAGAAAGCTCATTTGGAGAAACGTCCTCCGAGGGAGTCACTACGGGGGGCGGAACGGAGGGACGGCCAAGTCCTACGAAAAGGCCGATCGTCACGACGCACAAGCAGAGACTTACCGCGGCCACCCTCCCCCACTGTCTTTGGCAGGGGCGGATTTCTTGCCTTGCGGCGGCCTGCTGTGCCTCTGCAGGGAGGAGCTTGCTTGCGGAAGGGATCTTCAAGGTGTCAAAATAGGTTTTCACTTGCTTTTTCGGTTTCATCAAATCACCTCAATTGTGTTTTCAGTTTTTGCAAGGCCCGTTGGTACCGCTTCTGTACAGTGGTCAGCGGAAGTCCCATTTGATCGCTGATCTCCCGGAACTTCAGCCCGCCGTAGATCTTCAATGTTAAGATCTCCCGATCCTCCCGCTCCAGAGACATGAACGCCTCCTCCAAGGCCAGCCGCTCTACCGGATCCTTGCGCTCGGAGGGCTCCGCATCCCCGAAAAACGTCTCCACGGAAATCGAATCCTTTCGCTTCCGCATCAGATCAATGGCGGCGTTTCGGGTGATGGACAACAGCCACGCCACAGCGTTCCCGTCCTTGCGATAAGTGCCAATGCTTTGGATCACCTTCAAAAAGGCGTCCTGCGTGGCATCTTCTGCGTCGGCATAGTTCTTTAAGATAGAAAGCGCCAACGCAAACATCCGACGCGCCATACAATCGTATACCACGGTAAGAGCAGACAGATCGCCTTCCGATATTTTGCACAAGGCTCGATTGCAATGAATTTCACACGTCAAACGGTTCACGTTTGCACCTCTTTTCCTAAAGATCTGCTTCTGTAAATAATACGAATGAAAACACGAAAAATGGACAAAGCTTTTCAAACAAACAGCCGAGGGGCGACCTCGGCTTCTTTAAAACAAGCTCAATTGCTCGTATTTCTTTGGATACGCAAACAGATATCCGAAGATCTCGTTTTGGTCGCACATGACGCCGTGGGCTTTGCATTCCTCGCGGACGATGTGCATCAGATATCTGCCCCTGTCCGAAGGGAGTTGGTACTCCATCCCGTATCGCCGGATATACCTCTGCTTCAACCCCGGGAAATGCCGATCCAAAGCGGCATAGTAGTATTCCCGATCCCCTTCCCGCAGGGTCATACCGCCCTCGCCGAAGGTAAGGATCCCCTTCACCCCTGCGTCAAAACAGTAGCTCAGGATCCCCCGCACGTTCTCCGGGGTGTCGTTGATGTAGGGCAGAAGCGGAGTGAGCCAAACCACCGTGGGGATGCCCTCCTTTTGAAGGCGCTTCAAGACCTCGTACCGCCGTTTGGTGGTGCAGACGTTCGGCTCCACGATGCGGCAAAGCGCTTCGTCGTAAGTGGTCAGGGTCATTTGCACCACGGCCTTGGAATGGGCGTGAATGCTTTTGAGGAGATCCAGATCCCGCAGTACCAGATCGGATTTCGTCTGCAACGCCACCCCGAAGTGGTAGCGGTCGATGATCTCCAGGCAACGGCGGGTGAGCATCAGCTCCGCCTCGCAATGCATATACGGGTCGCACATAGCCCCCGTACCGATCATGCATTTGTTCCGCTTCCGCCGCAGGGCTTGCTCCAACAGTTCGGGAGCGTTTTGCTTCACCTCGATATCCTCAAAATCGTGGGGCATTTGATAACAGGCAGAACGGCTGTCGCAGTAAATGCATCCGTGGGTACACCCGCGGTAAATATTCATTCCGTTGTGTTGGGATAAGATCCCTTTTGCATTGACGAAGTGCATGAAGCAATCCTCCGGTGGAAACATTCTATCAATGGTTGAATACGCTTCAAAAAAAGGGTTATTGACCAATGACAGTACGGTGTGTTAGAATGTATACACAGCAGGTACCGCTGAATCAATCCTCACAAGGAGAACGGTATGAAACTTACGATCGCAGAGAATATCCGCGAACACAGACGAAATTTGAAATTATCCCAAGAATGCTTAGCAGACCGCCTTGGTGTCAGCTTTCAAGCCGTCAGCAAGTGGGAACGTGGCGAAACGTATCCCGATTTGGAGCTGTTGCCCGCCATCGCAAGCTTCTTCCATATCACGGTGGACGAATTGATCGGCGCCAACCGATGGGAAGAAGAAAAGGCGGCGGAGGAGCTCATCGAAACATTGCGGCTGTTGGACGCAAAAAGAGACTACCCCGCCTTATTGGCAGAGGCGGAAAGCGGGCTGAAGAAATTCCCCAACAATCACCGCTTGATGGCGTGGATCGTTTACGGCGGCTGCCGCATTGCGCCTCGTCGGAGTATTGAGCTGGGAGAATATCTGTTGCTGAACTGCAAGGACCCCGCCATTCTGAACCGGGTACGGGCAGATTTGTGCTATGCTTATGCATCCGCAGGAGACAGCGAAAAGGCGCTTCAATTGGCCCGAACGCTCCCCTTGCCCGGGCAATCCCGCAGAGAGGTTTTGAGAGACCTGTTGGAGGGGGAGGCGTTGGTTCACCACGTTCTTTTGAATATCGTGGCAAAATACGGAGAAGATTTTCACCGCAGCATTGAGAAAATACTGCCGTATTATTCTTTTGAGCAACAGCTTCAGCTTTTGGAAAAATGCGTGTCGCTCTTGGAGGTTCTGTTCGAGAGCGGCGACGATACCGCCTCTCTGAAAATGCAAGCAGAGCTTCATTGCCGCATGGCGGAGCTTTGCACCGAAAATGCACGGCAGGAGGCGGCGGTGGCGCATTTGGAAAAAGCGTTTGCACTGGCAGAAAAGCATGACAGCATCCCGTACGGCACGCCTTCGTCCTCGCTTCTGCGCAGATGCGAGACCTTCGGATACCGAGTCTGTCAGTCCGGGCCGGCAGTCCACCCCTACCAAGAATTGGTCGGCCGCTTAAAGGCAAGCGTGGCAAGCAACAAAGCGTTCCATTCTCTGAAAGATTCCGAAGCCTTCGCCGCGCTGTTGAACAAAAACTGAAAACCGAGACACGGGCACCACAGGATTCATGGTGCCCGTGCCGTCTTTATATACACTCTACCGTCGTTTAATCCCGCGGTCTCGCACCGTTGGGGAGAGGATCTCCGTTTTCGTCCCGATTGATGGGCAGGGCTTTGAGGCGGAACAGGATGCTTCCGCAGGGGCATCGAAGCTCCATTTCGTACTTTTCCTTGCTCCCCCGATGGGTAAAATCTCCACCGCAACGAACGACCTCGCACCAGGTAAACAATTCGTTCATCACTCTGGGGCAGATCCCCGCGGGACATTCATAAGAGAAAATGAAACGATCCCCTTTTTCCAAGCCCAGCCTGCAATTCCCTGCACTGCCTTCCACGGCGGTCAGCTCAAACTGCCAATCTTCCGTAACCCATTTTTTCATAGTTATGACCATTCCTTTCGCAGCCCGCTTCTTACGGGCGGTTGCTAATGATTTTGTAGGCGATGCCACAAAATCATGTTTGAAAAAGGATCCCTTTTTCAAACTTCTCCATGGTGTTCTCCGCAATATTCCAAGGACACATTGAATTTCCAAAAGACGGATTGGAAAAATCGATATCCCTATTTGCGCCAATAATCTTATTGATTCTACCGTCCGTTGGTTATCTCTCCCTGTTCGGTTTGTACGCAATACCGTCGATTTGACAGAGGCAGTTATCGTCAAGGAATTGAGTCACCACAGTCATTCTGGCAGGCGCACCGTTGGGAAAGAACTCGGTGAAAACATCACGTCCCGCACGGAAATCCTCGGTATTTTTGATGTAATAATTCAGTTGCACCATATCATCCGGCGTCGCGCCAACGGACGCAAGGGTATTTTTCATGGCTTCAAAAGCAACTCTCGTTTGATATGCAATATCCTTCTTTTCAAACCCGCCCGCATGGTGGGCAAGAAAGATATAATCTCCCGCAACAACGCAAGAAGGGCAGGTTTCATCGCCGCAATGGGTGGGCAGACGCTTAATCATATATAAGTTCTCCTTATTATATCTTTCCGAAGCCTTTCAAATACAGCAGATTCTGAATGATCCATTGGGATTTCCACCAGTTCTTACTGATTGCCCATTCGTCGGGATAGTTGCCGCCCCAATTCCAACCGATATTCCAGGATCCGTCATCGAACTGCGTCTTCATGATATATTCGCACTCATAATCAGCGATCTCTTTGTTCTCGGGATAATACTCGCTCTTATTGGAATTGATAAAGCAGGATGGTTGACAAACGTAACCGTTCCATTGCGAGGTGTCGGTAACGATGAGTTTATGGATAGACTTATGAAGCTTTTCCTTCAACTCGTCGAACGCGATACAGTCCGTTGCACCCGCTTTTTCAAAAAGATCTGCCATTCTCATATAGCAGGTGCAGGTATGCATATCTCTGATCTCGTCGGGGGAAAGAGCCTCAATGGCTTCGTTGGCGATACGAACGCCGAGCCGGAACAGATCGCTTTCCCTGTCGGCATAGCGAACGATAAAACCTGCGATTTGAGCAGTTCCGTTATAATCCGTATGACAAGAACTAACGCTATCTGTATGCCACCACGGTGCATGTGGATAATCGTTATTACTTTCTGCGGTAATTGCCCACTTTTTTCCGTCAAAATAAGCGCCGCTTGCATACCATTTCAAAAGACCTTGGACAACGGGATGCTTGCTATCTTCGAAATCGATTTCCCGGGCAATAATATCACCTGCCGAGCCGGAGTGCAAAGGTATCGAATTCGGGTTCCAGCAATCCGCTTCCACTGCGTGACCAAATCCGCCGTCTTCGTTTTGATAATATGACAAGGCGTTCATCACCGCTGCTTTGCTACCGTTTTCAAAATGATACTGAAAACGGGCAAGATCCAGCGGTCTTGCATTGCGGTAAATAAATTCTCTTGCTTTTTCAAACGTAGTTTTCATAATTCTTTCTCCTTTTTTCCAATCTATATAAATCGTTCGTTCAATATTTTTTCCAAGCACGCGGGGAGGTGCATCATATGGTGGGAGGTCAGCGGGGTCAGGATCATGCCGCCGCGGGTGAGTCTGCCCCAGAAGACCAACAGCCACACAGATCGGAAGTCTGTGGTGACGCCCCCTTCCTCCAGAATACGCATCACCCATTCCTCGGGAACCATGGAACGGATCTCCTCAAGGGACAAGCCTTCGATCACCCTGCGGGTGTTCCTCCCCACCTCGATCATGTATTCGTACAGCGCGTTGAGATCCAACGCCTTGCCCAAGGCAATGGCTTCCTCCTCGTTCAAGGCGTTGCCCGTGTCGGTGATGGGGGCGTTTATCGCCTTTTGCCACGTGCTGTCGAAGATCTGGTTTTGGTTGCACATGAGAAGATTGCTCACCAGGTCTTCGATGCGGTAGGTATGCCAGAAGTACCAGCACAGAGGGACGGTCTTCGTCCCCGCATAGTGGAGATCCGTTTCGTAATCCTCCCGGGGAACCAAAAGATTCCGGTGGCCGCAACGCATATAGTCAAAAACGGTGTCGGCAATGGTGGGAATATCGCTCCCGGAAACCTCCCTCGGATGGGTCATGGCGTGAAGCTCCAAGGCCAGCTTTTTGATCAACCCAAGGTCATCCCCCTGCAGGGCGGCGTTTATTGCATGATACGTATCGTAGATCGGTTGGCAGATCTCGGTTTTCGTCATGGGGTTCCTCCTATCGCTTGCCTATAAAACCAATTTCCCAAGAGCATTTCTTGCAAGGACGGGAACTCACACCCGCAAAGCGCTTCGCAAAGGGAAAGCACCTCCGGGTGGGAGTCGGCTTCCACTACAACGCGTTTGATCCCCGCTTCCAAGGAGAAAAGGAACACCACACGGCCGTCGGCAAGATACTCGTTCCAATAGTCCCGGGGCAAATGAGAAGAAACGAACATTTCCCACAGGGAGGCCAGTTCCTTCGGGAAGGTCACGGTGTAGTTCTCCCCGTCCCGGCAGACGGTAAAGCCCTGCTCCTTCAGGGAAAAGATCTCGTCCTTCATCCCCATCACGTAGGAATAACAAAGGTTTTTGTTTTTCAGGGTCAGCATGATTTTACTCCTCAAACTCGATCTTCTTCAGGTCGCTCCAAAGGGCTTCCCCGTGGGAGACGATGGCTTTTCTGTCCTCCGCCCTCACCTGCTCAAACAAGGTGACGGTGAGCTTGGTGTTTTTCTTTTTCCACTTCCCCGCCACGCGGCCGTCCAAAAGGAGGGCAGGCATCACGATCCCCGCCAAGTTGAAGATCCCGCGGAGATGCTCCTGCGGCAGATACAGGCTTTCTTTTTTCTGATAACCCAACATCAATTGGTCGAATCCTGCAAGGAAGACGCACTTGGGGATAGCTTCGTCGTAGGATTTTCCGTTTTCAATGTAGAAATAGGTCTTGCCCTCCAGGGTGGTGCTTTCCACAGACAGCAGGGAGAGCCACCTTTTCACCTCCACCTGCTTTGCCCCCAGGAAATACATGGCGTCGTGGATGGTGGCAGGGGCGATGTGAGTGAAATACCGCCTTGCGATCTCAAGCTGTGCTTCCTCGTCTTCCATGGGGGTGAAGGCAGGCGACAGGCAGTAAGCCTTCTTTTCCTGCACCACGTACTGCATAAAGCCCCGCTTGCAAAGCTCGCAGATCCCGCCGCCCCAGGGCTCAAACATACAGGTCTCCTCCGGGTAGGTCATGCCCTTTTCCCGACAGATCTCCTTCAGCTCTTCACGGGTCTTTGAGCCGTTTCCCAAAGCCTCCAGGATCACACCGGAAAGGTAAGCCTGACGCTCCGGGGAAAGTGCCCATTTGTCCCGCTGATTCCAGAAGGTGTAGCCGTTCCATTGATTTCTGCGGTAGTCCGCCCCGTTGCCAAAACGGATGAACAGGGGTAGATCCTTCTCCGAGAAAACGTGGACGGTACCGCGCAACGTCCAGTTTTTCGCCAGGCCGTCTTTTACCGTGGATTCTTCAAAATCATGGCAACGGATCTTCAGAGAGTGGATGGCGTTCCCCAAAAATTGGGCTTGCACCCCGCAAAGGTCACGAACCACGGTTTCCTTTGTGCCCTTTCGGATCAGATATTGGTTGGTCATTTGGCGGATCTTCAGTTCTTCCAAGGTCATGGACGTCTCCCCTCCTTGTGAAACTGATTATATCATACTTTTTTCACGATTGCAATAGAGAATCGAACAAAAGTTCTTCTCACGCAAAAAAATATCCGCCCTCCGAGGAGGGCGGGCAGAGAGAGGATCAGAAGTCGTAGAGCTGTTCCTTGCTCTTTTCATTTTGCATTTTGCTTTTGTTCTGCTGATTCTGATTTTGCTGGTTTTGCTGATTTTGCTGATTCTTGCAGTCGTTCTTTTGGTTCTTGGCTTGGTTCTTTTGGTTTTTGGAATTGGACATAGAAAAAGCTCCTTTCGGTTGGTAAACTTAGTATAGACCGAAAAGAAGCTTTTTTATACAGATTATTTGTGGTAGCCTGTCCCTGCCAGGATGGTGAAGCCGCGGTACACCTGCTCCGCCAGCAGAATGCGGGCGATGCGGTGCGGGAAGGTCATTTGGGAGAAGGAAAGCTTTACGGGACATTCCTTTTTGAGAGTCTCGTCCAGCCCGTGGCTGCTGCCGATGACAAAGCACAGCCCGCCTTCCAAGGTCTTTTCCCCCATCAGCTTTGCAAGCCCCTCGGAGGAAAGCTGTTTCCCCTCCACGCACAAAGCGATCTTGGTATGGTGGGGCGGGATGGCGGCACGGATCTTTTCCGCCTCCTTTTCCAAGGCGCGCTTGATGTGGGTTTGGTTGTTTTCGTCGGGGACACGCTCTTCCGCAATGCAAACCGTGCGGTAGGTGCAATACTTCTGCAGACGTTTTTTGTATTCCGCCTCCGCCTCGCGGAAGTAGGATTCCCGAAAATCCCCCACGTGGATCAATACGACGGAGGTCATTTGCGTTTCTTCACGGAATAGCCGAACTTGCCGATCCGTTTCCCCAGGGTGTAATAGGTGCCGTGTCCGTAGGCCATGGGGTGCGCCTTCTCCAGGTGCATCTTGCCATCCTCGCCCACAATGCTTTCATCCACCGTTACGGCGGTGATGTCCGCAAGGAACATGGTGTGGCTGCCCAGATCCTTTTCCTCGAACACCTTGCATTCCAGGGTGATGGGACATTCCGCCACGGAGGGGCAGGAGACCGTCTGGGAGGCTTCGGGGGTGAGACGGCACATCTCGAACTTATCCATATCTCTGCCGCTTCGCACGCCGCAGAAGTCCACCGCCTTCACCAGGTAGGAGGTGGGCAGGTTGATACAGAATTCCCCACTGTTTTTGATCAGCTCGTAGGAATACCGCTCGGGACGAACGGAAACGTAGGTACGGGGCGGGTTGGAGCATACGATGCCCGTCCATGCCACGGTAAACAGATTTTTCTTTTCCCCGTCGGCACAGCTTACCAGCACCGCGGGAACGGGAGACATCATGGTGCCGCCCTTCCATTTCATTTTTGCCATTGTTTATTCTCCTTTTGCAAAGGGATCCACCGCGTCTACCACGGCGCTGTAATAGGTCTCGTAGGTCACGAAGCCCGGGGCGCTTCCCGCAGGCTTGCGTAAAAACTTCACACGGGTATAATCCACCTCCACGTTGGAGCTCCCCTTCTTTTCGCTGTGGAAGGCGGCCAGCATGGCGGCTTCGGTGTAGTCACGGTCGGTGGGCTCCACGCCGTTCGTCACCAGGATCACGTGGGAGCCGTGGAACTTCTTGATATGGAACCACAGATCCTTTTTCTCCGCAGAGGCGGTCAAGGCATCGTTTTGCAGGTTGTTACGCCCCACGCGGACGGTCATGCCGTCGGTGGTGGTATAGGTGAGGGGCTTGGAAAGCCCTTGCTTTTTCTTTTTGGGGTTGCCCACGGCGTGGGACTTCAAAAAGCCGGTTTCCATCAGCTCCCTGCGGATCTCCTCTAAATCGGTAAGCTCGCCGGCACGGGCCACGGCGTCCAGAACGCTTTCCAGATGGTGGATCTTTCCCTCCGTGAGCAAAAGCTGTTCCGTCAACGCCTCGGCGGCACGCTTCATCTTGGCGTACTTTTTGTAGTAGTTCTGGGCGTTCTGCACGGGGGTGAGTCTGCCATCCATGGAAATTTCCAGGTCCTCCCCGGTCTCGTAGTCGTTCACCACCACGGAGGTCATACCGCTTTTCAAACGATACAGGTTTGCCATGAGCAGGTCGCCGTTTTTCCGCAGGGTCTCCCGCTTTTCACAATCCAGCAGTTCCTTTTTCTGCAGACCTATTTTCTTTTCTTCTCTGGCAAGGTGATTATTCACCGTTTTGAGAATATCCGCCGCGTAGGAGCGGATGTTCACCGTCTCCTCCTTGGAGGCGAAATAGGAAAGCAGAAGCGAAGAAAAGCTTTGGTAGGTCTTCACCGTCATGCCGCCGTACTGGGTGAGGGGAATGTAGGCGTACTCCACGCCCTTCTCTCCGTTGTATACCGCAGAAGGGAGATAGTCGTTTTCCCGTATGCGGGCGATCACGGAGGAAAAGCTTTCCCAGGCGTGGGTGAAGTTCAGCTGGCTGATAAAAGTCTCGGTATTCCCCGAGGCCAGGAAGGAGATCTCCCTTGCTACGGCGGGGGAAAAGGCGAAGAACTTGGACACCAGGAAGCGGTCGAAGGTCAGCTCCCGATTCACCGCCAGCAGGGCGAAGAAATCACTTTCCGTCACGGTGAGGGCGTCGAATTTTTCTTGCGGGGCGGGCAATTCGTAGGGCATCCCCGGCATCACCTGGCGCACGGAGGCGGTGAGGTCTGCCGTGGAGGTTGCCCCCACGATCCTGCCGTCCTCATTGACTAAGATCAGATTGGAATACTTCCCCATCATCTCCGCGTACAGGGTCTTCTCCCGCAGGAAGCCCAATTCGTCGGCGCAGGCGAAGGAAAGCTTCACGATACGCTCGTGGGGCACGCAGGAGACGGAAGTTAACCTGCCGTTTTGCAAATGCTTGCGGAACAACATACAGAAGGGGGTGGGATCCTTGGGCTTGGCGATGTCCTCCGCGGTGATGGCCAAAAGAGGGCGGGAGGCCGCCACGGAAAGGATCAGATTGGCCCGCTTGCCCTCCCGATACAGGCAAAGATACATACAAGAGGGGGCGCTTTGGTGAACCTTTTCCACCTTGGCTCCTGCCCACGCGTTCAATTCATTGGCAACCGCCACACAAAAGAAGCCGTCAAATGCCATATTCCGCCTCCCTGGCGAAGGGGTAAATAACGGCCTTCAGCCCCGCCTCCTCTGCGAGAGTCTGCAGGAAGGGCAGTACCACCCGCTCGGTGGCGTAATGGGTGGCGCAGATCAGATTCAGCCCCAGCTCCATGCAATCCAGCATACTGCTGTGGTTGGCCTCCCCGGTGACGAAGGTATCTGCCCCCGCTTCCAACGCTTCACGGATCTCATCCTTGCCGCTGCCGGAGACCAAGGCAACCTTCTTTACGGCAGGCGTCGCCTTCACCAAGGAAAGCTCTTTCGTTTCCAACGCCTTGCCCACGTGGGAAGCGAAGGTCTCAAAGGGCTGCTCCTCCACCTCGCCGATCCTACCGTAAGGCAGGAAGGAGGTGATATTCCGCAGGCCCAGGGCTTCTGCCAGGCAATCGTTGACGCCCCCCTCCAGGGAGTCCAGGCGGGTATGGTAGGAAAGGACGGCGATGCCGCTTTCCACGCAGGCAATCACCCGCTTCCCCACGCTGTCGGTATCCGCAAGGCTTGCCAGGGGCTTGAAGATCAGGGGGTGATGGGTCAAGATCACGTTGCATCCCAGCTCCTTGGCACGGGCGATGGCGCCGCTTGTGCAATCCAGGGCGCAAAGCACCCCCGTGACCTCGGTCTCTCTGTGGGGGATCACCATCCGTCCGTCGTTATCCCAGGGCTCGGAAAGGGATACGGAAATCCGTTCATCCAGGTATACAGCCAATTCTTGTACGGTCATATGGTACCTCTTAGTGATACAAAGTGTGCCCACCCGAGGGTGGGCACGTGTTTGTTATTTTCCGAGAAGCTTGAGCGTCTTCTCTACGATGCCCTGTGCGTTGAGCTTGTAGTAATCCAGCAGAACCTCTGCGGAAGCAGAAGTGCCGAATACGTCCTCAATGCCAACCCGGGCCATCTTGGTGGGCACGGTCTCGGCCAGAACCTCGGCCACCGCACTGCCCAAGCCGCCGATGATATTATGCTCTTCAACGGTAACCACGGCGCCGGTCTTGGCGGCGTAGTGAGCGATAAGATCTCTGTCGATGGGCTTGATGGTGTGGATATCGATGATGGCCGCATCCACGCCGTGAGCCTTCAACTGTTCTCTCGCCTCCAAAGCGGCGGCGTTCATAATACCGGTGGCAAAGATGGCTACGTCCTTGCCGTCAGCCAAAACGTTGCCCTTGCCCAGCTCGAACTTATAGGTAGCGGGGTCAAACACCACGGGAACGGCAAACCTGCCCAAACGGCAGTAAACGGGGCCGTCGTAATCCAGGATCGCCTCGATAGCCTTCACCGTCTCGGTGGCATCGGCAGGATTCGCCACCACCATGTTGGGGGTAGCGCGCATGATGGCCAGATCCTCGCAATACTGGTGAGTGGCACCGTCCTCGCCAACGGTGATGCCGCCGTGGGAAGCGCAGATCTTTACGTTCAGCTTGGGATAAGCCACGGAGTTACGGATCTGCTCGTAGGCTCGTCCGCAAGCGAACATGGCAAAGCTGGAGCAGAACACGGGGGTCCCTGCGGCGGCAATACCTGCGGCGGCAGAGATCATATTGGCTTCCGCGATACCGCAGTTGATAAAGCGATCGGGGAATTTCTTGCCGAAAATAGCGGTCTGGGTGGAGCCGGAAAGGTCTGCATCCATGACGAAAAAGTGACGGGTCTCGCCCAGAGCGGCCAACGTCTTACCGTAAGCAACACGGGTAGCGATTCTCTCAGCCATTGTTAGCCTCCTTTGCCGCTGCAAGAGCTGCGTTCAGCTCGTTCATAGCGATCTCGTATTCTTCAGCCTTGGGTGCCTTGCCGTGCCAGCCGTAGTTGTTCTCCATGAAGGAGACGCCCTTGCCCTTCACCGTGGTGCAAACGATGGCGGAGGGTCTGTCGGACTTGCAGGCATTGGCAACGGCCTCCTCGATCTGAGCAAAGTCGTGTCCGTCGATACACTGGACGTACCAGCCGAAGGCCTCAAACTTCTTGTCGATGGGGGTGGGATTCATAACGTCGCGGACGTCGCCGTCGATCTGCAGGTGGTTAAAGTCCACGAAAGCGATCAGGTTGTCCAGCTTATAGTGAGCGGAGAACATTGCCGCCTCCCAAACCTGGCCTTCCTGGCATTCGCCGTCCCCCAGGATGGAGAACACGCGATAGCTCTTACCGTTCCGCTTGCCCGCCAGCGCCATGCCTGCTGCCGCGGAAATGCCCTGACCCAGAGATCCGGTGGACATATCCACACCGGGGACGTTCTTCATATCCGGGTGACCGGAAAGATAGCTGCCCAAATGGCGAAGGGTGTTCAGATCCTCCTTGGGGAAGAAACCTTTCATCGCCAGAGCGGCGTAAAGTGCGGGACAGCAATGGCCTTTAGACAACACGAAGCGGTCGCGCTCCGGGTCTGCGGGATTTGCCGCGTCCACCTTCATTTCCTTGAAATAAAGGTAGGCCACGATCTCTGCGATGGACAGAGAGCCGCCGGGATGGCCGGACTTGGCGTGGTAGATGGCGTCTACCGCCAATTTTCTGATTTCCGCCGCCTTTTCGGCAAGCATCAAAAGTTCCTGCTTTTGCATAATAAGCCTTTCCAACTCTATGTTTTAGAGTTTAGCCTCCGATCCCGAGCTTCTGCAGAGTTTCTCTGAGAAACTGTGGGCGATCCGCTTCAAAAGCCAAAACCGCACCGGTAACGGGATGAGTAAATTGAATAAATTTTGCAAACAGACATTGTCCCGAAAGCCCCAAACGGTGCTTTTCGGTGCCGTACACGGGATCCCCCGCCACGGGGTGCCCCATATAGGCCATATGCACGCGGATCTGGTGGGTGCGCCCTGTTTCCAGAGTGAGCTCCAAATGCGAATACATCTTGTTTTTCGTTTCCCCCAACACCCGATAATGGGTAACGGCGGGCTTGGAGTTTTCCTGTGTCACCGCCATTTTCTTGCGATCGGTCTTACTCCTGCCGATGGGGGCGTTCACCGTTCCTGCCTCCTCGCGGAAGCTGCCCACGCAAACCGCCTCGTAGCGGCGGACAAAGCTGTGAACAGCGATCTGCTCCGCCAGACCCCGATGGGCTTCATCGGTTTTGGCAACGATGAGCAGACCCGAGGTATCCTTATCGATGCGGTGGACAATGCCCGGCCGTACCATGCCGTTGATGGAAGAAAGCCTTCCTTTGCAATGGTACAGCAAGGCGTTTACCAAAGTGCCGTCGGGATTCCCCGGGGCAGGATGCACCACCATTCCCTGGGGCTTATCCACCACCAGCAAATGGTCGTCCTCATATACGATGGTAATGGGAAGATCCTGGGGAATGGCCTCGATCTCCTCGGGCTCGGGGATCTCGTAAATCACCTCGTCCCCTTGGAACACCGTATCCCGCTTTTTGGCGACCTTGCCGTTTTTCAGCACTTCCCCGCCTTCGATAAGCTGTTGGGCTCTGGAACGGCTGATCTCCGCCGCTTCCGCAAGCCAAACGTCCAGCCGTTTGCCGGACCGATCACTCGTCACCGTCGTCGTTTCCTTCACAGGGAGCCTCCTCCGGGACGGTTTCCGCCGCCTTTTGCTCCTGCAGACGGCGTTCCACCTTAGGTTCGACAAAGAGGATGTACACCGCCAGGGCAACGGAGCCGCAGGTGACGAAGATATCCGCCACGTTGAACACGGCAAACTTCATAAATTGAAAATCCAGAAAATCCACTACGTAGCCGCAAAGCACGCGGTCGATCATGTTGCCGATGCCGCCCCCCAGCACAGCCGCCAGGGAAACGGAAAGCATCCAATGTCTTCCGTGGAACTTTACCAGCAGATAGGTCATCAGCACCATGGCGATCAAAGAGAACACCATGAACACCCAACGGTTGTCGGAGAACATACTGAAGGCCGCGCCGGTGTTGCGGGTGTGGTAGAACCGTACCAGTCCGGGCAGGAACGCCGCTTCCTCGTACAGTTCCAGCTGGGAGACCACGATGGCCTTGGTGACCTGATCTAAGATCACCGAGCCAAAGAGGACGGAAAGGACTGCGATCAGCATACTGCCTCACGGCAACGTGCGCAGAGGCACTGCCCTTCCTCATCATGGGTGCAATCGTCACGGTACGCCCAGCAACGGACGCACTTCTCGCCTTCGGCCACCTCTACCAGAACGGCAACGCCGCTTTCGGTTTCCGTAAAGGCTTCTGCGGGAGCTTCCTCACCGGAAAGCACCACCTTGCTGACGATGAACAGCTCCTCCAGCTCGTCAAGATGAGCGGAGAACAGCTTCATAGCCTCGTTGTCTGCCTTGCCGTAAAGGGTGACCTTGGCCTCCAGAGACTTACCGATGACCTTAGCGGCACGGGCGATCTCCAAAGCCTTCATCACGTCGTCGCGGTAGCGGAACAGACCCTCGTACTTAGCCTCCAGCTCGGGACAGTTATACGCCTCGTTGACGGAGGGCAGTTCATTACACAGAACGGAATCGGTATTGTCTCCCTCGGACAGCGCCATAAAGCTCCACAGCTCTTCTGCGGTGAAGGAGAGGATGGGTGCCAACAGCTTGGCAAGGGACTTGACGATGAGATACATCGCCGTCTGGGCACTGCGGCGCTCGGGAGCGTCCTTGCGGTTGCAGTACAAACGATCCTTGGTGATATCGATATACAGCTTGGACATATCGATAGCGCAGAAATTCAAAACGTCGTGGCAGATGACGTGGAATTCGTAATTGTCGTAGGCCTTGCGGGCGTTTGCCACCAGCTCGTTCAGGCGGGAAAGGGCCCAACGGTCGATCTCCTCCATCCGATCCACGGGGATCATGTGCTTTGCGGGATCGAAATCGGTGTCGGGAGTGCCCAGGTTTGCCAGCAGGATACGGCAGGTGTTACGGATCTTACGGTAGCTTTCCGCCAACTGCTTGAAGATGGCGTCGGAGCAACGAACGTCCACACGGTAATCGCTGGAGGCCACCCACAGACGGAGGATATCCGCGCCGTAGACCTTGATGATGGACTCGGGCTCTACGCCGTTGCCCAGGGATTTGTGCATTGCCTTACCCTCGCCGTCCACCGTCCAGCCGTGGGTGAGAACCGCCTTATAAGGAGCCTCCTCCAGGCCTGAACCGATGGCGGTCAACAGGGATGCCTGGAACCAACCGCGGTACTGATCGCCGCCCTCCAGATACAGATCTGCGGGACGGGAATGGCCGTCTCTGCCATCCAGCACGTCGAAATGGGTGGAGCCGGAGTCAAACCAGCCGTCCAGGGTATCGGTCTCCTTTTCGAAGGACTTGCATCCGCAATCGGGACAAGCGAAGCCCTCGGGGAGAAGCCTGGCGGCTTCTCTCTCAAACCATGCGTTGGAGCCTTCGGCCTCAAACACGGCAGAGATGTGGTTGATGGTCTCTTCGGTACAGATGGGCTTGCCGCAATCCTTACAGTAAAGGACGGGAATGGGCAGACCCCAATGGCGCTGACGGGAGATACACCAGTCTGCGCGCTCGTTGATCATAGAAACCATGCGCTCTCCGCCCCACGCGGGCATCCAGGTCACGCTGTCGCAAGCCTTTGCAGCCGCTTCGCGGAAGGCCTCCACAGAGCAGAACCACTGGGGAGTGGCACGGAAGATGATGGGATGCTTACATCTCCAGCAATGGGGATAGGGGTGGATGATCTCCTTGGAAGCCAGCAGAGCGCCGGTTTCCTTCATATCCTCCAGAATCGCTTGGTTGGACTCATCGTAACGCAGGCCTGCAAACTTGCCTGCCGCCTCGCCCTGGTAGCCCTTGTCGTCCACGGGAACCAGGATCTCCAGCTTGTACTTCATGCCGGTGAGGTAGTCCTCCGCGCCGTAGCCGGGAGCGGTGTGAACGCAGCCGGTACCGCTGTCCATGGTAACGTAGTCTGCCACGCAAAGCTGGCTGGTACGGTCCAGGAAGGGGTGCTGTGCGGTCATGTACTCCAGATCGGAGCCAATAAGGTCGTTGCAAAGGATCTCGTAGCTTTCGATCCCTGCGTTTGCCATGGTGTCGTTGACCAACGCCTCGGCGATGATGTAATTCTCCTCGCCAACGCGGACGATGCAATAGGATTCACGGGGATGAACGGCAATGGCAACGTTACCGGGCAGGGTCCAGGGGGTGGTGGTCCAGATCACGAAATAGGTCTTGGAAAGATCTACTCTGTCTGCCAGCTTACCCCGGTCGTCCGCAACACGGAATTTCACGTAAATAGAGGTACAGGGAGCATCCTTGTACTCGATCTCCGCCTCGGCGAGAGCAGTCTCGTCGTGGGCGCACCAATAAACGGGCTTCAAGCCCTTGTAGATGTAACCGTTTTCGAACATCTTGCCGAAGACCTTGACTTCCTTCGCCTCGAAGGAGGGGTTCATGGTGAGGTAGGGCTCGTCCCAATCCCCCACGATGCCCAGACGCTCGAAGGACTCTCTCTGCAGGTTCACGAACTTCATGGCGAAGTCCTTGCAGGCAGAGCGGAACTCGGGGATGGACATACGCTTGCGGTCCAGCTTGGACTGCTTGATGATGGCGCTCTCGATGGGCATACCGTGGTTATCCCAGCCGGGAACGAAGGGGGTGCGGAAGCCGGCCATGGATTTGGATTTGTTCACCATGTCCTTCAGCACCTTATTCATCACGTGGCCCATGTGGATGTTACCGTTGGAGAAGGGAGGGCCGTCGTGAAGGAGGAAGGAGGGCTTGCCCTCGTTGACCTCCAGCATCTTTTTGTAAAGATCCATCTCGTCCCAGCGCTTTTTCATCTCCGGCTCTCTGGCGGGGAGATTCCCTCGCATGGGGAAGGCTGTGACGGGAAGATTCAACGTATCTTTGTAATCTTTCATGTGTCTATTCCTAACGGCAAGGCTTTGCCGTTTCCTTTCCTGCTAACTATTACTCGCCGTCTTCCATCATAAAGCGAAGGAAGTCGTCTTCGGCCTCCGCCGCGGAAAGCTTCTTTTCTGCGGGGGCGTCGGGAGTGAGGGTAAAGCTCTTTTCCTCCTCCAGCTCGTCCTTGGCCGCCTTTTTGGCCTCGGTGTCGCTTTCCTCGATGCCCTGCTTCACGTCGGTGAAGATACGGGCGACCACGGCATCCTCCTCGGGCAGAACGATCTCGTCGATCTCGTTGACGGAAACGTTCTTGATGGATTCGATATGACCGCGGTACAGGTCGAACAGCTGCTTCTTGAAGTCCACGATGCGGGCGCGAAGCTCCCACATCTCCTCCTTCTCGGCCTTCAGCTGTTCCTTGAACTCTGCGATCACCGCATCACAACGCTCCTTGATGGCGCCTGTGATCACGTCCGCACGGTCGGTTGCGTCCTTGACGATCTTATCCGCCATCTTCTGCGCGGAGATCAGCGTGCTCCGAATGGATTCCTCCTCGTCCTTGATCTCGTCCAGATTGGTGACGACCACGTGGAGCTTCCGTTCCAGCTCGTTGTTCTCGCGGTATACCTCGGTATACTTTCCTATGAGAAACTCGATGTACTCATCCACCTCTGCGGGGTTGTACCCCTTGATGGATTTGGAGAAGGGCTTGTTTTTCAGTTCGTGTGGTGCAAGCATCCTGCAAAGTTCCTTTCAATGTTAATATTAAGCGGGGCGGCCTTCCTCCCCGCGAGGAAAAAATTGCGCCGCAAAACTGCTCTCCCTGCCTGCTTTTCAGGCGAAGGACAGCAGAAAGATCCGGACGACCTCCAACAGCAAAAAGGTTGCCATAAAGGAGAAGTCGATCCCGATTTCCCGGAGGCCGGTGACACGGTCCAAAAGACTTCGGACGGGTGCCACCACAGGCTCCGATACCGCGTAGCAGATCACATTGACCATGGATTCCTCAAATCCGAGAAAAGATATGATTGCCCGGATCAACATCGCGTAACCCAGGACCTCTATGAACAGCAACACGGCAAGCTTGATAACCGTAATAACTTCCAACTCAGTTCACTTTCCTTGGCAAAAACGGGGGAAAAGAGGGCTCTCAGAACAGCTCTCTGGACTTGGGCGCCTCTGCCTGGGGAGGAACGTCTGCGGTTACGTCAACGTGCTTGGGGGTGACGATATAGGTAGAGTCGGATACCTTCTTGATGTTGCCCTCGATAGCGAACACAACGCCGCCAAGGAAATCCAGAATACGGCGGACGGTCTCCTTGTTGGTATCCTCAAAGTTCAGAACCACGGTACGTCTTGCGAGAAGATGATCGCCGATGCCGAAGGCGGCGTCCATACGCTCGGGCTTGACCACCTTCATTTCCAGAGAAGCGGCAGAGCCTACGCCGGTGGACTTGGGAGCTGCTGCGGGAGCAGACTTTTCCTCAAAGGTCTCCCCTGCGTTGTCGTCGGCAACGTTGAAGTTTTCCTCTTCCTCCAGATAGCTTTCGTCTTCCTTAAACATTTCGTTGATACGGCCTAAAAATCCCATGATATACCTCCATGATGGTTTTTATAACAAATTCTTTTCTTTACAAATTCAAGTAGGGTAGCTCCGTGCGCCAAACACAAAGCTGCCCAGACGGATCAGGTTGGATCCGCAGGAGATCGCTTCCGCATAATCGCCGCTCATCCCCGCGGACAAAACTGCCCAATTCTTATTATCTTCTTTTTTTGTCCGAATGTCAATGAATTTTTGATAGATTTTTTCAAAAAAATGCAAATTTTCTTCGGGGAGCTCCCTTTTGGGCGGGATCACCATCAATCCACAGGGCAGAAGGTGGGGAAATTCCTCAAGGGCTTCCAAAAACGTCTCCGTTTCCTCAAAGGGGATCCCGGACTTCCCCGGCTCGTTCCCGATGTTCACCTCGATAAGCACCTTCATGGTGATGCCGCGCTTCGCCGCCTGTTTTTCGATCTCCTTTGCCAGGGGGATGCTGTCCACCGAATGGATCATGGAGACCTTGTCGATGATGTATTTCACCTTATTGGTCTGGAGATGGCCGATAAAATGGATCTCCATCTTATCCTTATCCAAAGCGTCGTACTTTTCCAGAAGCTCCTGGACCCTGTTTTCTCCGATAAGGTTGGTGCCGCAGGTAACTGCGTAATTGATCAGCTCCGCAGGCACGGTTTTGGTAGCAAGAAGCACTCTGGCTCTGCCGTCTGCCGCCTGCAGGGCTTTTTCGATATTCTCTTTGATCTCTGCTCTGGTGTTCAAAAGAAACCCTCCGTTACTGCAACACTTTCCCCTCGTACAGGTCATCGGCAGAAACCACCACCGTATCGTACAGAGAAACGTATTCCTCGGAAATAAAGGCCTTGTCGTCCCGATTGCCCTTCACGCTGTTGAAGGGAACGCGGCAGACGGCAAACTCCTCCTCCCGGTAAATGATATCCGCTTTTTTGAAGATCACGTGGTTGCCGTCCAGTACGTAACAGCCCAGTACGCCGTCCTGCATACGCAGAGCGTCGGTACTGACCCGGATGCCGGAATAGGTCCCCGCTACCAGTTGTACCGTCTGGCGGCGGGTGAAGTCAAATCCCTCGGGCAATTGGCCGGAGCGGAACACCAGCACGGCGTGTTCCCGGTTGGTCTGCACCGCCTTTTTATCCAGCGTCATGGTCAGGCGCATCCCCGTGGAGAAGGGGAACACCATCTCGTAGGTCTTTCCTTCCGTATACTCGCTGGCGGAACGCTTGTCCAAGGATACAGCCACGTACCAGTCGGCAGAATGAGCCATCTTTCCGCAGGAGCGGGTCAGGATCTCTCCGTCAGCCGAGGATCGGAGCAGTTCGTCGAAGCTGTCCACCGTCAGAGTCTCCAGGGCCTCTATGGTGAAGACGTTTTCGTATCCGTCCGCAGACTGGTAATAATACCCTGCGGAGGGGGCGGAAACGGTGACGGATCTCCCTGCCAGGGAGGCTTCCAGATCCGCCTTCTCCTGCTTGAGCAGGTTGATCTGGTTGGAATAATCAAAATTATCCTCCAAAAGTGCCTGTCGGCGGTTCATCTCCACCCAAAGGGCTTCCTCCCCCCGCAAAGCGGCGGTAAGATCCCCGTCGGCGACATCCCGCAGGTGCTCCACCGTCAATGCCAGGATCCGTTTGTCCAGGATGGCAAGGTCGGTGGTCTGGACGCCCTCGGTGAGGTTGGAAAGCTCCAGAATACGGATCATACGGTTGATGCGGGTGATCCGCTCCTGGACGGAGGCATCGTTTTCGTCGGTATAGGTCACGGCCACCTTGGTGCCCTTGGCAACTCTTGTGCCATCGTCCACCAGGAAGCAGTCGATCCCCTCCGTGCCGCTGTAAAGCGGGGTCTCGTCACGGAAGAGGTAGGCCTCCAGCTGGACGGTATCCCGCACGGTGACGTAGGTGGTATGCTCCACCTCAGCCACTTCGCCGATGCCAAAGGTCAACTGCAAGACCAGATAGACGCAGAGGGTCACCAGCAGTACGGTCACGCCGAACTGGGAAAAGAAACGTTTGATCTTTGCCATAAAAACCCTCCTCGTCTGAAAATTAAAGCGTGATCAATTGGTCGTAATGCATTCTGGAGAACCAGGTCTCCTGCCGTTTGGCGTAGCGCCTGGTGTTACGGCAGATGTCTTCCTCCACCTGCTCCAGGGATATTTCGCCGTCAAAATAGGGGTAAAACTCCTTGTATCCGATGGCCTGGGAGGCGGTAGGCGTTTCCCGCAGGCCCTTTTCCCAAAGGGTGCGTACCTCGTTCTCCAAGCCTTCCTCAAACATCCTGCGTACCCGCAGGTCGATCTTTTTGTAAAGCCCCTCACGGTCTCCGTAGGTCAGGCGGATGATGGTGGGTGCGTAGGGATTTTCCCCCTCTCTGCTCTTTTCGTCCGCTTCGCTTTTGGTATTTCCCGTGGTCAGGGCGATCTCCAGGGCTCTCACCACCCGCTTTACGTTGTTGGGGTGGATATTCTCCGCAGACTTGGGGTCAAGTTCTGCAAGCCTTGCGTGGAGTGCCTCGTTACCCCGTTCGTTTGCAAACTGCAAAAGCTCCTCCCGCAGTTTTTCGTCCGCGGTGTTCTCGGAAAGCCGTTTCCCGGTGAGCAGTAGCTCGATATACAATCCCGTGCCGCCGCAAATAATGGGAGTCTTCCCCCTTCCGTGGATCTCGGCGATCTTTTCCTTGGCCAGCTCCATAAACCTGCCTGCGGAAAAGCCCTCGGTGATCTCCGCCACGTCCAGCAGATGGTGGGGGACTCCCTGCTGTTCCGCCGTGCTCGCCTTGGCGGTGCCGATGTCCATGCCGCGGTAGATCTGCATGGAATCCCCGCTGATCACTTCCCCATCCAGCTCCTTGGCCAGACGGATGGCGTATGCACTTTTTCCCGAGGCGGTGGGGCCCACCACGGCGTAGACGGGTATTTTTTCCATGACTTTCCACACGATCCAATAATAAGTACCATATTATATCACAACTCTTTCCAAAAAGCAAGTGGAAGACAAAGAAAACGCCCGCTTTTTTCGCGGACGTTTTGGGGGGACGGGAGAACGCTTAAGGGGCTTTCTTTCGAAAAAGAAAGCCCCTTAAGAATCCTCAAAGAAACTTGATTGCCGAAAACTGTCGTTTTCGGGAGGGATCATTTCCATTTGCCGGATTCTTCTTTCCTGCGTTGCTCCTCCAATTCCGATCGTTCCCGGAGAAGACGGGACTTCAGCTCCTTACCGTGGCGCACACGGAACAGGCAAGGCCCTGCGATAACGCCTGCCAAAAACAGCAACACGGAAAGCATCTTCACAGCAGTGGGAAAGAAGAACAGAAAGATCCCCTGCCAAGGCGCCAAAAGGCCAAAGCCGAAAGACGTATACTTCCCCAGCAAGCCCTGCTCCTCCGGTGTCAGATCGCTTCCGTAGGCAGTCTGCTCCTCCCGGGGCGTCGCCTTCCGAAAAGAAACCGCCAAAGCCAAAGAAAGAAGCACAAAGAACAACGGCAAAAGGGAACCGGCTGTCAAGCGCCAATACCCATGAAAAACGGCAACAAGCAACGCTACGAGCAAGCAAGAACACAGGATCAAAAACCGTTCTTTCTTAATCATACTTACAGAATCCCTTCCGTTTGCAATGTGGGCATTTTGCCACTCTGCGATCTTCGGTGTGATACCAAGTAGAGAAGGCATACCACTTTACGCGGAAGGTGCTGCCGCATTTGGGACAATGGTATTTCCGCGTCACGCAGTAAAGATGGGCGATCAGAAACACCAATCCCACAAGGATAGCGCCTATCCACCAAGGCATGGTAAAGTGTCTCGTCTGCGCGGCCAAAGCGTATAAAAAAACCATAATCACTTCTCCTTCGGTTCGTAATAGCTCATCCAGATCCCCCGGATCAAATGCTCCTTAAAAACAAGCTGAAGGTAGACGCCCACGTTCTCGTATTCCAGCTCGATATAGACGGTGTCGGGCAGATATCCCGTCCACCGTACCCCGCGGGAGACATAGTTTCCCACCGGGCGCAAGGTCTCCTTCGCACCTGCGGCAAAGTCCTCAAAAGGCAAAGCCTTCTGCAAAACATCATCAAAGAAGCTGTAACAGATCTCCAGCTCTCCTGCCAGAAAGGCGTCGGAAAACACCTCCACAGTCTTCAGCCGCTCCTTCCGTTGCATCTCTGCAGATTTCCTTGGGGCAAACACGTCCCCGCCCCGCTCAAGGATCTGCAACGCCTCGTTCAACAGCGCGATCTCACGGGTCTTGGTGGTGATGGAAGCCATCACCTTGGCACGCCGTTCCAGGATGGCTTGCCCCAGATCTCCCTTTTCCTGCTGCAATTTTCTGATCTCCGCCACGGGCAGACCCAGGGAGCGCAGAACCAACACCTTTTTGATCTGCTCCAATTGCTCCATGCTGTACTGTCTGCGGGTGGAAAAAGGATTTACGGTGCTTTGGACGATCCCTTTTTCCTCGTAAAAACGCAGGGTGCGGGAGGTGGTGCCCAGCATACGGCACACCGTATTGATATCCAAAAGCTTCTGCTCCATAAAAGAAATCCTCTCCTTTCCGCCCTCAGTATAACACTTGACCCAAGGTCAATGTCAAGAGGAAAAGGAGAGAATTTTGATTTTTTACAGCAAAACGGAAAAGACCTCTTCCCCGCCGTTGACGAAGATCTCCGCAACGTATGCGTCCCGCAGGATCTTCAGACTGCGGATCTCGCCCCGGTACACCAGCGGCTCTCTGCCCTCCCGCGCCACGATAAAGCCGTTCTCCGTCCTTTGCAGGCAGGGGTCCTCGTCCTTCAAAAGATATTGAAGCTCCGGGATGGGATAAGCGGTGATCCGCCCGTTTTCCTGCTTCAATTCTCTGGGAACAGACATACAGCCGATATCCGCAGAGGCGTAGCCGCTGTATTTCCAGCCGGGGATCCAGGTGATCAGCAAATTTCTTTGCAGGTGATCCCGAAAGGCCTGCCCCGCGTACTGATCCGGCCCCTTGTCCACCTGACCGCGGTGCTTCACGGTGAAGCGGCCGTCCTTCAGTTCTCCGTACATCACCGAGAAGAAATGCTCCTTTTCCAAAGGACAGACGGAGGCGGTGAGGAGGCACCCTTCTTCCGCGGGCATAAAAGACGGACATTCCGCATACTTGGATTCTTCCCACTCCGCCATCACGGAGCAGAACGTCCAATCCAGCAGATCCTCACTGCGGTACAATAGCAGTCTTGCCGTCTTGGTGGCGGGATGTCCCGAGGCCACCACGCAGTAATACACGCCGTCGATACGGCTAACGGCAGGGTCACGGAAATCCGGCCCTCCTTCGGGAGGGAAGGTGGCGATCACAGGGTTCCGTCGGTATTTTTCAAAGTGGATCCCGTCCTCGGAGACGGCCACCGCCACCGTAGAGACCTCCGTAATGCCGGCGTAAAACAGGTACAGCTTATCGTCCTTAACGATGGCGGTTCCCGACCAGCACCCGCCTGTATCGTAGGGGCGGTCGGGGGTGAGGGCCACAGGAAGCTCCTCCCAATGAAGGAAATCCTTGGTACGGGCGTGTCCCCAATGCATGGGCTGCTTCCAGGGGATCTCATGATCGGGGGCGTGCTGATAAAACACGTGGTAATACCCCTTGAAGTACACCAGCCCGTTGGGGTCGTTGATCCACCCCTTCTTCGGACGAAAGTGGTATTGAAGCTTGCCAAAATCTTTCATAAATTCACACGATCAGCATGGCATCACCGAAAGAGAAGAAGCGAAAGCGCTCCTCCACGGCGAAGCGGTATGCGTTCATGGTGTTTTCATACCCCGCGAAGGCGGAGACCAGCATGATCAGGGTGCTTTCCGGCAGGTGAAAATTGGTGATCAGCCCATCCACGGCGTGAAATTTTTTGCCGGGATACAGGAAGATCTCGGTGTGTCCCTCGAAGGGCTTCACCACCCCGTCCTCCCCGGTAACGGACTCCAGCGTACGTACGCTGGTGGTACCCACGGCGAAGACTCTGCCCCCGTTCTGCTTGGTACGGTTGATGGCTTCCGCCGCCTCGGGAGTGACCTTGATGTATTCCGAATGCATTTTGTGTGCCAAGATATCGTCCTCTTTCACGGGACGGAAGGTGCCGAGTCCCACGTGCAAAAGAACGCGGACGATCTCCACGCCTTTGGCCTCCAATTCCCCAAGCAATTCGGGGGTAAAATGCAATCCCGCGGTGGGTGCGGCGGCGGAGCCGTTGGTGCGGGCGTACACCGTCTGGTAACGGTTTTTGTCCTCCAGGCGGGCCTTGATGTAGGGAGGCAGAGGCATAAGCCCGATACGCTCCAGCACCTCCAAAAACACCCCTTGGTAGGTAAAGCGGATCACCCGCACGCCGTCCTCACGGATACCGATGACCTCCCCGGAAAGGCCTTCCGGATATTCCACGATCTGCCCGATACGGGTCTTCTTGCCGGGCTTGGTCAGGGCTTCCCAGACCTCCCCCTCCTCGCTTTCCACCCGGGAAAGAAGCACCGTTTCGATCTCCCCCGTTCTCCCCCTTGCCGTTCCGAAGATACGGGCGGGAATGACGCGGGTGTCGTTGATCACCAAACAATCCCCTTTCTTGAAATAGGAAAGCACGTCGGAGAAATGCCCCTGGGTGACCTCTCCGCTTTCGCGGTTCAGCACCAAAAGACGGGATCCGTCCCGCTTTTCCGAGGGTGTCTGGGCGATGAGCTCCTCGGGAAGATCGTAATAATAGCTGGATCTTTTCAGAAGATCGATGTTTTCCGTCGTCATCTTCAGAATTCCACCACCATGCCGTCGTAGGAGGTCAAGAAGCCCAGATCCTTTGCGGCAGGCTCCAGCTCGTCGTGGATCAGCTTGCCGTTATGGGAGAAGTGGTTGATGACGTGGACGGTGTTCTCGTGGGCAACGCCGATGGATGCCAATCTTGCCCGTACCTTGGGGCAGGAATCCAGCCCCATGTGGCCGCCGCCGGAGGGCAGAGCCACGTAGGTACAGTCGTAGGAAATGAGATCCGCCTTCACCTTGTTGGCGGCAAGATACTCGTACACCTCGTCGAACAGCTCCCCGGTGTCGTGGAGGTACAGCAAGGTCTTTTCCCCGTCCTCGATGAGGTAGACGAAGGCCTTCTCGTTCATGGCGTGGAAGGCGGGCAGAGCGGTGACCCGGTACTTCCCTGCGGTGAAGGGCTTGTAGGCCTCCACCAACACGGCGGTGATGCCGGTATCGTTGGGCTCCTCCTCACGGGTGATCCGTTCTCTTTCCAACAGCTTCATCACCCGCTCGTTGCCGTGCAAGGTCAGATGAGGGGTGGTGAGGTTGTGGGCGTAGTAGCTGGTGGAACGGAGATGGAGATCCGTGGGAGAAAAATGATCCATGTGGGAATGGGTGATGAGCAGATCCTTCACGGCGGAGAAGTTCAGCCCGTTCTGTTGCATATGGGAGAAGGAATCTGCGGGAAAATCGATGAGCAGATCGTCGTTCACCAAGGCCTGGGAACGGCTGCGGAGGTTCTTGCCCCCTCTTTCCAACGCCTTCACGCAGTATTCGCAACGGCAGAACAATGCGGGCCAGCCCTCTGCGGCGGCGGTGCCCAAGTATGTCAGTTTCATAAAATACACTTCCTTTATCGTAGGTTTTCTTCATCATACTCCATCGGGAGAAAAAAAGCAAGCAAAATTTCAAAAAAATCAAAAAAAGGTATTGATTTTTGAAAAATTGTGTGTTATAATGACGCCCGTATGAAATTTGATCGATCCGGCGCCGGAAATGTCGGGTCCAAGAAGAAAGCGAGGAATTCCATCATGAAGCAGGGCATCCATCCCGATTACAAGAACACGACCATCACTTGCGCTTGCGGTGCGGTGTACGCCACCAAGTCCGTTAAGGAGAACCTGAAGGTTGATATCTGCTCTAAGTGCCATCCGTTCTTCACCGGTAAGCAGAAGTTTGTTGACGCCGGCGGACGTGTTGACAAGTTCAAGAAGAAGTTTAACCTGAAGTAAGTTCCCCCATTACAGTAGCAACAAGATTGCGGCGCACAGGATTTGTGCGCCGTTATTTTTTGCCAAGACGAAAGGAGTTCCTTATGGCAGAACCCAACATCATACAAAAAGAAGAGATCACCCGTGCGGTACTCATCGCCGTTTCTCTGGGGAGAGAGGACGCGGAATGCGAAAACTCCCTGGCGGAATTGGAGCGGCTGTTGGATACCGCGGGAGGCGAGGTAGCCGCCACGGTGATCCAGAACAGACCCCATCCCGACAAGGCTACCTATATCGGAAGCGGTAAATGCGAGGAGGTGGCGGAGCTGGTGAAGGCCGACCCCACCATCACCCTTGCGGTGTTTGACAACGAGCTTTCCCCCTCCCAGATCGCCGCGGTGGAAGAGATCGTGGGCATCCGCGTCATCGACCGCACCATGCTGATTCTGGATATTTTCGCCCTGCACGCCGTCACGGGGGAAGGAAAGCTCCAGGTGGAGATCGCCTGTCTGCGGTATACCGCGCCCCGTTTGGTGGGCAAGGGCAAGATGCTCTCCCGTCAGGGCGGCGGCATCGGCAGCAGAGGTCCCGGTGAGAGCAAGCTGGAAAGCGACCGCCGTCACATCCGCCGCCGTATCGAGGCCCTGGAGGCGGAGCTGGACGAGCTGGAACGCACCAGAGGCATCAAGCGCTCCCAACGAATGCGGTCGGGGCTGGCCACCGTGGCCATCATCGGCTACACCAACGCGGGGAAATCCACCCTGCTGAACAGGCTCACCGACGCGGGCATTCTGGCGGAGGACAAGCTGTTCGCCACCCTGGATCCCACCACCCGCAGGCTCACCCTGCCCGGGGGTACGGAGGTGCTGTTGACGGACACCGTAGGCTTCATCGACCGTCTGCCCACCCATCTGGTGAGAGCCTTCCGCTCCACCTTGGAGGAATTGACCTACTGCGACGTGATCCTCTGCCTCACCGACGGCAGTGAGGAGGCGGGAGAACGCACCCGCAAGCGCGCCGTGACGGAAAAGCTGATCGGCGAATTGGGTGCGGGAGACAAACCCATTCTTGAAGTATACAACAAGACCGACCTGGTCTCCGACGCCGACAAGGGACTGTTCCCCGGGAACGCTTTGGAGATCTCCGCTGCTACCGGCACGGGGATCGAGGCTTTACTGGACAAGCTGGAGGAAACGGTGAACGGGGGTAAAAAGATCCTGAAGCTGTTCTTCTCCCACGCTCAGGCGGGGAAGGCGGCGGAGGTGTATCGCTTTGCCACGGTCCACGATACCGAATACACGGAAAACGGCACGGTGATCACCGCCCTTTGCGACAGCCGCGCCCAGGGAATGTTTTCACAATTTGTCCAAGAATAATCCCTTGACATTCCATAGAAATACTGGTATACTGTTTTTCCAAGCAAAATAACCCTGCAGTTTGAGGTTTTGATTATGTTCCCTTTTAAGCGTCTGACCGCCTGCCTGCTTTGCATTCTGGTGCTTTGCTGCGGCTGTTCCTTCGTAGATCCCCTGGGGGGAGAATCCACCGAATCCTTTGCGGAAAGCACCGCTTCCTCGGATGACGTCTCTCCCGAAAGCTCCGAGACCATCTCCCTACCCGATGAAGAAAGCTCCGCACCCGAGGATATCTCTCTGCCGGAGGAAAGCGAGGGAGAATCCAGCGCCCCCGACATCATCGTCCTGCCCGAGGATCCCGTGGATGCGGTGGTCAGCTTCGTGGCCTGCGGGGACAACCTGATCCACCCCTCCGTGTATTACGCGGGGATGGAGTATTACGCCGCCGCCCACGGCACCAAGGTGGATTACAAGACCTGGCCCACCAACGAGATGGACTACGACTTCCTGCCCATTTACGAATACGTGGCGGATACCATGAAGAACGCAGACATCTGCTTCATCAACCAGGAGACCCTCTCCGGAGGCCCCGGCACCAAGATCGACGGATATCCCCAGTTCAATACCCCCATAGCGGTGGCGAGAGATCTGGCAACCCTGGGCGTGGACATTATCAACATGGCCCACAACCATATGCTGGATTCCGGCAACGATAAGCTGTTGAAGTATTCCGACCCCTACTACAAGTCCTTGGGGATGACCCCTCTGGGCTATTACAAGGACGAGGCAGACACCAACAATATCGTGATTTACGAGAAAGAGGGCATCACCTTCGCTCTGCTCACCTACACCTACGCCACCAACGGCATTCAGTGTTATTCCGAGACCTATATTCCCTATCTGGACGAGGAGCTGATCCGCCGTCAGGTGGGTCTGGCCCACGCCTTGGCAGACGTGGTGATCGTCTCCGCTCACTGGGGCTACGAGGACAGCTACACCCAGAACCAGGAGCAGAGAAATTATGCCGAGTTGTTCTGTGAGCTGGAGGTGGACGTGGTCATCGGTACCCATTCCCATTGCTTACAGCCTATGAAATGGGTGACCAACGACATCACCGGTCATAAAATGCTGTTGACCTACTCCCTGGGCAACTTCGTTTCCGGAATGCAAAACGCCTTGAACGTGCTGGAGGGTATGCTCTCCTTTGACGTACGCAAGAGCGCCGAGACCGGGGAGATCACCATCGAGAATCCCATTCTCACCCCCGTGGTGCTTCACTACACCAAGGAAAGCGCAGACGGCGAAAAGGATACGGGCTACCGCAACTTTAAGATCTACGAGTTGAAGGATTACACCGAGGAGCTGGTAAAGGCCAGCGGTGTGACCTGGTACGAAAAGAAGAAGGGTACCACAACGCTCAAGGGCGGGAAGTTCTCCATTGAGAACCTTTACAAAACCGTTCAGTCCGTCATCCCCGCGGAGTTTTTACCCGAGGAATACCGTTAAAGACAGACAGCGTCGCGAATTGCGGCGCTGTTTTTTGTTGCGGTATTTTGAATTTTTCCATCAAACCCTTGCAATCTCCACCGTAAAGTGGTATAATACTATACTAAAGAAGTGTTTTCTTTCGGAGGTGGAAAGGTTCCATGGAAAAGCAAAGCAAAAAAGGCATCCTCATCGCCCTGGACGGGCTGGACGGTTCGGGCAAAGAGACCCAGACCCGTTTGCTGGAGGAGGCCTTGAAGGCAAAGGGCATCCCCTGCCGTTCCGTGTCCTTCCCCACCTACGACGAGAAGATGAGTGCCGCAGTGAAGCTGTATCTGGGCGGTGCCTTCGGCAACGATCCCCACGCGGTGAACGGTTACGCCGCCTCGGTGTTCTACGGGGTGGATCGCTACTGCTCCTACATGCTGGATTGGAAAAAGGACTACGAAGCGGGAACGGTGATCCTGGCCAACCGCTACACCACCGCCAACGCGGTGCATCAGCTTTCCAAGCTTCCCGCAGAGGACTACGACGGATTCCTGGAATGGCTGTTCGACCTGGAATACGGGAAGATGGGTCTGCCTGTGCCCGATCTGGTGCTGTACCTGTGCGTACCGCCGGAGGTCTCGGAAGCGCTCATCAAAAGCCGCTCCTCCCAAACCGGGCGGGAAACGGATATCCACGAGAATGACAAGCGGCATTTGTCCGACAGCTACAAGGCGGCGCTGTATTCCGCTGAAAAGCTGGGCTGGAAAAAGATAGACTGTGCAAGAGGCACGGCGCTTCGCACCCGGGAGGACATCCATAAAGAGATCCTCCGTGCTGTGGAAGCCCTGCTCTCCGACTAAAAAGAAACGAGGTATTTCCCTATGGTAAAGATCGCGATCTTGTTGGCAGATGGATTTGAAGAAGCGGAAGCGTTGGTGCCTGCAGACCTTTTGCGCCGTGCAGGAGGAGACGTGGTTCTGGTCTCCGCCCACGGCAAGGAATACGTCACCGGTGCCCACGGCATTACCTTCCGCACCGACGTATCTCTGGATCGTCTGGACAAAACCGATTTGAACTGCGTGATGCTCCCCGGCGGGCTGAAGGGCACGGAAGCCCTTTGCGACAGCTTTGCCGTACGGGCTTTGGTGCAGTACGCCGTGGAAAACGGTATTTACGTTGCCGCCATCTGTGCCGCCCCCTCCATCCTGGGGAAGATGGGTCTGCTAGAGGGCAGACGGTACGCCTGCTATCCCGGCTTTGAAAAAGAGATCTCCGGAGGCACCCGCACCGGCAAGAAGGTGGAGCACGACGACATCTTCGTCACCGCCGAGGGCATGGGCGTTTCCTTTGAATTCGGGTTCCGCCTGGTGGAATTGCTGTTCGGCTTTGAGACGGCAACCGTGCTGAAGGAGCAGACCCGTTACGCGTAAGGTATTTTTCAAAAAAACGACGGAAAGGACAAGGGTATTATGGAAAGCATTCCCTCTGCAGAAAAAAGAGTGCGCTGGAATCAGCCCCATCTCACGGCACCCCTGCTGGTGCTGTTCGTCCTTGCCGCCATGCATTTTTCCCGCTTTCTGTTGGCGGAGGCCACCGACGTTTCGGATCTGTTTATGAGCATTTCTCTGGTACAGATCCTAGTGCTGTTGGTGCCCTGTATGCTGTATTACCTTTTGAAGAAGCGGAAGCTGGCCACCCCCATGCCGGTCTCCCCCATGAAGATGCGCCATATCCCCCTGACGCTGTTCGGCGGATGCGTGCTGATCCTGGGAAACCTGCTGATCACGTATTTCTACCGTGCCGTGGCGGAGCAATCCGTCTCCACCCCCGCCTTCTTTGAGGGCCTTTCCGTGGGAGAGGGAGAGCTTCCCTTTGCCGGAGTGCTGTTATCTATGGTGATCGTCCCCGCGGTGTGCGAAGAATTGCTGTTCCGCGGGGTGATCCTGGCGGAATATCGTTCCATGGGCCAGGGGAACGCCATTCTGTTCTCCGCCGTCTGCTTCGCCATGCTTCATTTTTCCGTGACCAACTTCCCCGTGTATCTGTTCGTAGGCATTCTGCTGGGTGTGATCACCTCCGCCTCCCGCTCGGTGATCCCCGCTATGCTGCTGCATCTGTTGAACAACGCCCTCAGCGTGTTCACCTCCGACCAGTTTTTGAACATCATCATGCAGAAGAACGGCGCCTTCTTCGTAGGCTTTTTGCTGGCGATCCTGTTCGGCGCAGCGTTGTTTTTATTCCTGTACTGCGTGGAGCTTCAGTATCTCAGATTCGCCCAGGAACCTCCGGACCAGGCCCTACCACCCAAGAACCGCACCCATCTGGCGAAGGTGTTCCTGTCCCCCGGCTTTCTCGTGTTAATCGCCGTGTTCTTTTTGATCACGGTCATCCAATAAGGAGGGATCCCAATGGAAAACGGACGATTCTCCCAAAACGAAGAATTGGAAGAGATCCTTGCGGAATACCGTAAGAAGAAAAAAGAAAAGCCCTCCCCAACGGAGGAGCCCTCTCTCCCCGCCGAAACCAGGGTGGTAGAGGCCAAGACCAGAGTGGAGCTTCCCGCCGGAGCCGCCGTGCAGGCAGAGCCGACGTCGGAGGAGGAATCCATCGGGATCTCCCCCGAGGCGGTGGAAAACCATTTTGCGGATTCCCTTTCGGAGGAAGCCATCGGTATTTCCTCCCATTTTTCCGAAAGCTCGGGAGGTGAGCCTCCCCTGCCCGAGGAGGAGCCCCCTGTCCCCGAGGAGGAAGAGGACGAGGAGGACGAGCTTCGCCTCCCCTTCCCGCTGAACCTTCTGCGGAAGGTGTGGCGAGGAATCGCCGGCATGAGCTTCCTGCTGAAGGCAGCCTTGTATATCGTCATCGTGCTGATCTGTGCGGCGTATCTTTCCTATTACGTGCTTACCATCGGCAACGACGTATTCGCCCTGGTGAAGGGAGATGCGGAGATTACCATCACCCTGCCGGAAAACGCCACCAAGGAGGAGGTCACGCAGATCCTGTACGAATACGGGCTCATCGAATACGATTGGGTGTTCTCCATTTATCTGGATCAATACGGAGACGGCGAGGAAGTGGTCTTCATTTCCGGGGAGCATACGCTGAACGTTTCCATGAACTATTCCCAGCTTCTTGCGGCTCTCACCACTCCCGTGCGGGTGCGTGAGATCGTGACCCTCACCATCCCCGAGGGCTTTACGGTGGACGAGATCATCGATCTGTTCGTAAAGAACGGGGTGGGCACAAAGGAAGGGTTTATCGAAGCCATCAACAACTATCCCTACAAGCATGAGTTTGTGAGGATCCTGGACGAAAACGGATGGAATACCGACCGCGTCTATCGTCTGGAGGGTTATCTCTACCCCGACACCTACGACTTCTATACCGATACCGAGGAATATCTGGCCATCAACAAGCTACTGAACAACTTCAATTCCAAGGTATGGATCGACTGGAAGACCACCTACGCATCCTTCTGCGAGGAGAAGGGCTACACCCTGGACGACATCGTGACCATTGCCTCCATGGTGGAGGCGGAGGGCAAGACGGCGGAGGATTTTGAGTATATCTCCTACGTATTCCACAACCGTCTCACCCACAAGGAGGCCTTCCCCCTGCTGGAAAGCGACGCCACCATTCAGTACGCCTTGGAGCTGGCGGGGATGGACCGCATCCAGGACGCCTCCCAGATCGATAAGAGCTTCCCCAGCCCCTACAACACCTATATCAACCAAGGACTGCCTCCCGGAGCCATCTGCAACGCAGGTCTGGACGCTATCCTTGCCGCCATCTACCCTTCGCCTCCCTACGATGAGGACGGCGAATATATAGACGTCTTCTTCTTCGTCAGCAACGACCTGGGGCAGACCTATTACGCCTCCACCCTTCCGGGACATCTGAAGAACGTGGAGCGGGTGCGGCAAGAGAACGCAGCTTTGAAGGCAGAAAAAGAAGAAAATGACTAAAAGAACAAAACCCGAGATCCTTTCCCCCGCGGGGAATCCCGAAAAGCTCCGTTTCGCCGTGGACTACGGTGCGGACGCGGTGTATTGCGCCCTGGAGCGGTTTGGGATGCGACGTGCGGCGGATAACTTTACAAAAGAATCCCTGGCCTCCGCCATCGCCTACGCCCACGAAAAGGGCAGGAAGGTGTACCTGACGGTAAACGTCATGCCCCACGAAGGGGAGTTCGGCGAACTTCCCCGCTTTATCGCGGAGGCGGACGAGCTGAAGCCGGACGCCTACATCGTTTCCGACCCCGGGGTGATGGATTGCATCAAGGCCAACGCCAAGAATCCCGAACTGCACCTTTCCACCCAGGCAAGCACGGTGAACGCCGCCGCCTGCCGCTTCTGGCACCGCCAGGGAGTGAAGCGCATCGTGCTGGCGAGAGAGCTTTCTCTGGCGGAGATCAAGGCCATCCGTAAGAACGTTCCCGAGGAATTGGAGCTGGAGGCCTTCGTCCACGGCGCCATGTGCGTTTCCTATTCGGGAAGATGTCTGCTTTCCAACTATTTTGCAGGCAGGGATGCCAACGGGGGCGCCTGCGCCCAGCCTTGCCGCTGGAAGTATTACGTTCACGAGGAAAAACGTCCCGAGGACGTGATCTCCGCGGAGCAGGACGCATACGGAACCTATCTCTTCTCCTCCAAGGATCTGTGTATGATCGACCATATCGGAGAGCTGGCCGAGGCAGGATTGGATTCTTTGAAGATCGAGGGCAGAGTGAAAAGCGCTTATTACACCGCCGCGGTGACCAACGCCTACCGCATGGCGCTGGACGATTACTACGACGGCAAGCCCTTTGATCCCGCTTACATGGCGGAGGTGGAAAGCGTCTCCCACAGAGAGTACGCCACCGGCTATTTTTACGGCAACCCTCACGAAAACGCCAACATCGTGGGGAATAACGTATATCTGAAGGACCGCGCCTTTCTGGCGGTGGTCAAGGACTATAACCCCGAAACGGGGCTTGCCCTTTGCGAGCAGTTCAACAAAATGCAGATCGGAGACAGGGCCAACCTGCTCTCCCCCGGCACCACCGGGCGGGACATCACCGTCACGGAGCTGTTTGACAAGGACGGAAGCCCCATAAACGACACCAAGCATCCCCGCATGGCCTTCTATCTGCGGGTAGAAAACGCCAAGGCCGGGGATCTCATCCGAGGACTTTAAGACCCATGAAAAGACTTTTGCAAAACCGCATCACCGTGATCGCGGGACATTTCGGTTGCGGCAAGACCAATATTGCCGTGAACCTGGCGCTGTCCCTGGCAGAGGAGGGCAAGAGGTGCTGTCTGGTGGATCTGGACATCGTGAACCCCTACTTCCGCTCCGCGGACAACGAAAAACAGTTAAAGGAGGCAGGGGTGCGCCCCATCCTCCCGGAATTTGCCAATACCAACGTGGACATCCCCTCCCTGCCCAAAGAATACGGCTCGGTATTCGTCACCGACGAATGTGCCGTCATCGACGTGGGGGGCGACGGGGACGGTGCCACGGCTCTGGGCGTACACCACGACAAGTACGAAAACTGCGGCTATTCCATGTACTACGTGTATAACTATTACCGCCCCTATATCTCCGACCCCCGTGCCGCGGCGGAAATGCTACGTGAAATCGAAAGATCCTCCCGTATGCGGTTCTGCGGCATCATCAACAACTCCAATCTGGGAGCAGAGACCACGAGAGAGGACGTGGAGGCTTCCTTCGCTTCCTGCGAAGAGCTTTGCCGTCTTACGGGGCTTCCCCTGGCGGCAGTCACAGCCTTCCCGGAGAATCTGCCGGAGGGCGGCGTTCCCATTCGGGACGTGACCAGAAAATTATTTTGATAAAAAAAACAAAAACATAGAGAAAACCCAAGAAAGGCCTTTGTTATGAACAGAGTAACGTTCAAAACCGATCTTTGTAAGGGCTGTGGACTCTGCGTCCTTGCCTGCCCCAAGAAGATCATTGCATTGGAAGAAAAGCTTCTCAATGCCAAGGGGTATCACCCCGCAGGTGTGAAAGAAATGGATAAGTGCTTGGGCTGTGCCATGTGCGCAACCATGTGCCCCGACCTGGTAATCACCGTAGAGAAAAACGTGTAAAACCCACAGAAAAGAGGAACCATCATGAGCGAGAAATTGTTAATGAAGGGTAACGAAGCCCTGGCAGAAGCCGCCATCCGCGCCGGCTGTAAGCTGTTCTTCGGCTACCCCATCACCCCGCAAACCGAGCTTGCGGAATATATGGCAAAGCAGTTGCCTAAGAGAGACGGCATGTGCTTGCAGGCAGAGAGTGAAGTCTCCGCCATCAACATGATCTACGGTGCCGCCGCAACCGGCAGCCGTTGCATCACCTCCACCTCCTCTCCCGGCGTGTCCCTGATGAGCGAAGGTATCTCCTACATCATCGGCAGTGACCTGCCCTGCGTGCTGGTAAACGTCCAGCGAGGCGGCCCCGGTCTGGGCGGTATTCAGCCTGCTCAGTCCGACTATAACCAGGCCATCCGCGGCTTGGGTCACGGCGACCAGCACGTCATCGTTCTGGCACCCAACTCCGTGCAGGAGATGGCATCCCTCACCGGGGAGGCCTTTGACCTGGCGGACATCTACCGTATGCCCTGTATGATCCTGGCAGACGGCGCTTTGGGACAGATGATGGAGCCGGTGGACTTCGGCGCCCATACTCCCAGAGAGATCCCCGCAAAGACCTGGGCAACCAACGGCCACAAGAATGCAAGAAAGCACAACGTGGTGAACTCCCTTTACATCGCTCCCGAGGAATTGGAGCAGACAGTTCTGGATCGCTTTGAGCGTTATGCGGAGATCGAGGAGAAGGAGGTCAAGTACGACACCTATCTCACCGAGGATGCAGACATCGTGGTGGTGGCCTACGGCATCACCGCAAGAATCGCAAAGACTGCCGTACGTATGGCAAGAGAGCAGGGCATCAAGGCGGGCTTGTTCCGTCCCATCACCCTGTGGCCCTTCCCCTCGGGGGAGCTGAAGGCCCTTTCCGCAACCGCTTCCGCGTTCCTGTCCGTGGAAATGAACATGGGCCAGATGCTGGGCGACGTGAAGCTTGCCATCGATTGTGCAAAGCCCGTTTCCCACTTCGGCAGAACCGGCGGCATGATCCCCACCCCGGACGAGATCCTCGTCCATATCAAGAAAGCAGTTGGAGGTGACAACTGATGATCGTTTTTGAAAAACCCCATGCATTGACGGACGTTCCCTTCCATTACTGCCCCGGCTGTACCCACGGTATCGTGCATCGCCTGGTGGCGGAGGTCATCGACGAGCTGGGCGTGGAGGGCACCACTGTTGGCGTTGCTCCCGTAGGATGCTCCGTTTTTGCTTACAATTATTTTAACTGTGATATGATCGAAGCGGCACACGGCAGAGCCCCCGCAGTGGCTACCGGTGTGAAGCGCTCCAACCCCGACCTCACCGTGTTCACCTACCAGGGTGACGGCGACCTGGCGGCCATCGGTACGGCAGAGACCGTCCACGTGGGCGCAAGAGGGGAAAACATCACCATCATCTTTATCAACAACGCCATCTACGGTATGACCGGCGGTCAGATGGCTCCCACCACTCTGCTGGGCCAGGTGACCACCACCTCTCCCTACGGCAGAGACCAAAAGCTCCAGGGCAACCCCATCCGCGTTTGCGAGATGATGGCCACTCTGGACGGCACCGCTTACGCAGAGCGCGTTGCGGTGGACACCGTACAGAACGTACGCAAGGCCAAGGCGGCTATCAAGAAGGCGTTCACCCTCCAGCAGGAGAAGAAGGGCCTTTCCATCGTGGAAGTGCTTTCCACCTGTCCCACCAACTGGGGTCTCTCTCCCGAGAAGGCTCTGGAGTGGCTCCGGGAGAACATGATGCCCCACTATCCCTTGGGTGTTTATAAGGATATCACGAAGGAGGAACAGAACTGATGGCAGGCATTCTTTTGGCAGGCTTCGGCGGACAGGGTATTCTGTTTGCCGGCAAGCAGTTGATCGTGGCAGGCATGAAGAACGGCAAGGAAGTCAGCTGGCTTCCCTCCTACGGCCCCGAAATGCGCGGCGGTACCTGTAACTGCTCCGTAAACATTGACGACGAGCCCATCGGCTCTCCCCTGGTCACCACCCCCGACATTCTGTTGGCCATGAACAAGCCCTCTTACGATAAGTTCGTGTCCAAGGTTGCCGCGGGCGGCACCGTGGTGTACGATTCCTCTCTGGTCACGCCCGATGAGATCCGCGCAGACATCAAGTCCTGCGGCGTGCCTGCTACCAAGCTGGCAAACGAAAACGGCTTCCCCAAGCTGGCAAACTGCATTATGCTGGGCAAGCTGATGAAGGAAACCGGGCTGTTTGACGGCGATTACTTCCGCGAAAGCCTTCGCGCCGCCTCTCCCAAGGCGAAGCCCGAGCTGGGTGAAATGAACGCCAAGGCCTTCGCCATCGGCTATGAGTATGAAGACTGATTCCGTTTGCGGGATCATCGTTGCCGCGGGAAGCGGCACCCGCATGGGCGGGGTCTCCAAGCCGGAGATCAAGCTGAACGGAAAAACCTTGTTCGAACGGGTGCTGGAGGCATTTCTCGCCTCCCCCGTGGACGAGATCGTAGTGGTAGGCGGGGAAAATCTTCCCCGTTTACGGCTTTTGGCGGGACGTTACAGCCCTGCCGTTCCCCTTCGCTTCTGTGAAGGCGGAAAGACCCGCAGTGAGTCCGTTTTTGCCGGGGTGTGCCAAGCGTCCCCGGGTGTTTCCTACGCCTGCGTACACGATTGTGCACGTCCTTTCGTCACGTCGGAGATCATTTCCGCCGTGATCGAAGGGGCAAAAAAGACGGGGGCGGCTACCGCCTGCTCTCCCGTGACGGACACCATCAAATTCGTGGACACGGAGCATAAGACGGTGTATACGCCCAAGAGGGATCACCTGCTGGCGATACAAACGCCCCAGGTCTTCAAAAAGGAAAGCTACACCGTTGCCTACGCCCTGGCCGTCAAGCAAGGGGGCGTGTTCACCGACGAGACCTCCATGCTGGAGGCGGCGGGGGCTACGGTGGAATACGTGCAAACGGATCCCCGCAATATCAAATTGACCACCAAGGAGGACATCATCCTGGCAAGGGCGATGCTTCTGGTGGAGAAAGCGAAAGAACAAAGCGTATGATGCGAATCGGCCACGGCTACGACGTACACCGCCTGGTGGAAGGCAGAAAACTGATCCTGGGCGGGGTGGAGCTCCCTCACACCCTGGGCCTGTTGGGACATTCCGACGCGGACGTGCTTCTCCACGCCGTTTGCGACGCCCTGCTGGGTGCCGCGGGGCTGGGAGACATCGGCAAGCATTTCCCCGACAGCGATCCTGCCTACAAGGGCATTGATTCCACTCTGCTTTTGAAGCACTGCGGCAAGCTTTTGGCAGAAAAAGGCTACGCCGTGGGGAATATTGACGCCACCGTCATCGCCCAGAAGCCCAAGCTGGCAAACTATATCCCCGCCATGGCGGAAAACATTGCCGCTTGCCTGGGGATCAAGGCGGAGCAAGTGAACGTGAAAGCCACCACGGAGGAGCATCTTGGCTTTTCCGGGCGGGAGGAGGGCATTGCCTCCCACGCCGTGGCGTTGATCATCAAACAGGTATAAGGAAAAACAGCTTATGAAACGGAAATTTATCGGTCATCTGATCTTCCCCAACGCGGTGATCAAGGACGGCGAGGTCTGCTGTGAAAACGGCGTGATCACCTACGCGGGGGTACGCCGCAAGGACGACGGTTCCCACGTGATCCACGATTACACGGGCAAGTACATCTCCCCCGGCTTTATCGACGTGCATCAGCACGGCGGAGGCGGTTACGACTACATGGACGGCACCCTGGAGGCCTTTATCGGGGCGGCCACGCTTCACGGGAAGCACGGCACTACCACCATTCTGCCTACTACGTTGACCTGCCCCGACGAGGAGCTGTTTGAATCCTTCGTCACCCTGAAAAAGGCGCAGAATACCCCCTACAACGGCGCTTACCTGTACGGTATGCACTTAGAGGGGCCCTATTTCTCCGCCGACCAGAAGGGCGCCCAAGATGAGAAATATCTGCAGGTGCCCAATCCCGCCCACTACAACAAAGTGCTGGATGCGGCAGAGGGCTGTATCGTCCGTTGGACGGTGGCTCCCGAGCTTGACGGAGCCATGGAGCTGGGTGACACTTTGAGAAAACGGGGTGTGTATCCTTCTATGGGACACTCCAACGCCACCATCGACGTGGCAAAGGAGGCCCTCTCCCACGGGTATACCCATCTCACCCATTTTTACAGCGGCATGAGCACCATCGTCCGCATCAACGGCTACCGCCATCCCGGCCTCATCGAGGCGGGGTATCTCTACGACGACCTCACCGTGGAGATCATTGCCGACGGCAAGCATCTTCCCGATACTCTGTTGCAGTTGGTCTACCGCTCCAAGGGAGTCCACAGAACCGTTTTGGTCACCGATGCTATGCGCGGTGCAGGGCAGACGGAGGGCAGAACCATTCTGGGCTCCTTGGAAAACGGCCAGGAATGCTTTATTGAGGACGGAGTGGCCAAGCTCCCCGACCGCAAGGCCTTTGCGGGAAGCGTTGCCACCGCAGACCGTCTGGTACGGAACATGAAAAACCTGGCAGGGGCGGATCTTTGCTCCGCCGTGTGCATGATGACCGCCACCCCCGCAAGACTCTTTGGCATCAAGGAGCGGGGCGTTCTGAAGGCGGGCTACCGAGGCGATCTGGCGATCTTTGACGAAAATATCAACGTGGAAGCCACCGTTTTGGGCGGCGAGTTTATTTATCAAAAGGAAGGAACCGAGGTTTCATGAAGCTTTGCAGAACCGAATTACAGCAGGGTGTTGCCCTGAATACGGTAACCACGGACCGCTTTAAGACGGCCTTCTTCACCGTGAATCTGTTCGTTCCCTTGGAAAAGGAAACGGCTTCCGCCTACTCCCTTTTGACCGACGTGCTGATGAGAGGCACGGAAAGCTACCCCACCATGCAGGCGCTGAACCAGAAGCAGGACACCCTGTACTCCCTGGGGCTGGGCGCCTTCGTACAGAAGAAGGGAGAAGCCCAGGTGGTGACCTTTGAGCTTACCGCCATTGACGACAGCTTTGCTTTCGACGGGATGGAGATCCTGGGAGAGGGCATGAAGCTGATGCAGGAGCTGATCTTCCGCCCCTACACCGAGCAGGGGTTGTTCAAGGCGGAATACGTGGAGCAGGAAAAGAAAAACCTCTGCGACGATATCCGCGGGCGGATCAACAACAAAACCGCATACGCCAGAAACCGCTGTGTGGAGATCATGTGCGAGGGTGAAGCCTACGCCGTGGATCACGGAGGAGACCTGGAGGACGTAAACGCGCTCACCCCCGCTTCCCTGTGGGAGGCCTACGAGGGCCTGCTGGCCAAGGCACGGGTAGAGATGTTCTACGTGGGCAGAAAGGGCGAAGCGGAGGTTGCCTCCCTTTGCAAGACCTATTTGCAGTTTGCCCCCCGCGAGGCGGTGTTCCCCAAGACTACCTTGGGAGCCCTTCCCCAGGAATCCCGCACCGTCACCGAGCAGATGCGGATCTCCCAATGCAAGATGACCCTGGGCTTCCGCACGGAATACGCTTTGCAGGAGGGGAACTTCCCCGCCATGGCCTTGTTCAACGAGGTATTCGGCGGTTCTCCCAACAGCCGTTTGTTTATGAACGTACGGGAAAAGCAAAGCCTTTGCTACTATTGCTCCAGCTTCCCCGACGGGTTGAAGGGGCTTTTGATGGTGGTCAGCGGTATCGAGCAGAAGAACAAACAGAAAACTCTGGACGCCGTTTTGGAGCAGTTGGAGGATCTGAAGCAGGGTCACATCGACCCTCTGGAGCTGGAAAACGCCCGCCGTTCCCTGCGGAACGGGTACCGTGAGATCACGGACAGTCCCGCCGCCATTGCCTCCTGGTATCTTGGCAGGATCTCAACGGGACGGTACGATTCCCCCGAGGAGGCCATCGCCGCCATGGAGCAGGTTTCCGCCGAGGACGTGGTGACCGTGGCAAACAGCATCCGCCTGGACACCGTATATTTCCTGGAAGGAGGGGCAAAGGAATGAGTAACTTCCAAAAGGTTTGCGACAGCACCGTAGGAGAGCAGTATTTCTACCGTGTGCATGAAAGCGGTCTGCCCATCTACGTGATCCCCAAGAAGCATTCCGCCACCTACGCCATGTTCGGCACCCGCTACGGCTCTATTGATTGCAAATTCAAGACGGCAAATGACGAGGAGTATCTGGAGCTTCCCGACGGCGTGGCACATTTCTTAGAGCATAAGATGTTTGAAGATGAAAACGGCGTGGATGCCTTCACCCGTTACGCTTTGACGGGAGCCTCCGCCAACGCCTTCACCTCCTTTGACCGCACCTGCTATCTGTTCTCCTGTACCGAAGGCTTTGACGAGAATCTGGAGATCCTGTTGGACTTCGTTTCCCATCCCTATTTCACCAAGGAGACGGTGCAGAAGGAACAGGGCATCATCGGGGAGGAAATCGCCATGTACGACGACAATCCCGGCTGGTGCGTGTTCGTCAATCTGCTGAAATGCCTTTACAAGGAGCATCCCGTCCGCCGCAGTATCGTGGGCACGCGGGAATCCATTGCCAAGATCACCCCCGAAATGCTGTACCGCTGTACGGACACCTTCTATAACCTGCGGAACATGGTGCTCATCGTTTGCGGCGACGTGACCCCCGAACAGGTGAACGCCGTTTGCGACAAAATGCTCACTGAGGTTGCCCCGGTGGTGGAAGTGGAGCGTGTGTTCCCGAAAGAACCGGAGGAGATCAACTGTCCCTATGTGGAAGGCTTCTTTGAGATCTCTCAGCCCATCGTGGAGATCGGCTTCAAGGATATCCCCGCAGAGGATCCAGACGAGCGGATCCGCATTTCCGCGGCAAACGCCATCAATATGCAGCTACTCTTTGGAAAATCCGGGGAGTTCTACAACCGTCTGTACGAAAGCGGCCTCATCAGCGATAAGTTCGGCGGGGCATACGCCCAGGAGCGTACCGCGGCCTTTACGGAGGTTTCCGCCTACTGTAACGAGCCCTACGCTTTAAAGGACGCCGTCTGTGCCGAGATCGACAAACGGAGAGAAGACTACTTCACCCGCGAGGAGTTTGAGACCGCCAAGCGTGTGGTGTACGCCAACAACCTGTTCAATTTTGATTCCACCGACGACATTGCCAACACCTTTATGACCTTCTGGCAGAACGGCGGGGACTACCTGTCCTATTCCGCCTGCCTTTCAAAGATCGGTTACGAGGAAGCCTGGGAGGTTCTGAAAAACACCGTTCGCACCGACCGTTGTGCCATGAGCGTGGTATATCCCAAAGAAGGAAAGGATGAATGATATGCATACCGTAGCATTCCCCGGCTTGGGGCTGGAATTTGAGATCAACTCCGTGGCTTTTTCCATTGCGGGCATTGAAGTCAAGTGGTACGGCATACTCATTACCATCGGCATCTGCCTTGCCCTGTTTATGTTCTACCGCTACGCCAGCAAAAAAGAGGGCCTCCCCGAGGATCATCTGTACAATCTGGCGTTGATCACCGTGCCGGTTTCCATTGTCGGTGCCCGTGTGATGTACGTGGTGACGGAATGGGATCGCTATCGGGGAGATTTCCTGAAGATGATCAACATCCGCGAGGGCGGTCTTGCCATTTACGGAGCCATTATCTTCGGCATTATCACCGTGTATACCTATTCCCGGATCACCAAGTTGAGCACCTTGAAGCTGATGGATGCGGCGGCACCCGCGGTGATGATCGGACAAGCCATCGGCAGATGGGGCAACTTTATGAACGCCGAGGCCTACGGCTACTCCCCCGGAGTGGAAACCCTGCCCTGGCGTATGGAGATCACCGATTCTTTAGGCAGGGTGACCGTGGCCCACCCCACCTTCCTGTATGAATCTCTGTGGAATTTCGTGGGCATTTTGCTGATCTATCTGATCTTCTACAAAAAGAAGAAGTTCGACGGACAGATCCTCTTTACTTACCTTGGCTGGTACGGCTTTGGCAGAATGTGGATCGAGATGCTCCGTACCGACAGCCTGTACCTGTTCAAAGGCTGGCTGGGCGAGACCATCAAGATCTCTGTGTTCATCGGTGCGGTCTCCGTGGTGGCTTCCATCGTGGGGATGACCATCCTTTACCGCAAGGCGAAGAAGAAGGCGGCACAGGAAGCCTACACCCCCAAGTTCGCCTCTGTAAAGGTGGAGACGGTGGAGGAATCGGAGATTCCCCAAGAGGAAGAAGCTCCCGCAGAAGCTTCCGAAGAAACTCCCGAAGAATGAAAAAACGAGCGGCGCTGTGAAAAGCGTCGCTCTTGTTGTATAACGATAGTCACGGGATCGGCGGGTGGTCAATCCCTTCCACCACCTGCGGTGGTCCCCCTCCCCTTACTAAGGGGAGGCTTTTTGCTGCTCAATGATGGGAATCTACGAAGCCGTTGCAACAAAACTGTTTGCGGGTAGTCTTATCGTTTTTATTCTATCCGGTTTCCAAAGGGATGTGATCCCTTTGGCAGGGGTCAAGGGGACAGCGTCCCCTTTTAATCTTATCCGTTCAGCTTTTCATGCAAGGCCTTGACCTCTGCCGCGAAGGCCTTGATGGAGTAGTTGTCGTAGGGAGTAACGCCCACGGTGAACTTGTCCTTCATGGCGTCCGCAAGGTCGGCGGGGATGCCCTCTCTGCCCAACAAAGCCCCCATAAAGGAGCCCACGGTGGCACCGTTGCAGTCGGTATCCATGCCGCATTCCACGGCGAAGGCTACCGCACCGCGGAAGTCGTTTCGGTAACGCATAATGGCGGCGATGCAGAAGGTGGCGTTGTTGATGGTGTGTACCCAATTGTACTTTCTGCCCGTTTCAAACAGGGTGTCCATCAGCTCCTCCCTGCCCAGATCGGATTCCGCCAGCTTCTTTGCCCACTTCATTTCCTCGGCGAAACGGCAGTTTGTGGGGATGGTTGCCATGGCGATGTCAAAGCACTTCTCCACGTCCTTTTCCGTAAAGGCGGCGGCGATCATGGCGGCGAAGAACATCTCGCCGTAGATACCGTTCTTCACGTGGGAGAAGGAAGCATCCACGAAAGCCAGCTCGGAAGCCTTTACGGGCATGCCTGCACAAACGTAGGCAAAAGCGTCGGCACGGATCTGTGCCCCGATCCACTCGCGGTAGGGGTTCAAGTAGGTGGCGGTCTTTGCAACCTTCATGACTTCCTCGGGATTCTCCGGCTTGCCCCAGGGGGTGATCTCCTCGCAGTTGATAAAGTTCAGATACGCCTGGCTTTCTGCGGTAAACACAAAGCGGAAGGGCAGCTTGTGGGACCACATGTTGCCCACGTCGTAGGCATCCATGGCAAAGCCCTTGTCCTTCAAAAGCAGATAGTTCAGCACGGTGAAGCGGGTGTCGTCGTCCAAGCCCATGCCGTTGATATTCTCGTCGGTGCTGAAATGCTCCTTGCGGTTCTCCCCGGACTGTGCGGGGAAGAAATAGGAAACGGGGTACTTCCCTGCTTCCTTGTACCACTTGCGGATGTCGGGCATTGCCCAGCCCTCGCAGGGCTGACCCCAGGCACAGCCGATGCATCTCCCCAGCCATGCGCCGTGGAAGTAGGTGAGGTCCACGGGAGCAAATTGATCCGCGGGGAGGGTATCCACCTTGCTTGCTTTTTTGATGTCCGCAAGGGCGCTGGGTTCCTCGTAGGGGTAGTCCGCCCGCATGGGGAGAGCCTGCAGCTTTTCGTAGACTGCCATCAGCTTGTCCCTGTCACTACCGCAAGTTTCGATCTCTTTTTTCCAAAACGCACGGTCGATCTCTCTGCCCTCTTCCGAAAGCTGAGCAAGCTCATCGTGAAGCAAATATTGAATCTTTCCGCTTCCTGCCATTGTGATATCCTCTTTCTTTTCAAAGCGTTTTTTTCAGTTTAGCATAAACGGCGTGGGTTGTCAAGGAAAGACTTTAAGTCACAGAGCATTTTTCTTGACAGAAAAAACCAACTATGCTATAATTGATGCAAAGGGATACGACATGGAGGTCTGCGTATGAAAGGATTGTTCAAACGACTGACGGTGGGAACATTGGCGGTCTTACTGTTAACGATGGTTCCCCTCACGGGGGTTAACGCGCAAAAAGGAGTGAACGAAGTGGCAGAGGAACAGATTTCCGATCTGACGGAATACATTGACGGTCTGGTGCTGGCAAACGGGGCTTTCCCCATGAGCAAGCCCACTTCCGCGATGGTGGTGGACACCTCTCATCTGGAGACGGTGGACGGCGTTGCCCCGGAGGTGTATACCAAATGGCCCTTTGCCAAGATCGTTCCCTATTTCTCCCAGCTTTCCATTCTGGGGATGCTGAAGACCTCTCCGGAGCAAGCAAAGGAGCCTGCAGAGCGGTTCATCGGCTGGTATTTTGCCCACTTAAACGACAAAACCGCCGATATCAACGGTGTGGACGGTACGGTCTACGACTACTATTGCTTTGTGGATCCTAAGGACAAGGATCATATTGTGGAGGTGACCGTCCGTCAGTTCCACGCCCATCAATACCCGGCAAATCCCGCAGACAATCCCTACGATTACGATTCCACCGATTCCTACGCCGCCTGCTTCCTGCGGGTGCTGTACGAATACCACAAAAACTACGGCGGAGACTTCCTGACAGACAAGAAGGAGGAGGTTCTGCGGGTGCTGAACGCCTTGAAATCCACCTACGTTCCTGCCCTGGGGCTGACGGGTGCCAAGCCCAACTACATGGTCTGCTACCTGATGGACAACTGCGAGGTATACGACGGACTTGTGGCGGCTTCCAAGCTGATGGAGGACCTTTACGGCGACAAGGCTTTGGCAGAGGAGCTGGCAGGTCTTGCGGAGACGGTGAAGGCCGCCATCAAAAAGCATCTCTGGTCCGAAGAGAACGGGGCTTACTATCCCTACGTTTTCGCCGACGGCAACAAGCCTGCAAAGCCCGATTGGAATATTTTTTATCCCGACGCCGCCGCCCAACTGTTTCCCATCTCCGCAGGGGTGATCGACCCCGCCGGGGAACGGGCAGAGGCGCTTTACGAGAAATTCAACCGCCATTTCGGCACCCGGGAAAAGGGCTGGCAGGTCTTGAAAACGGGAGACACCTTCCCCTGGGCATCCATCGCAGGGGTTGCGGCCACCATGGGTGACTACGAACGGCTGGAGACGTATATCCGTATGATCCGCACCACCTTCGGCACCAAGGGCTATCCCTACCCCTTCTACAATTCCGAAGCAGGGGCTATGCTGGGAATGTTGAAGACCTACACGGAAAGCGCCTATTACAAGGAAACCTACCTTGAGACCGAGCCCTCGGAGGCCGAAAGCGAAGGGGAAAGCAAGGTAGAAACACTCCCCGAAAGCACCGCGCCTACCCCGCTCCCCACAGAAGAAAGTACACTTTGGAAAATTCTGCTCCCCGTCGGGGCAGGGGTCGTCCTTCTGGCAGGCCTTGCGGTGTGGATGATCAGAAAGAAAAAGAAATAAGCCCCCGCACAAAAAAAGATGAAGATATGGTATGATCGTATCGGAAATACAGTTCTCTCAAAAGGAGGCAAGCATGAAAACAAAACTCGGCATCATCATTGGTCTGATCTTCTGCCTGCTGCTTTTCATTTTCTTCCTCTTCCTGTTTTGTAATTGTCTGGAATTATACCCCTCGTACGATATCACCTATGACGATTTGATATCCGAGGATCTGACCTTTCTCAGTTTCGAAAAAAGAAGCTGGGGAAAGGGCCGCTATTTTTACGACCTGTTTTTTGAAGAATACACAGAACCATTCGAGATTTCCTCCGTCGCGGTAATGCGATTGGATAAGAATGCGCTGAACGGTCTTAAGCAATACGATACCGTTCACGTGTATTATCAAAGCCTTGGCGAATTCCGCATCTGCGAGCTGACCTGCGGCACGACCGTGCTTCTGAAGCTCTCCGATTACGTAGAAGTGAATCAGAACAATCAGATCTTGGGCATGGCTGTCTCCCCGCTTGCTATGTTGGCCACTCTGTTTTTTGCATTTCTCTTGATCCGTTGCTGGATCTCCATTCGCAGAAATGATCTGGGTAAGCCGTGGTTGGAAACCACTATCGACGGACATATCATCCGTGTTTTTAAGCCTACAGGCATCCTTTCTCTGGAGATCGACGGAAAGACCGCAGATCAATACCGCGGTCTCGGCGTCATCGCCCGTAATATTCTGTTGAAAGGGAAATTCTCATCAGGGGCAAAAAAGCGTTATATAAAAGTGGAACTGAGTAGCTTTTATATTCGTTTGTATTGCGACAAAAAGCTTGTCAAAAAGGTCCTGCGCTTTTAGTTACTCACGGTCTGCACCTTCAACGTATAAAAAAGAAGCGTCAAATCGACGCTTCTTTCTTTTTGCATTTATTGCTGTAAAAACTTCTTCATCAGGTCTGCCACCTTCACGGCGGTGTCGGGACAGCCTGCGTAGTAGGCGGTGGGATACTTCCCTACGAACTCGCCAAAGGCCTTCTCGTAAGCGAAGTAACGCTCCTTGTAATCTTCCTTGTCGAAGAACTGGTGATCGATCTCCATCTCGAAGCCGATGACGGTTTTGGAGGTCTTTTCCCCGCCGATGACACTGCCGTCGGTATCGATGACCTGCTGCTGTCTCACACATTCCGCCACGATGCCCAGCTCCGGCGTCCGTTCTGCACGGAAGAAATAGGAGGGCTGGATGATGACGGTGTCGAAAATGTCCGTGCGGTTGACCACGTGTCCCAGATTGGTATGGGAGCAGGCGGCACCGTGATAGTAAGGGATCCACAGGCATTCCTTGCCGTAGCTGTGGGCGGCTTGGGAAACCTTCCGCATGGAATACACCATGGGGCTGTGGAAATCCTCCTGGGGACAGGAAGGATCAAACTTGGTGTAGTAGGCGGTGACGATGTCCTCTAGGGAGAAGTAGATGCCCTGCACGTTGTTTTCCCAGATCTCCGGCTCTAAGACTTCCTTCACGCGGTGAACAGCGTACACCCAGGCATCTGCAAACAGATGGGTCAGGGCGTGGAGACAGCCCTCGTGGGGAACGGAAAACCACAGCTTCACAGCAGGGTTCAGCTTCACCAGCCGTCTGGCATAGGCCACGGCGTCCTCAACGTAGTCATCCATATGGAAGTTGGCACGGAGATAAGTCTCCACACGGGGCGCATACTCGGCCTTGATGGTCTCCAGCATGGCGGGATCCCCCACCATATCGGGAGTCATGGAAGACAGGGTATTCTCGTCCAAGACCTGCTTTTCGTTTCCCTCTTCATCCTTGTAGCGGTTGAAGGCGGCGATGGGGATCAGCAGGATCTCCTCGGATGCCGAGAGGAGCTTTTGCAGCTCCTCATCGGTGGGTACGTAATATTTGGTTCCGCTGTAGCCCCAATAGCTTGTGTACAGCAGGATACCCTTTTGCATACCGGCCACGGTCAGAACTTAAACCTCAACCCAGACGCCGGGGGTCTTGAGGGCGCGGTTGCCTGCCTCGATCACGGCCATGATGGCTACGGTCTCGTCGTGAGCGGCGTAGATCTTGCCGGTGCGGAAGAAGTCCAGCATGGAAGCAATGAAGTTGGGGAAGGTGTTGGACATAGCGGGGATCTTGACGTTGGTGCCGTCGGCATAGCTTGCCACGAACTCAAAGTCGATACCGCCGTTCCAGCCGTAGTGAGACATCACGGCGCTTCTGCCGTCGGCAAACTCCAGCACCATGGATTCGTACTTGCCGCTGCCGATGGACATGACACGGCTGACGTTGCTGCCCATCAGCATGAGCATGGGCTCCAGCTGGTGGATGGCGTAGGTGTCGAAGTTACCGGGGCCGCGGGAGTTGATGTATACGATGCCTTCCTTGGAAAGGGTCTTCAATTCGTCTGCAAAGCGGAGAGCAGAGGAGGAGAAGAAGGGGGTGTTGTTCTCTTCGCCCAGCTTCACCAGGTCGATGGCGATCTGCTTGGTGAGGGCGAAGGTCTTGTCTACGTAAACGGGCTTGCCGCTACGGAGAGGAAGCTGGCAGAGATCCCAGTGTCTTTCGGGGTTGTCGGGGCTCATGACTACCAGGCAGTCGCTCTTTTCCACCACTTCTTCGATGGAATCGCACTTCTGGATGCCGAACTTTTCGCAGAATTCGTCGGTGGTCATATTGCCGCCGGGCTTCTTATCCAGCTCTGCGTAGGCGTAAGCCACTACGAACTCACAATCCGGGTCTGCGTTGCGGATGAACTGGGGATAGTTGAGAGCGTGCCACTCCTCTAAGAAGTAGTCGATAAAGCCGATCTTCTTCACTTTCTTGTCGCCGATCTTGCTCTTCAAGAAGTTCACGGCCTTCAGAATGTCCGCATAGGGATCCTCGCCGCACTCGCGCTCTACGGTCAAGAAGCCGTTAAAGCCGATGTCCTCCAAAGCCTTCAGATACGCGTCGAAGGGTACGTTGCCCTCGCCCAGAGGAACCTCCAGGAAGTAATCGGAAAGACGGAGATCCTCGATACCGCCTTCTGCGAAGAAGGTGTATACCTTGCGGGGATCGATGATGAAGCCCTTGCCGTCCTTGGCATGGGTGTGAACGATGTAATTGCCCAGGGTGTAAACTGCGGCAACGGGGTCGGTACCGGTGCACATAACAAGGTTAGCGGGGTCCATGTTGACGCCGAAGCCCTTGCTGTTCACGTCGTCCAGGAAGGCCTTCAAACGCTCTGCAGGTTCGGGACCGGTCTCAATGGCGAAGGTTACGCCAACGGATGCGGCGTACTCACCGATCTCGCGGCAAGCGGCAACCATGTTGTGGTAAGCCTCGCAGGCGGTATCTGCCTTTGCGGGGTCTGCGGGATCCTCGGGAACAACGCCGATGTGGGTGGTAACCACCTTGGTGCCCAGACGGACGGCCAGATCTGCCACTGCCTTGGAGGCGGGGATCTTCCATGCGTTCTCGTCTGCACGCTCGAAGCCGTGGCCGCCGAAATCGCCGCAAACTGCGGAGATCACCAGGCCGTACTGCTCCAACAGAGCGCGTACGCGGGCAACCTTTGCGTCGTCAAAGGTGTCGTACTTCATTTCGCCGTCCACCACGTAGAGCTGGATGCCCTGAGCGCCTACCTCAGCGGCCTTTGCCAAGCCCTGCTCAAAGGGAAGCTTGAAGGAGTCGGTCATAACGCCGATGCTGAACTTTGCCATAGTTTTTTACCTCTTTATGATCTGTGTATTTTTTGACTTAAATAAGTGCTTCGAACAATCCCTTCGCCACCACGGACAGGGTAAGCATGATAGCGCCTGCGCCCAAAACGCCCAAGACGATGGGAGGGAAGCATTTGCGAAGCTTCAGCCCCAAAAGGATGGAGATCAAGGCGCCCGTCCAGGCACCCGTACCGGGCAGGGGGATGGCTACAAACAGGAACAATCCCCAGAACAGGGTCTTATGCATCTTGGCGACCTTCTTTTCGCCGATCTCCAAAATCTTGCGGAAGGGCTTGCCCAGCTTGGGAAATTTCGCGAACCAATTCAGCACCTTGCCGCCGAACAGGATGAGGAAAGGGATGGGGAGCAGATTGCCCACCACGGAGATCAGGATCACGGGCAGGATATCCAGCCCGAAGCCGATGCCGTAGGGAATTGCGCCTCTCAGCTCCACGATGGGGAGCATACTGATAAGAAACGTGATCAGATACTTCATGAAAGCAGAATGGTCTCCTTGTTTTTTACATCCCCATTATACTATATAAATTCCGTTTTGGCAAGTCTTTTATGGGCTTCCCAGGTATTTTTTGATCTTTTCAAGAGCCGCTTTTTCGATTCTGGACACGTAGGAGCGGGAGATCCCCATGCGCTGTGCCACCTCCCGTTGGGCGTACACCCTGCCGCTTTCGGTCAGGCCGTAGCGCAAAACGATCACAGCTCTTTCCCGTTCGTCCAGAACCTCCCGCACGGCGCTGTACACCTTGGAGTGCTTGATCTTGGTGTCCAAGGTCTCCACGATATCCTCGTCGTCGGAAAGAATGTCCAGATAGGTGAGGGGATTCCCCTCTTTGTCCACGTCCACGGGTTCGTTAATGGAGGTCTCCATGGCGTGCTTCTTCTGGGCGCGGAAGTACATTAAGATCTCGTTTTGCAGACATTTCCCTGCGTAGGTGGCAAACCTTGCCCCGTTTTCCACGTCGTAGCTGTCGATGGCCTTGATCAGCCCCACCGTCCCCACGGAAAGGAGATCCTCCTGCTCCCGATGGGAAAGGTAGTATTTTTTCACGATGTGAGCCACCAGGCGGAGGTTATGCTCGATGAGGGTATTGCGGGCAGTCATATCCCCTGCCCTGGCTTTGAGGAACAGCTCCTTTTCCTTGGCCTTGGAAAGGGGCGGGGGAAAGGAATTCGTCCCCGACGCACGGAGGAACAGCCCGAAAAAACGGGAAAGAACGGTTAAAACGGTTTGCAACATGACGATCACCCTCACAATGGTATGTGAGGGTGGTTGTCCAATATTACCCGCGGATCTGTCCGTTCCCCCAGACCACGTACTTCACCGTGGTAAGGGCGGAAAGCCCCATGGGGCCTCTGGCGTGCATTTTCTGGGTGGAGATGCCGATCTCCGCACCGAAGCCGAACTCCCCGCCGTCGGTAAAACGGGTGGAGGCGTTGACGTATACCGCCGCGGCGTCGATGCCTGCGGTGAATTTTTGTGCGTTGGTAAGGCTTTCCGTGAGGATGGCCTCGGAATGCCCGGTGTTGTGGGCGTTGGTAAAGGCGATTGCCTCCTCTACGTCACCCACCACCTTCACGTGGAGGATGAGGTCGTTGTATTCCTTGTAGAACTCCTCCTCCGTTGCAGGCACGCAATCGGGCAGGATGGCGCAGGTCTCCTCGCACCCCCGCAATTCCACGTCGGCAAGACGGGCTTTCAACAAGGGCAAGAAGGTTTTTGCAATATCGCGATGCACCAAAAGACCCTCTGCGGCGTTGCACACCGAAGGCCTTTGCCGTTTGGCGTTGTCCACCACGGAAAGGGCCATATCCATATCTGCACTTGCATCCACGAAAACGTGACAATTCCCCGCCCCCGTCTCGATAACGGGCACGGTGGCGTTATCCACCACGGAGCGGATCAAGCCCTTGCCCCCTCTGGGGATCAGCAGATCCACGATCCCCCGCAACTGCATCAGTTGGGTTGCGGTCTCACGGGAGGGATCCTCGGGCATGGTGATACAATCTGCAGGCAGACCCACGGAGGTCATGGCCTCCCGCAGGGAATTTACCATGGCGCAGTTGGTGAAGAAGGCTTCCTTGCCTCCTCGCAACACCACGCAGTTGCCGGATTTTACCGCCAAGGCGGCGGCATCCGCCGTTACGTTGGGACGTGCCTCGTAGATCATGGCGATCAGCCCGATGGGCACGGTGAGACGGCGGACGGTAAGTCCGTTGGGGCGCACCCATTCCTCTCCCAGCCCCAAGGGGTCGGGGAGGGCAGCAACCTCCCGTAATGCGGAGGCGATGGCCTGCAGGCGGGCTTCCGTCAGCTTGAGGCGATCCAGCATTTGGGTGGGAACGCCGTTTTCCGAGGCGTGTGCCAGATCCTTTTGATTGGCTTCCAAAATAGTGTCCACGTCCCGCAAAAGCAGCCTTTCCATGGCAAGCAAGGCGTCGTTCCGCTGTTGCCCCGAGGACGCTTGTAACGCGGGGATGGCTTCCCTGCCCCGCAGGCAGATCTCACGAATGGTCATACTCAAATTCCTTTCGCTTCAAAATAGGTGCCGATGAAGGTACCGTCCAGAATGGCGTACAGCATGGCGGGGTCGTCACCGTTGCAGATGATCATAGGAATCCCCGCTTCCGTCACCGTGCGGGCGCTTTGGAGCTTTGCCACCATGCCGCCGGTACCCCGGGCAGAGCCTGCACCCCCTGCCGCCGCCTCGATCTCGGGCGTGATCGCGGAAACGCAATCGATGCGGGTGGCGGTAGGATCCTTGCGGGGGTCTGCGGTGTAAAGACCGTCGATATCCGACATATTCACCAGCAGGTCGGCATCGGAAAGAAGTGCCACCACAGCCGCCAGGGTATCGTTACTGCCGAAGCGGATCTGCTCCCCGGAGACGGTATCATTCTCGTTGACGATGGGGATCACCCCTGCCTCCAAAAGAGTCTCCAGGGTATTCTTGGCGTTGGCGTAGCGGATCTCGCTGTCCACCACGTCCTTGGTCAAAAGAAGCTGTGCCACCACGTGGCCGTACTGGGCAAACTCACGGGAGTACATACCGATAAGGTCGCACTGCCCCACGGAGGCCGCCGCCTGCTTTTGCTGCAGGGTCAAGGTCTCCCTGTCGAAATGGAGCTTGGAAAGGCCGCACCCCACGGCACCCGAGGAAACCAGGATCACCTGCTTCCCCGTGTTCTTGATGTCCGCAAGGCATCTCACCAGCTTCTCGATCTTCCGCAAATTCATATTGCCGCCCTCGTGGGTCAGGGTGGAGGTGCCAACCTTCACCACGATACGGTTAAAATGTTCCGTTTTTATCTTCATATGCTAAACTTTCTTCTTGCTATTTTGCTTTAATGGTATTATAATAGAATCAGAAGGTTTTTGCAATAGCAAATCCATATTTTTTCAGTAGGAAAAGGGAGTTTTTCGTATGATCAAGGAACCTATCCTTTTGGCTTCCGCCTCCCCGCGGCGGAGAGAGATCTTGGAGACCGCAGGGATCCCCTTTGAGGTGGTGCCCTCCTTCGGGGAGGAGATCTGCCCTGCGGGGCTTTCCGTGGAGGAAGTGGTGTTAGCAAACGCCCGCGCCAAGGCTTTGGAGGTGTCCTCCCGCTTCCCCGGCCGGGTGGTACTGGGGGCAGACACCTTGGTGGAATACGGCGGTGAAAAGCTGGGTAAGCCCAAGGACCGTACCCACGCCGCAGAAATGCTCCACTTCCTTTCCGGGAAGACTCATCGGGTGCTGACGGGAGTGTGCATCACCGACGGCAAGACGGTCAAGGGGGAGGTCTCTATCTCCCACGTCACCTTCCGAAAGCTTTCCGAAGAACTGATTGATGCCTACGTCGACACGGGAGAATGCGACGACAAGGCGGGCGCCTACGGCATCCAGGGCAAGGGGTGCATCCTGGTGGAAAAGATCCAAGGGGACTACTTCTCCATCGTGGGCCTGCCCATCTGCACCGTGTATAAACTGTTAGAAGAGTTTTGAAAAAAATCCCCCGCCGAGTTTGTTGTGCCCCAAATTGTACGGACAGCACAAAAACACCCCTATGGTAGGTAATATTAGAATTTAAGCGACAAACTGACTTCGTTTTTCAAGCGGGGTCAGTTTTGTTTTGGTTTGGATGCGATCGTTGTTGTAGAAGCGAATGTACTCACCTATGAGGAGGCGAGCCTCCTCATAGGTTTTCAGCTTCGCGCGATAAATGCATTCTGTTTTGAGGAT
>JAFXBC010000070.1 GCA_017516825.1 Clostridia bacterium | reverse complement strand
ATCAAGGAGGACAATTCAAATGGAAGAAAAGCAAGTTAAAGTAAAAGGCGGGCGCAAGCGCAAGAACCTCGTTAAGTTCTATTTGAACGACGAGGAATATCAGAAGCTGTGCGAAAATGCAGAAACCTTCGGGCGTGACAAGAGCAAATATCTACGCCTCGTCATTCAATGGATCGCTCCCATTGAACCGCCCTCTGTGGAGGTGAAGGAATTTACTCGTGAGCTAAGACGTTTGGGTGTCAGTATGAATCAGATCGCAGCGAAGGCGCACTCGCTTGGATTTGTGGATGAGCTTGAATACAAACGAACCGCTGACGAGGTGATGAAGGTGCTTGGCGCAATTCAACAAGAGTACGCGAAGAAAGGAGTGAAGGTGTTTGGCAACAACTAAAATTTGGGACGTAAGCGCGCACATCAGTAAGCTGCTCGCTTACGTTGCGAACAAGAACAAAACCACGATTGAGATGGAGAACAAAAACGTTGACGAAGCGGAACGACTTTCCGCCGAGATGCTTGGACTACCACCCGAACATTTCGCAACGGAAGAAAAGAAATTTGTCACGGGAATCAACTGCATACCCGAGAACGCGAACGAGGTGATGCTAACACTCTTGGAGGACACGGACAAGGATGACATTCAAGCCTATCACGGCTATCAATCCTTCAAGCCCGGCGAGGTGACACCCGACGTTGCTCACGCTATCGGTGTTCAGCTTGCCAACGAACTATGGGGCGAGGACTTTCCCGTGGTCGTTGCCACCCATATAGATCGCGGGCACGTACACAATCACTTCTGTCTATCGGCAACTGGATTTTCGGGAAAGCGTTACCACGATTGCAAGGCAACCTACAAGTTGATGCGAGAAACTTCGGACAGACTTTGCAGGGAGTACGGTCTATCGGTCATTGAAAAGCCGAAGCAACAAGGAGTAAAGCATATTGCAGAGGTTCACGCCGAGAAGAAAGGTATTCCAACCATACGCGATCAGATTCGCGCGGACATTGATGCAGTAGCCAACTACGAGTATATCATCAAATACTTTTACAATCGTATGCGCACCCTCGGATACACCTTTGAACGTCGAGGTCAATATCTCCGCATCAAACCGTATGGCTCTAACAAATTCTTTCGCTTGGACAAGCTCGGCGCGGGATATACCGAGGCTGATATAGAAGCGAGGGTAAGGCGTAATGCACAGACGATGGAATGGAAAAAGATTGAGTATTACAAGCCTACCTTGCAGGAGAAGCCGAAAGGACTTCGCGCGCTCTATCTGCACTACCTCTACCTGCTCGGTGCGATACCGAAGGTTATCCCCAAAAATCCCGAAGCTTATGCCGCCATCAAGGATGATATTCGCCGCGCCCGTATGTACTCGGAGCAAGCCAAGTTTCTCGGCAAGTACGGACTTGAAACGAAGGATGATCTCATTCAGCACGCTCTGAAGGTCGATCCGCAAATCAAAGCGCTCTGCAAGGAACGGCGAACACTTTGGAATAAGATTCGTTGGATGAAGGATCCCGAGCAGGTGCAACCGATACGCGAAGAAATTTTTGCGCTGACCGAAAAGATAAAAACGCTTCGTAAGGAGTTTGCAATGTGCAAGGACGTGTATGACCGAAGCGCATCTGTTGAACGAACCGTAATGCTGATCGAGTTCCCACAGTTGTTGGAGCAAGAAAAGCAGAAATCCGCTCCCAAAAAAGACGGACGGGAGGACAAATAAAAGTACGGTCTTGACCGTACAAATTTACTACCGCCCGCGAAAGCGGTTTTACGGTCTTGACCGAAGAAAAACGGCATTTTTCCGTTTTTAGCACCGCAAAACGTATCCCACACCACCAAGGCGTTTTCTATTGGAAAATACGCATTTTTTCACGCTCTTGACCGAGCCTTTTTGACCGAAAAACGCCTTGCTTCAAAAACACCCCCAATTAGGAGGACTTTATGATTACAAATAAGAAAAAGAATGAAAAAACAACCGAAATCTATTTTGATGAAACACCCGCAGCCGTCGTGATACGAACACACAACACCGCTTTGAAAAAACGGCTGCTTGCCTTTGCCGGGAAGTTCCCGACACTTTGCAGGCTGACCGACGATGATGAGCTTGGATGCCTTTCCTTTGAGATCGACAAGAAAAGATTTGCCTATCGCATCACCGAGCCGTACACCGAAGAACGCAAGGCAATGGCAAGAGCCAAGATGAACGAGATCAACAATAAGGAGGACATTGGATGACTGAAACCAAGAGCAGAGAGAAAATTACAGTAATTGATTTGCCCGTTACCTCGCTCCGTTCCTTTGAGGAGCATCCCTACAAGGTGGTTGACAACGAGGAAATGGCAAGCCTTGTAGATAGCATTTACAACCAAGGCATACTCACTCCCATCACCGTGCGTCCGTTAGCCAACGGCGAGTATGAGATCGTATCGGGACACCGCCGCTTGTTTGCGTGTCAGAAGCTCGGCATCAAAGCAATCCCCGCCATCGTCAAGGAGCTTAGCCGCGAGGATGCCATTCTTGAAATGGTGGACTCCAACCTTCACCGTGAGCATATTCTTCCGAGCGAGAAAGCCAAGGCTTACAAGATGAAGATGGACGCGATGAAGAGACAAGGAGAACGCACCGACCTTACTTTGTCGCCAATGGCAACAAAGTCGGCAATCGACAGCGCGGCAGAGATTGGAAGTGCGGCGGGAGAGAGCCGTGACCAAGTGTTCCGTTATATCCGCTTAAATCTCCTTATCCCCGAATTGCTTGATATGGTAGATGAGGGACGCATCGCCTTCCGTCCCGCCGTTGAGCTTTCGCATTTGCAGGAGCAAGAGCAGTATGACCTACTAACCACGATTGAAAGCGAGGATGCCACACCATCCCTCAGCCAAGCCATTCGTATGAAGCGGCTGAGCCAAGAGGGCAAATTGGATATGGACACCATCTTTGATATTATGACCGAGGAAAAGCCGAACCAAAAGGAAACGGTCAAGATACAAAGAGAAAAGCTCGATAAATATTTCGGGCGCGGTGTTCCCGTATCGCAGATAGAAGCCACCATACTGCGCTTGTTGGAGCAAGAACGTATCCGACAGATAAAGAAGCGCAGCGAACACGAGAGCAGATGAAAGGAGAGTGCCTATGATAAAGACAATTAAAATACCCGAGGTTAGAAGTATCATAATCCGAGAGCCAATCAACATCGACGAGCCTATCATTTTGGATGAGCATATTCCGCATCCACCCCGCCCGTCAGTAGCAAAGCACAATTTACTCGTGGTCAATTATCCTACGGCACTCAATTTCACGAAGCGTATCGGAACGGTTGATTACGAGGTGAACACCCACTTTGCCGAGGAAGGCAAAAGCACGTTGCTTTCGCAGTTCCGGGATTTGATACTCGCCCAAAAGATGACCGACGACTTAATGTGACAGAATTGCAAGGATGCGCCGGGCATTGTATAATAAGGCTACCTTACAGCAATGCTCGGCTTACAGAAAGGAAAAGGTGATTATATGACAAAACAAGCCGAGAATAATAAAATAACCGCCCTCTACTGCCGACTGTCACAAGACGACGGGAGAGATGGCGATAGTAATTCCATTGTGAATCAAAGGGAGATCTTATCTCAATACTGTCGTTCCAATGGTTTTCACAATACACAGTTTTTCGTAGATGACGGTGTTTCGGGTACGACCTTCGACCGTCCCGACTTTCAGCGTATGCAACGGATGATTGAGAACGGCGAAATCGGTACGGTCATCGTTAAAGACCTCAGCCGCTTCGGGCGTAACTACCTTGACGTCGGCAAATATGTGGAAATTAAATACCCCTCGCTTGGTGTGCGCTTCATAGCCATTCAAGAGAACGTTGATACCTTGAAGAACGTCGGTACGGAGATGATGCCGTTCAACAACATCTTCAACGAGTGGTATGCCGCGCAGACGAGCAAAAAGATACGCGCCGTTTGGAAGTCTAAGGCAGATAAGGGTGAGCGAGTTTCTTCTGCTGTTCCATACGGCTACAAGAAATCCGAGGACAACCCGAAACAGTGGGTTATTGATGAAGAGCCTGCCAAGATTGTTCGATATATTTTTCAATTATGTATTGAAGGTCTTGGTCCCACGCAGATTGCGCATCGCGTAGAAGATGAAAAGAACCTTTGCCCCACGGCATACTTTTTGTCAGTTGGGCGCAAGACTCCAAATCCCTTGCCAAAGCGAGGTGAATACGCTTGGGATACTGCAACCGTTAAGCACATCTTATCAAATCGACAGTACACGGGATGCACGGTCAATTTCAAAACTACGCTTGTAAGCTACAAGGTACACAAGACGGTTCATAATCCCGAAGAGGAATGGCAGATCATTCCGAATACCCAAGAAGCTATTATTGATGAGGACACCTTCAATCGCGTTCAAGAACTCCGTGATGGTCGCAGAAGAAACACCGCCACAGGCAGAGAGAGTCTGTTTTCGGGTTTGCTCTACTGTGCCGATTGCGGTTCTAAGCTTTATTTCTGTGCGGCTAAGAGCATAAAGGAAAATCAAGAGTTTCACAGATGCTCCGCTTATAAGGAAAAACGAGGAACTTGTTCTATCCACTATATCCGAGAGGTCGTTTTAAGAGAAACGATGCTTGATCTTGTAAGGCGCGTGGCACTGTTCATTCAACAGTACGAAGCGGTATTCCTTTATATGTACGCTAAGAAGCACAACATCACAAAGGAAACGAATGTGCGGAATATGAAGGCTGCCATTGAGAAAGACAAGCGCCGAATTGCCGAGATTGACACGATGATTGAGCGTTTGTACGAGGATAACGTACTTGGCAAAATTCCCGATGACCGTTTCTCTAAGATGATGGGTAAATACGAAACGGAGCAAAAAGCGCTCATAGAAGCGGTTACAAAGGCAGAACACTCCTTAAAGGTATTTGAGCAAGATAAGGTGGATCTCCGCATCTTTCTTGAAACCATCCGTAAGTGTACCGATATTAAGGAGCTTACTCTCGAAATCGTTAATCGACTTATACGACGAATCGAGGTTCACAACAGCGAGAAGGTTGACGGAAGAAAGCGAGTAAAGCTTGATGTTTACTTTACGGCGGCAGGTCTGATCGACATCCCCGACGAGAACGAACTCCGCGAAATGATGGAAGAAATCCGTAAATCCGCGTAAGGACTAAAAAAGCAAGAATACGGCATACCTCTTTCGAGATATACCGTATTCTTGCAAAACTGTCCTTTAGAGAACAGCTCTAAAACCGCTTCTCCTTTTCTTCTCACGGGTCGATTTGCAGCTCTACCGTGGTGTTCCCTGCGCGGATGGCGAGCCAATAACGGAAATTGAAGCCGTAGAAGGTACACTCCACCGTGACGGGGATCCCCGCCCGGAGCTCCACCGTCTCACCGCCGTCACTGCCCCGATTGTCGTCGCTGGCGTAGCTGTGATAGCTGACGTGCAGGGTTTGATCCACCGTGGAGACCAGCTCCAAAACCACCTTGTTGTTTTCCCCGTGGAATTCCTTCTCCACATAGACCTCCTTCACGGAGATGGCCACCGCCGAGGGGGCGGGGAATACGTTTTTCAGCTCCACGCGGCTGTCCCCGCTTTGGTAATCGGCGATATAGAAGTCGTAGGGGGCGTAGTACCACCCGCCAAAGAACAGTCGCCTCACCTCCGCCGTCAGCTCCAAAACCCTTCCTTCCCCGAAGGCGGTCTCCACCAGACAGACTGCGTCAAAGTCACAGGACACCCGATACAGAGCGTCTTCCGTTTCCACCCACAAGGTGCCGGTCTCCACGGGGTAATCCCCGCCGCCGGGGGTCAAGGTGTCGTCGGAGATCTTAGGCTCTGTCTCCCCCGTGAGGGTAAGCCCCTCAAGGGCCGCTACCAGCTCCGAAGCGATGGCGTATTCGCTGATATCCTTCACGGAGATCCCCCAGCCGTCGGGGGTGTACCGCAGAAGCTTCACCGTCCCTACGTTCTCCGGGAGGGGGAGCTCCCCCACCACCAACGCAAACAAATGCTCGTCGCAGGAGCGGTTCCCTGTGCCGTGGGTATATTCCACCCTGGTGACCACGTAGTACCTGCCCGGGGAGAGACCTTCCAGCCCCTCCATGGTGACGGGTACGGTATCGGCGTCTTTTTGCAGTTCTTCCAGCAGGTAAAGCCCCGACAGGGAAGCGTTCTCCGGGAGGAGGGGGGTGATCCTGCCGTCTTCGGCGTAGAGGGTGGGAACCACAAGGTTCTCCTGCAATAAGAACTCGTAGATCCCCATGCCGTCCGCGGAGACACCGTGCATCTTTCCGTCCTCTCCCGCTTCATGATGCTCCGACCAGCAGAAGCCCACCAGCGGGGCAACGATATCCACAGAGGAGGCGTAAAACACCGCTCCGCCTGCGGCGGGTAGTTCGTTTTCCTGCTCCTCGGGGCGGGAGGTCTCGCTATTTTCCGGGGGTGTACTTGGGGTTTTGCTTCCTTCCTGTTCCCCTGCGGGAACATTTTCCCCTGCGGGAACATTTTCCCCTGCGGGAACATTTTCCCCTGCGGGAGCGTTACAGCCCCAAAGGCAGGCGGAAAGCAGGGCCAACAGCAGAAAGAAAGCCGTCCATCTTTTCATCATTTCCTTTTCTCCTTTCGTATTACGGTTCTTCGGGAGCCTCTTCCATAGGATCGCCCATCAGCTCGTCTTCGGAAAAGTCCTCGGGAAACAGCTCCCCAACCAAAGCTTCCTCCTCGGAAGAATCCTCGGGAGGTGCGATCTCTCCCTCCCAAAATTCGTCGGAGGTCTCCTCGGGCACCTCGCCGGGGACGGGAACGCTTTCCTCCGTGGATTCCGGGGCGGGTTCTTCCCCCATGGTCTCCCATTCCGATTCCACGGGAGAGCAGACGCTTTCCCCGGAGGAGGCTTCCGAAGAAGCATCCGAAGACGTGTCTTTCTGCTCGGGGGTGCAGGCGGAGGTCAGTACCATGGCCGCGGCGATGCCTGCCACCACCACCTGCTTCCCCGCCATACGCCGTTTTTCCAGCTCTGCTTCCAGGTAGCGCACCTCCCATTCGCACTTGGGGCAGGTGCCCTTGCAATTGCCCTTGTGCTTACATTCCGAGGTGACGAAGGCGATGTCGTTGTCCTTGGCGATCTGCTTTCTGATCTCCTTTAAGATCTTACATTTCTTTTTTCCGTTCATCGTGACGATCATTCCTTTCGGGTGTCTTCACCCTTTATACAACCGAAAAGCAAAAAATCCTCACGTTACGTGGGGATTTTTTGAAAAAATAAAGTTTTTTTCAATCGACGGCGGGTTTTTCCATGCTTTTCAGGGTTTCCTCCAGCTGTTCCGGGGGGATCCAGGTGAGGGTGTCCATCACAAACTGCATGGAGGAGCCATTGCCCTCCACCAGGGTGACCGTTTCCTCGTCCTCGGAGAAGCAAGCTCTTGCAAGATACCCGGAAGGCCGCTCCAAAACCGCAAAGGCTTTGCGGTGGACGCTGTATAACAGTGATACGGAGCCCTTCCCGCGGCAATAGGCTTCGAAGCAGAGATACCCTTCCTTCCCGCTGGGGTACAGGTTGGGGCCCACGATCCCCTCTTGGAGGGAGAACACCACACGGGGGGATTCCTTGTTTTCCAGGATGGAAAAGAAGCCTCTGTAATTCAACATGGTGACCTCTGCCACGGAGTGTACGCAGAACAGCAGATCCGCTTTCTCAAAGGGGAGAAACGCATCGTAGAGATAGGGGATCTCCAACCGATTTTTCCAGTGAGGCAGAGTGGAAAAGTCGAATTCCCAATCCGTGGTGCGTTGTTCTTTGGGGTTGGGGAGAACGGTCTCCTCCCCGGGGACGTCCTCCAGACGGAAATCGTCCACGTAGGTAAGCTCCTCCGGGGGAAGGCTTTCCAGCTTTTTGGCGGCGCGGAGGCCGGAGACCAGGTAATACAGCACCAGGGCGTGGAAGACCACGTCCAGGATCCCGGTGAAATCCTTTGCCAGGACGCAGTACGCTCCCAAGCACACCGTATCGATGATGAACAGCACCAAGGCCGCCAGCATCCAGCGGGGGTTCTCCTTGGAGAACAGCCAGCAGAGGAAGTACACCGCCACCAGCACCACGGCAAATACGCCCCCGGGGATGGCCATGGCTCCCGTTTCGTCCAGAATGCCGAACAGCAAAGACAGATAGGGCATGGTGGCGGAGAACAGGAAGATCACCCCTGCGTTGAAGAACAACAGCAACAGGTTCACGGCGGTGAAGCACAGCATCATCAGCAGGTTTCCTCGGGCCTGGATGTAAAGGGCCTTCAGATGGTTCCGCATGGCGATGGAGCGTTGCAAAGCAAGGTTCATGAAAACCCCTCCTTAGGGACGGAGACCCATGCCGCCCTCCAGGGTGAGGGTCTCGCCGTTGAGGTACTTAAAGTCGGGGTTGGCAAGCTGTACGCAGACTCTGCCGATCTCCGTTTCGGGGTCGCCGAAATGCCCTGCGGGAGGCATCTTCACGTTGGCCTTGAAGGCCTCGGGGTAAGCGTTCTGGAACTTCTCCAGCTGTGCCGTCCAGGCCAAGGGGCAGACCACGTTGGTGTTGATGCCGTCCTTTGCCCATTCCGTGGCGGCTACTCTGGAAAGGCCTCGGATGCCCTCCTTTGCGGCGGCGTAGGCGCACTGGCCGTAGTTGCCGAACAGACCCGCCCCGGAGGCGAAGTTGATGATGCTTCCCTGTGTCTCCTTCAGATAGGGGTAGCAGGCCTTCATATAATAGAAGGTAGCGTACAGCCCGGAATACATAGCCAGATCAAACTGCTCGGTGGTGTGATCCTGAATGGTCACCCCGGAGGCGGAGGCCTGGGCGTTGTTGATCAGCACGTCGATACGGCCGAAGGCTTCCACAGCTTTTTCCGCCACCATTTTTGCGGTGGCCTCGTTGTCACTGCCTGCGGAGATGTCCGCCTGCAATGCCAAAACTTTGATGCCGTACAGCTTTTCCAGCTCTTCCTTTGCCTTTTCCAGCTTGGGGACGTTACGCCCGGTGATCACCAGGTTGGCCCCCTCCTTGGCGTATGCGGTGGCAATGCCGTAACCGATGGAGCCGCACTTCCCGTCGGAAAGCACAGCGTAGCCCGCCCCGGTAATGATGGCGGTTTTTCCTTGCAAAAAGCTCATAGTGTTAAACCCTTTCTATATGTTCAAAAATAGCGTATTCGTTGTTTTCACGGCAAAGCGCCAGATCCTCTTTGGTTCTCACCGTCCAGACGAAGCGGGGGGCTTTGTAAAGCCTTGTGGCCAGCTTCACGGGGAGGGAATTTCTGTCCTTGTAATTGTAGGCGATGAAGTTGGGTCTTGCCAGGAAGTTGAAGCCCATGGAGGACAGGATCAGATTCAGCGGGGAATACTTTTTCTTGTCCCTGCACACGTTGGTGTAAAGCTGTCCGCAGTAGACCGTAGGCAGGTATTTCTTCATGTTCTTCACCAGCAGGGGGTTGAAGGACTCTATGCAGTAAGGCCCTTGGTAGTCCTTCAAAAGCTCCGCCACCTTGGGGCAGAGGGCGGCGTTCAGATCCTCCCCTTTCAGTTCCACCAGCAGGGGAACTCTGCCGTTTACCAGAGACAAAACCTGTGAGAAGGTGGGGATGGTCTGCTCCGTGCCGTTTAAGGAGAGGGCTTGCAGTTCCCCGGCGGTGAGGTTCTTCAGCTTTTCCTCTTTTCCCGTCATGCGGGCAAGGGAATAGTCGTGGAACACCATTACCACCCCGTCGGAGGAAAGCTGAACGTCCAGCTCGATGCCGAAGCCCTTTTCCCCCGCCTTTGCAAAGGCCTGCAAGGAATTTTCGGGAATATTTTCCCCGTGGAGCCCTCTGTGGGCGTATTCGCAAAGCAGACGGTCATCCTCCGGCTTTTTTCCTTTCGGACGGACGAACAGGAGAAGATACAGCAGGATGAGGGCGCAAAGCACCCCCAAAAGGATATACAATGCGATCATAGCTTAATCATCTCCGCCGCCAAGCTGTTCCAGGGCGGATTTCTTTTCCGTGGGGCGGGAGTCGCCGTGCTTCACCAGAAGCATGGTGATAAAGGAGAACACCACGAACACCGCACCGAAGGGGAAGAAGGTGTACCGCATCCCGAAGGCGTCGTACAGCACGCCGGAGAGGATGGGCGCCACGATCTGGGCGGACATGGAGGCGGTGTAGTAATAGCCGGTGTACTTACCCACGTCTCCCTTGCCTGCCAGCTCCACCACCATGGGGAAGGAGTTGACGTTGATAGAAGCCCAGCCGATGCCCGCCAGGGCGAATACGGGGTACATGATCACCGCAGGGGTGTCGGGGGAGACCAGCGTGCCCACCGCAAAGGCTGTTGCCAGCATGAGAACGCCCGCCAGGATGGTCTTCTTTCTCCCCAGCTTGGAGGAGATCATACCCACGGGGATGTAGGAAACGATGGCCGCCGCCTGGGCTACGATGAGGGTGAAGTTGTAGTCAAAGCCCAAAATATTAGAGGCGTAGACGGAATACTTACTGGTGATGGAGTTGTAGCCGATGAACCACAACGCCACGGAGGCCAGGATCAACAGCAGGGAACGGAGCTGTGCAGGGGAGAGCTTTTCCTTTTTCCCCGCCGTTTCGGGGGAAGCAGGCTCCGCCAGGCCGTATTTTACCGTGTCTTCCTCCATTTCTGCCGCCCACTTCTTTTCCTTGACGGTGAGCAGGAACAGAACGAAGCCCAACAGCATCACGGCGCATACCGCCAGCACGTAGCCGGTGTAGGACATATATTTGTTCTTGGAGGTGGCAAATACCATACCCAGGATCAAGACGATGATGCCGCCTGCCGTGCCCATCAGATTGATGACGGCGTTGGCCTTGGAGCGCAGAGGCTTCACGGTGACGTCGGGCATGAGGGCCACCGCAGGGGAGCGGAAGGTGGCCATGGCGATGAGCACCACCAAAAGGGTGGCGATAAAGCCCACCAAAGGCCAGATGTTGGTGAGGGTCAGCTCCCAGGTGAGCTTTTGCAACGCCTCTGCCGCGTCCCCCTCTACGGCGAGGAAGTTTGCGGCGTTCACCTTGGCAAGCTGATAATTGTCGATGAGGGTGAGACAAACGAAGGAGATCACCGCGACGATGGTGCCGCAGAAGATAAAGGGTGTCCGTTTGCCGAAGCGGGTGTTGGTTTTGTCGGAGAGGGCACCGAAGATGGGGAGCATAAACACCGCCAGAACGTTGTCCAAGGACATCACCGCGCCGGAGGCGGTCTGGGGCATACCGAAATGGTTGGTCAAAATCAGGGGAACGATGGCATCGTAGGCCTGCCAGAAGGCAGAGATCAGGAAAAACGCCATGCCCACCAGCATCACGCGCTTGTAGTTGAGCTTCATAGAGAACACTCCTTTTCCTTTCGTTTGCATACAGTATATCATACATCCTTCCGTTTTGCAAGAGAAAAATGCCGCCGGGGCGTCGAGACCGTTGGGCAGACTTCCCAAAGGGAAAAGGGTGCAAAACGAATCATTCGCCGCCCTCCCTGCGGGAGAAAACTGTGCTTTCTCTCTTTTTCTCGGTTCGTGTCCGTAGGGGACGACGTCCACGGCGTCCCGCAACCCGCTTGCGGGAGAAAACGCTGTGCTTTATCCCTTTTTCTCGGCTCGTGTCCGTAGGGGACGACGTCCACGGCGTCCCGCAACCCGCTTGCGGGAGAAAACGCTGTGCTTTATCTCTTTCTCTCGGCTCGTGTCCGTAGGGGACGACGCCCACGGCGTCCCGCAACCCGCTTGCGGGAGAAAATGCTGTGCTTTATCTTTTTTCTCGGCTCGTGTTTGTAGGGGACGACGTCCACGGCGTCCCGCACCCCGCTCCGCCTCCCTCACGCAAAAAGCCCCGCAAAAGCCGAATTGCCTTTGCGGAGCTTCTTCCTTAATCTTCTTCCTTTTGCTCCATTTCCTTTTGGATCTCGGGGTCGTAGGAAAGGAGAGGAGAGACGTCCTTCTTTTTGATCTTGCGATCCACGTAATTCTTGGTGATCTTCACCACCAGCGGGCACATGGCCACCACGCCGATGAGGTTGGGTACCATCATAAAGCCGTTGAAGGTGTCGGAGATATCCCATGCCAGGGAGGAGGTCATGATGGCGCCGGAAACGATCATCAATACGAAGATCACCTTGTAGATCTTCACGCCTTTGGTGCCAAAGAGATATTCCACCGCCTTGGAGCCGTACTGCGACCAGCCCAGCACGGTGGTGAAGGCGAACAACAGCATGGCGATGGCGATAAACCATTCTCCCACCACGCCGAAGTTGTCCCCGAATACGTGGGAGACCAGGGTGGAGTCGTCCAGGTTTGCCACGGCGGGGTTGCCGGTGTTCAGATCGATGTAGCCGGAGGACAAAACCACGATGGCGGTCATGGTGCAGACGATCATGGTGTCAAAGAACACCTCGAAGATGCCCCACATCCCCTGGCGAACGGGCTCTTTTACGTCGGAGGAGCTGTGTACCATCACGGAGGAGCCCAGGCCTGCCTCGTTGGAGAACACGCCCCGCTTGAAGCCCTGGGTCATGGCCAGGATCACGGTACCCACCACGCCGCCGGTGGCCGCGCGGGTGGTGAAGGCAAAGCGGAAGATGGCGGCGAACATGTTGCCCACGTTCTCCATGTTCATGATCATCACCGCAAGAGCGCCGATGACGTAGGTGATGGCCATAAAGGGCACCACACGCTCCGCAAAGGAAGCGATCCTCTGCAGACCGCCGATGATGATCAGCCCGCCTAAGATCATCAGCGCCACGCCGATGATCAGACCCAGCACGGGGACACCGCCAAGGGTGCCGAGATCGGTGTTTCCAAAGAAGGCGGATTGCAGGTTCAGGGTGATCTTGTTCACCTGACCCATGTTACCGATGCCGAAGGAGGCGAGAATGGCAAAGCAGGCAAACAGCACCGCCAGAACGGAGGCGATGGTCTTAAAGCCCTTCTTTTTACCCAGACCGTCCTTCAGATAGTACATGGCACCTCCCGACCACTCGCCGTTTTTGTTGCGGCGGCGGAAGAAAATGCCCAAAACGTTCTCGGAGTAGTTGGTCATCATCCCGAAGAAGGCGGCCACCCACATCCAGAACACCGCGCCGGGACCGCCCACCACGATGGCGGCGGCAACCCCTGCGATATTTCCCGTGCCCACCGTAGCGGCCAGGGCGGTACACAGAGCCTGGAACTGGGAGATGGCTTTTTTGTCCCGCTTCTTGGTGGAGCCGTCCTTCTTAAACAGGGTGCCCACCGTGTTTTTGAACCAGTGCCCCACGTGGGAGATCTGGAAGACCTTGGTCAGCAGGGTGAGGAGAATACCCGTACCGATCAACAGCACCAGCCCGGGAACCCCCCAGATAAACGTGTTCAGTACATCGTTGATCTCGGTGACTTTTTGCAGAAATGCGTCCATAGCGTTTGTTTCCTTTCCTTACACAAAGAAAAACACGGCTTGCAAAACGCAAACCGTCAATAAAACACTACGCAAAAAGGCACCCCTAAAAAAATGAGGTTGCGACTTTGTCCTTTTGCCTGAGAGATTTAGCAGAGGTCTGCTTTGCACCTTCGGCACTCAATTCAATGAGCTTCTCCAAAGTGACGTCGGCTTACAGTCCTTCTCCGCCTTTTTTCGCGGAACCTGAGAGTGTTATTCCTTCGGTAGTCCTTTTTTGGACTTTTCCTGCAAGCGTCATACGCCGTGTATTCGATTTTCGTTATTGTACTATATCTTTTCCCTTTTTGCAAGAGGTTTTCGAAAAAAAGAGGATTTTTGTTGACTTTTCCCATTTCGGAGGGTATACTAAGAAAAAAGGGTAGAGGTTTTGACATGAAAAAGAGATGGCTTGGTTTGTTTTTAACGGCGGGGCTGTTGTTTTCCGTGCTTCCCGCAGGGGTGAGCGCAGAGACGGCCCATTACACAGAGGAGGATCTGGGCGGGGTGAGATGCACCATTTTGTCCGACCCGGCGAAGATCTCCTATGTGAATCGGATGATGAAATACCATATCCTTTCCGAAAAAGAGAATTACCGTGTGGCAAGAAATCTGAAGAACGGGGACAGCGTGGTGTTCTTCTTCGAGGGCTGCAGCGACATGGTGAACCACCCCGCCTACGGGGATTATAATACCTACCGCATGGGCGCCTACGTGGCCGTGGTGCAGGAGGTAAAGGGCAGGCTGACCGTGGTGTATGAATCGGAAAAATGCTCCACCCTCCCGGACAACCCCCGCAACCCCGCCACCAACGAGGGGACTCCCGTGCCCACCGTGCGGGACGGGGTGTATAACATTATCTCCACCAACCACGGGGGAGGCTACGCGGCCTTGCATCTGGAGGACAATTTCGGAAAAGCCGCGGCGGTGAGATGTACCCGGACGGACAGCTATACCAGCTCCTCCGCCGCCATCAACATCCACGCCCGCAGTCAGTTCCGCAACGCACCCACAGACGGCATCACTCCCACCTCGTACAGCTCCGCAGGGTGCTTCATCGTGGGGTTGGTCAGCGACGACTGCAAGGAGTACAACGCCTTTATCAAGGCGGTGCTTGGCGTTTCCAACGCAAGACACACCAAGTGTACCACGGGTGTGGATCACGGTCTGGCCATCGTGGACCGTGTGAACTACAAAGAACAGCTTGCCGCCATCTACGGCGGGGACGAAAAGCATACCGGGGCAGAGGTGGCAGACCTCATCGCCGAGTATACGGACAAGCTCCACGATACACCTCCCTACCTCACCGGGGACGTGAACGGGGACGGCAACGTGACCCCCGCGGATTACCTCACGTTAGCACGGTACGCCGCAGGGGAGCAGACCCTTTCGGAGGAGCAGATCGCCCGGGGCGACCTCAACGGCGACGGCAAAACGGATGCCGCCGACTGCGAAGCGTTGAAAGCGAAGCTTTGTAAGGAATAAAAGAAAGGTACTTGCGAGAGATCGCAAGTGCCTTTTTGGGTGGGCTTCCTATCGAAGAAAAAGACGTAAGTTTACTTTTCAAGGGGTAGATCAGACTTTGAGGAGACCCCTTGCGGTTTTGCTTTTCGAAATTGCTGTAAAAGGAACTGCATATCCAAAGACAACGGGCAATTTCAAAAAGCAAAACTTCGACTCCGCAGGCTTTTCTCATTGCAACCTAAGGTACAACATTATTCCACGCCTGCTCCGCTCAGGGTGACGACAAAACCCACCCCAACCGTCATCCTGAGCACGCGCGGAACGTAGTAGATGTGGTTACACATTGCAGTCATCTCCGCGCACGTCGAAGTTTTGCGGAGAAATCAAGGTGCATATAGCGGCATAAAAGTAGTTTGCATTTTGATCTGCATCGGCCGCGATGCACCGTTCGGAGCAAAACCGCCGCAGGCGGGATCTCATAAGAGTCTGATGTTCCCTGCCAAAGGCAAAGAACTGTTTTATCGCAAAGGATGTAAGTTTACCTTTCAAGGGGTAGATCAGACTTTGAGGAGACCCCTTGCGGTTTTGCTTTTCGAAATTGCTGTAAAAGGAACTGCATATCCAAAGACACAGGGCAATTTCAAAAAGCAAAACTTCGACGCGCCAACCCGCAGGGTTGGTATGCTCAGAGCGTGACCAAGTCGGCGTATGGCTGTATACCGTTCATCACTGCACACCGCCGACGTCAAAAACAGCAAGCTGTTTTTGTTGGGTTTTGTTCCATTCCGCGCGAGCCAGCCCAACGGGCTGGGTTGCTCAGAGGTGACGGTGAAACGGATGCAGCCGACTGCGAGACCTTGAAGAAACGGTTTTGTAAGGAATAAAACAAAAGGCACTTGCGAGTGATCGCAAGTGCCTTTTTGGGTCTTGACGTTATCCTTCTGTAGGGAAGAAGGCCTCTACGAAGGAATCCCAGCTTTCTTGTCCTGTGTAGTTGGCGATCCCGTAGTTGTATCTGCCGGAACCGTCCTTGCCAAGCCAGTGTGCAAGCTGTCCTCCGGAGGCGATCAAGTCGTAGCGGCCTTCCGAATAGACCACGCAAATGACGTAGCCCTCCACGTTGCAGCCGCCGTCCATGGGGATGGGCAGATAGATCCGCTCCTCTTCAAAGGGCAGGGAGACCAACCGATCCAAAAAGGCGTCGTAGGAAGCCTCGTCCAGGGACGAAACAGGTTGGTTCTCCTCCCGCAGGGCGGATACGTTCTCTTCGGTATATAAGGTTTGAACGGAATACAGCTCAATGGAAACAATGTCCTCCCGCTCCCCGGAAAGCTCCACGTTCACCTGCACCGTGGCGCAGGCGGAGAGGGTGCAAATACAGAAAAGCAGAAGAAAGAGAAGGGAAAGCCGTTTCATAAAGGTGCTCCTTTTGCGTTTTAGTCTTTTCCGTACACTTCAAAAATGCCAAACCAACCCCGTTCCGTCCAGTCCTCCCCCGCATACTTATAAAAGTAAGCCAGGGCGTCCTCCTTGCGGTCAAACAGGCCGTGCCGGTTCAGCTTGGCGAAATCGTCGGCGAACAACGTCCCCTCCGGGTCGCAACCGTGCCAGCAGCAGATGAACATACAGTCGCAGATCATGGAGAAGCCGCCGTCAAAATCCGGCGGGTAGGAAATATCGTAGCCGAAAAATTCATACTCTTTGGGGATCTCCTCGTGGCTCCCCGTAAGCCGCACCCAGATCAGCTCAAAATCCTCCGAATGGTGGAGAAGATGCAGGTAGCTCATGGCAAATTTCTCGTCCCGCACAGGTCTGTTGGGCATTTGGTACTCATAGATGTAAGCTTTGCCGATCTGCTTCTGCTCCTTTTTGAGGAAAAACTTCCAACGCTCTCGCCCTCCGCGGCGGTCCGTGCCGTGGTATTCCTTCTCGGGAAGGTCGTAGAAGGGCAAACCGTATATGTGGGCGGGATCCTTGCGGAACCGGGGAAGCTCCTCACGGTACAGCGGGAGGTATTTCATCACCTTCACGAATTGTGCGGAGAAAACGGCGGGGACGATGGTGACCTCCCCTTTTTCCCACGTTTCGTAGAAGACGGTCTTCCCCTGCAACGCGTCGCGGACGCCCTTTGCCGCCGTGAGGTATTTTTCTGCCGTTTGTTCTTCGGAAAACATCCGTGAGAACACCTCCGCCATCAGGGCGGCGATCTCCTCTGCGGAAAGCTCCGGGGTGATTCGTTCTCCGATCTCCCGGATCTCCGGCTCGTATTCGTCTTCCGGCGCCCCGCCTGCAAGCAGCCCCATGGGGTCAAGATCGCAGATAACGGTGGAAATCAGGTCCAAAAGCTCCATGGTCGTGTCTCTTTCGGGCATCATTTTCTTGAAAGCTTGTAGATAAAGATCTTGGCGTTCGGCTGATAGCCGTAAAAACCGAAACTGTCCGTAGCGAGCAAAACGTAGTTGTCACGTATCTCCATAACGTCCCCCTTGTGGGTGAGCTTGGCGAGAACGGTTTCGGTGTGGTCCATGATGATCAATCGTCTGTTGCCCAAAAGAATAAGCTCTCCGGTGGGCAGGAAGTCATAGGCAAAGTAACCGTTGGGCAACACCCAAGTTTGACCGCGGTATTCCGCAGGTGCTTGCTCTGTAAAGGTGACCTTGCACGGACGGCCGAATGAGAACTCGAAGCGGGGGTCATCCGTTGAAGAGGCGCTCTCTGCCTTGCGAAAGGTTTCCAAGTCGCAGGGCTCCAAGGCAGGTCCGGTAAATTGAACGGGGGAGTAGACCTCTTTCCCGTTTTCGTTCAGATCCAGCCGCACAAAGAAGCTCTTCTTCCGCTCGTGCTCTGTGAAAAAATTCGGATACAGCCCGGCACGGTATTCCACTACCAAGTCGAAGGTGAAAGGAGAGTTTTTGCCGGAAAGCCGCTTTTCCTCCTCCATGTGTTGCTTGTAAAGGGTATCTCCTCGTGTGCGGGAAAGGTTTTGATCCGTTTCCAAAAGATAGGGCTCAAACAGCAGATCCACGCCGAGAAATTCTTCCAGCAGAGCGATCAACGTCTCCGCCGTGGGAGCGGCAAGAATGTTGGAGAGCCGTCTTTTGTTTCCGTCCTCATAGCCCACCAGAGCGGGGATGGAGAAAAGCTTTTTGCCGGGGGTGAAGCCGTCGTTGGTGTAGCTGGCGGCGATCTTTCCGTCCTTGAAAAAGGTCATCCAGATCATGTCGCTGTCAAACAAATAGAACCAAAGCACGGTGGCAGAGGTCTTTTTGGAAAGCGTTCTCGCCATGGCGTAGGTGTTTTTCATTTCTTCGCAAGGGAGCGGATCTATGCAGGTGAACCAGTTTTCGGAAAAACTGCGGAAGTTGAAACCGCAATCGGCGGGAACAGAATCGCCGTATATGTGGATGGAGGTTAAAGAAAGGCCCATGGTCGTGTCTCCTTTGCGTTTTTTACAGTATACCATGAGAGGGGATGGGATGTCAAGGGGGAAGAAAACACCAAGCTTGGTGGGCTTGGTGTTTATAAAATCAGATCTTCTCTTTTAACGTTCTGCAGCTTGAAATCAGCATTCGTCTGATACGTCCGCAAAGGTTTCTGTGCCTCTTGAAGGTTGTCTCGTCAAGAACGGAGGTGTTGAACAGCAACTGCAACCATCCTTCCGTTTCCCGACATTCCTTCAGAGCAATTCCAAATTTGGAAAGCATATCCGCATTGCTTTGTCCGTAATTTGCTTCTGAAATGTTTGCGTAAACGCTGCTTGAACTTTTGCGGATCTGAAATGCGGTGTTAGCAGGCATTTTTGTGTTGCGGCACAGTATTTCGATATCGGTGGCAAGCTGTTCGGAATAGGTTAACAGATAGTTTTGAGCCATGATTTTGGTCATCCTTGTTTTGGGGAGATTCTTCTTATCAACGCGAAGCGTTGTATATCATCCGCAACTTGTTGCGGTATATCATCAATGCGAAGCATTGTATATCATCAAGCCGAAGGGGAATACACGCCGGGGGGCGTGATGAGATACAAGGTCGGCTTGCCGACCTTGATGATATGCACCGCACTTCGCGCGGTGATGATATGCCAAACCTTCGGTTTGAATAAAAAATCCTCGTTCCAAGAACGAGGATTTTTGGTGGGAGAAGGTGGATTCGAACCACCGAAGGCGATGCCAGCAGATTTACAGTCTGTCCCCTTTGGCCACTCGGGAATTCTCCCATATTCTGGAGCTGGTGAAGGGAGTCGAACCCCCAACCTGCTGATTACAAATCAGCTGCTCTGCCATTGAGCCACACCAGCAAGTTTCGCTTCATCAGCGGCAAGAGCAAGTATAGCATAAAAGTTCTCCGTTGTCAAGTATTTTTTTGATTTTTTTGAAGTTTTTTTCCTCCCTTGCAAAACCATCTTGCAAAAGGTTTTTTTCTGTGGTATACTGGAAAAAAGAGACTCGGAAAAGGAGCTTTCGTTTATGAAAAAAGTATTTGCTTTGCTTTTGGCGGCGGTTTTGCTGTCCCTTTCCATGCTGTGCGTTTCCGCAGGGGTGGACGTGAAGGAGACGGAAAAGCGGGTGTTTGAAAACGGGGACACCAAATTGCCCTACCGTTTGGTATTGCCCGAAAACTACGATGAGAACAAGTCCTATCCCATGCTGGTATTTCTCCACGGCGCAGGGGAGAGAGGCAACGACAACGAGCTTCAGCTTTTCCACTGCGTGCAGTATCTGGCGGACAATCTGCCGGAATGTATCATCGTAGCCCCCCAGTGCCCTGCGAATAACCAGTGGGTGGATACCCCCTGGGCAAACGGTGCTTACTCTATTGATAAGGTTCCCGAATCCAACGAGCTGAAGGCCGTTATCGAGCTGTTGGACGCTTTGCAGGAGGAATTCAACGTGGATGCCGACCGTATCTACGCCTCCGGTCTTTCCATGGGCGGCTTCGGCGCCTGGGATCTGATGATGCGCCACAACGATTATTTTGCCGCAGGCGTTCTGGTTTGCGGCGGCGGTGACCCCTCTCAGGCAGAGGCCTTGAAGGACACCCCCCTCTTTGTGTTCCACGGGGATGCGGACGACGCCGTTCCCGTTTCCGGCTCTCGGGACACCGTGCAGGCCATCAAGGATGCGGGAGGCGAGCTGGTGCAGTACGTGGAATATCCCGGCAAGGGACACGGCATCTGGAACGACGCCTTTGCCCACCCCGGTATGCTGCAGGAGCTGATGACCTACAAGCTTTCCACCCGTTACCCCGCCGAGGAATCCGAGGAGGAATCTATGGAGGAATCTATGGAGGAATCTCCGGAAGACTCCGTAGCGGAGCCCGTGGTTTCCACGCCCCAGACGTCGGTTGCGCCTGTTGACGAGGCGTCTTCTCTGGGCTGGATCATTGCCGTGGTTGCCTTGGTGGTCATCGCAGGGGCAACGGTGGTGTTGTTGGTTCTGAAAAAGAAGAAATAAGCCTGTTTGCCAAGCAGACGCGGGGAAGACCTGCGTCTGTTTTTTTGTGCCGGACGGTAGACAAGGGGCGTTTTTTGTGATAGAATAGGGAAAACGCTCCCCCGAAAGGAAGGCTTTGCCATGAAACCCATCCGACAATTGTTGCGCCGCCCGCTGAAAACTGCCGCGGGGGTGGTTTTGGTGACCCTGGCGGTGGCCATCCTTTGCCTTTCCCTGGGGCAGGCTCTGGCGGTGCGGAACACCACGGAGCAGTTGGACGGGCGATTTTCCACCGTAGCCCTTCCCCTGGGTGGGGAGGTGGGGAAGGGGCTGAACAGCTCCGTTTCCGCCACGGTGGAGGAGGCGCTTTTGTCCTGGCTGGAGCAGACCGCCGAGGAGAACCCCCACATCGTGAAGGAGGTTGCCCGCCACGGCATTTTGTCCGCCTATATTCCCGAACTGACCCCGTTGAACGTGACGAGGGAGCGGTATCGGTGGGAAGCCTCCCTTCGGAAGGAGTATCAAGCCTACGCCAATCGCTCCGACCCCTTGTATATGCCTTATTCCTGCGCCATGCTGGAGATCCGTCTGGAAAGCGTGGGAGAGCCGATCCCGCAGTATCTCACCGTGACGGTGGAGCGGGAACGGTCCAGGGACGAGTTCCTTTCCGAGGGCTCTTACCTGTCTTGGTGGGAGCGGGCGGAAAAGCAAACGGTGCTTCAGGGCTACACCCTGGAGCTGACGGGTGTGGTGACCCGTGCCGTCTCTCTCCAAGAGGGGCACCGCGACCCCGCAGGGCGGATCGCAAGACTTTCCATCACCCTGCCCACCCTGGAGGCCCTGGAGGAGTTGGAGCTGGAGACGGGAGAGAACTACCTGGTGTACGGCATGGACTACGTGGATCTGTATTGGCAGCTTTTGGGGGAGATCAACCCCGACGGCAGATACGACTACGTGGAGTTCGAGCCCTTCAAGCCTTGGCAGCTTTCTTTGATGACGGAGGCCGAGCGCCGCCGGGCTATGCAGACCATGACCTGGTACAACAAGGATCCCTACGCCTATTTTTACAGCATGATCATCAGCAGACAGCAGTACCAAAAGGTAAACGCCGTCTCCCTGACCCTGCAAACGCCCCTGCCTCTCATTTCCTACGAAGTTTTGCGTGACGAGGAAACGGGGAGACTCCTGGAGCTGATACCCAAGAAGGAGGTCACCTTTACCCAAAACGGAGAGACGGTGTCCCTTTCTCCGGAGGAATACACCGCCCGCTACCAAATCCCCACCATCGCCCGTCTTGACACCACGGCGGAGGCGTTTTTGGCTTCCCCCGCAGGTGCTTTGTGGCAAGAGGCCCTTCTGCGGGACGAGGTGAACAACCAAGCCTTTGGGGTGGTGGGAGTGAATAAAATGGACTTCCTTGCGGATTTCGCCCGTGAAAAGGCCAAGATCGTGGAAGGGCGGGACTTCACCGAGGAGGAGCTGGCAGGGGAGCGGGTGTGTATCCTCCACCAAAGCCTGGCACAGGCCAACGGCGTTGGGATCGGGGACAAGATCACCCTGCACCTGTATCCCTCCGACCCTGCCCTGCCTTATCAGAAAAACCGCGGGGAGGGCTTCGGCGTGGTGGATCCCGCCGCCTCCTTCTATTACCAAACCACACCCTTTACCGAAACGGCGGAATATACCGTGGTGGGGATCTACCGCGGGGAGATGGACTTCCCCGACGTGGGAGAAAATCCCTACGCCTTCTCCGCCAACACGGTGTTCGTCCCCAAGGCCTCTGCGGAGACCCCTTTCGAGACCTGCGACGGGGTTGGCTTTATCACCGTGTCCTTGGAAAACGGCGCCATTTTGGATTTCCACGCCCTGGCATCCGAGGCGGGCTACGCAGGCAGATTCAAGTATTCCGACAGGGGATACGCCCAAGTGGCCTCCAACTTCCACAACTACGAGGAGCTTTCCTTTCGGGTTCTGGCGGTGGGCGGTGTGCTGTACGCCGTGCTTTTGCTTCTGTATCTGCTGTTGTACCCCTGCTTCCAGGGGGTCACGGTAGGGCGGATGCACTCCTTGGGAGCCTCCCCCGGAAGAAGATGGGGCTTCGTGTTCGCTTCCTCGGGGATCTTACTGCTTCCCGGCACCCTTTTGGGGGTGGGACTCACCCTGCTTTTGTGGGATTGGGTCATGGCTCTGCTGCAGACCACGGCGGCCTCCGCTCTGGCCTTGCCCTTTGACCCGGAGGCAGTCTGTCTCGTGGCGGCAGGCCAGCTTGTCCTTGGATTGGCGGCTTGCCTCATCGCCTCCCTGGGCGTTGCCCTGTGGGCAAGACGGAAGCCGTAAGGAGGGAGGACGTTTTATGCTGAAAAAACTGATCAAAAGCAACCTTCGCCGCCCCTTTGCGGGGATCGCCATGGTGCTGTTCGCCGCGGCTCTGACGGTGGCCCTGTGTTACCTTCATCAAACGGGGGAAGAAGAGCGGAAAAGCTACGAGGCCTCCTTTGCCTCCACCCCCGTGTTCTTCAAGATCACGGATTTCGACGGCTCTGCGGTCAAGGATGCCGACGGCATCGCAGGCTGGATGGCGGAGCTGTTCACCGAGGACGGGCTGACCCCCAATCTCGCCCCCTTCGTCGGGGAGCTTCACGTGCGGGTGGCCTTCCCCGAGGCGCAGTACGGACGGGATACCGTCACGGTGACGGGGATCACCTCCACCCGTATGGCGGAGGAGCTGACCGCAGGCTGGGGCGGCAGTATCGCCTGGCTGGAGGGGTACGACGAGGAGGTGTTCCTCACCGATGAGTGGGTGTGCGTCCTTCCCGCCGCTTTGGAGGGAACGGAGAGCGTGACCCTCACCTTCAACTACGTGATTCCCTCGGACAGAATGCCTCCCAAGACGGTGTCCCACACCCAGAGCTTCTCCGTGGTGGGGTATTACACCGACCCGGGGAACAGCCGCTTTTACGTCCCCTATCCTGCCATGGAGTGGCTTTACGCCAAGCTGGGGGCTTCCAAGCTCATCGAGGGCATCGGCGCCATTCTCAAGGACAACAACGACCTGCCCGCTTTGCGGGAGGAGATGTCCTATTGGTTCGCTTCCCCCAACCCTGCGGGGGAAAAGACCCCCTGGGGCAAATTTGATTTCGACTATTATTTCTACGCCTTGGATATCGACGACAACCTGCTGAACACCCTGACGGCGGATATGCAAAGCCGTCTGCTGTTGAACCGCTTTGCCGCCACGGCGGTGCTGTTGATGGCGGCGGGGGCCAGCTTCCTGACGGGATTTTTTGTGATCCGTTCCCGCAAGCGGGAGCTTTCCCTGATGCGTACCCTGGGCGCCTCCCAAAAGGAGATCTTTTTGGAGCTGTTTTTGGAGCAGGGGGTGCGGGTGCTACTGGGTATCTTCGCAGGGGGCTGGTTCTTCCGCTGGCAGGCGGTGGTTCAACTATCCCTGTTCTGCGGCATCTCCCTGGCGGGTCTGGCCTTGGCTTTGGCCATCTTCCTGCGGGCAAATCTGCTTTCCACCATGAAGGAGGACGATTGACGTGAGCATTTCTCTGAAAAACGTTTCTTACAGCTACAAAGGCAAATTCCAGACCGTCAAGGCGGTCAACGGCGTTTCCTACGACTTTGAAGCCGGGAAGTGCTATGCCATCATCGGCAAATCCGGGTCGGGAAAAACCACCCTCCTTTCCCTGATGGCGGGTCTGGATCTGCCCACCGAGGGGGAGATCCTGGTAAACGGCAAGCCCACGGCGGAGTGGAACCGCAACCAAATGCGTAGGGACGAGGTGTCCGTGATCTATCAGAACTATAACCTGTTCCCTTTGCTGACGGTGCAGGAGAACATCCGCTATCCCCTGGATCTCAAAGGGATGCCCCGCAAGGAGGCCGTCGCCTTGGCAAAAGAGGTGCGGGGGCGGGTGGAGCTTCCCGAAAACTACGACAAACGCCTTCCCGCCCACCTTTCCGGCGGCGAGCAACAGCGGGTGGCCATCGCCCGTACCCTGGCACAGGGCTGTAAGATCATCCTTGCCGACGAGCCCACGGGCAACCTGGATACCGCTACCACCATGAACGTGGTGGAGATCCTGCGGTCCCTTGCCCATAACGACGGCTGTACCGTGATCATCGTCACCCACGACCCCGCCGTGGCGGAGCTTTCCGACGTGGTGTTGCAAATGCGGGACGGCAAATGGGTGTGAGAGACGTCACAAAACGAAAAGAGGCTGAGCCCAACGGCTCAGCCTCAAGTTTTTTATACGGGTGTGATGACGAATTCCAGCTTCAAGGGCTCCGACGCGGGGATACGGAACTCCTTGTGGACGGGTGCGCCCCAGGAATCGTCTCCGCCCACGCCCATCTGCTTGGCGGCCACCCGCACCCAGGTATAGCGGGAATCGGGCAGCTCGTGGATGTGGCGGGCGTTTTCCAATTCGTAGGCGTTGTAGGGAAGAACGCTGATCTCCAAGGGGGAATCCGTCTTCTCAAAGCGGAGCTTGCCTCCCACCTCCAGCCATCTCACCCCTGTGCGGTTGCCGCATTCCTGGGGGTTCATATAGCCGGGAAGGTTGTCCTTGGCGTTGGAGGCGAACACCCCCAGCCGTGCCCCTTCACAGCGGTCGCTGTAATTTTCCTCCGGGCCCATGCCGTAGTAGGTGAAGGTCTCCATGTCCTTTTTCAGCTTGAAATCCATGGCGAACACGGGGAGATCCGGCAGATCCGACACCCCGGGATACTCCGCCGTCACCTTCACGCTGCCGTCGAAGGACACGGTATATTTCACGGTATAGTTGAACTTTTCCGTCTCGAAGGCAAAGCTGAAGCGGAAGAAGTCCTCTCCCTCCTCCACCCCGAACAGATGGGGCAGATGGCGGGGATAACGGCTTGCATTGCTCCAGAGGGCGCTGTTGATAGGCGTTGCCGCGCCGTGATCGTTGTCCGTGGGCGCCCGCCAGAAGCTGATGCGGGGAGCGCGGGTGATATACTCCTTCCCGCCGTACACCATGGAGGAAACGCCTCCCTCCCGCCTGTCAAACTGCAGGAAGAAGTTTTCTCCCTTCACGCCGCAGATGGCGTTTCCGTAGATCAGCTTGGGGCGGGGGAAAGCGGCAGGCTTTTCTTCCTCTGCCACGGTGAACACCTCCTGGCAGAAGGAAACTTCAAAGCCCCGTTCCGCCCAGAGGGTGGATTCCTTCAAAAGTGCCTTAGCGGTGAGGATATATTCGCCCCCCTCTTTGGGCAGGGGCAGATCGGTGTGCAAAACGCCGTCTTCCCCGGGGAGGACGGTAAGGTCGTAGGTCTCGGAGGCAAGAAGCTCGCCTTCCTTTTCCAAAGAGACCTCAAAGGTGAGATAAGAGGTATCGGTGAACAGGTTGCGGTTCTTCACGGTGAGAACCCCTTCCCGCAACGTCATCTTTACGTTGGAATACAGGGCCTTCACCTCCTGCACCTTGGGAGAGGGGGTGCGGTCTGCGTAGACGATGCCGTTGGTGCAGAAGCCGTAATCGCTTCCCCGATCGTCAAAATCTCCCCCGTAGGCCAGCTCGCCCTTCTCGTTATAAAGCGCCTGATCCAGGTAATCCCAGATAAAGCCTCCCTGGTAAGCGGGGAACTCCTCCTCCAAGTCGGTGTAAAGCTTCATGCCTCCCAGGGAGTTGCCCATGGAGTGCATATATTCACAACTGATATAGGGCTTGCCGGTGTTTTTCTCCAAATACGCCCGGATCTCGTGGGGTTTGGCGTACATACGGCTTTCCATGTCGGTGATGTAATCGTAGGCGCGGCTGACGAACACCCCCTCGTAATGAACGGGACGGGTGGGATCCACCTTGTGGAAGAACTCCGCCATGGCGGCAATATTGTCCCCGCAATGGGATTCGTTTCCGCAGGACCAGATCAGTACGGAAGGGTGGTTTTTATCCCGCTGATACATGGAATTCGCCCTGTCCAGCACGGCGTCCTTCCAATAGGGGTGGGAATCGGGAACGATGTGGTTGTTTCCTCCCGGATCGCTCCAGGAGCCGTGGGTCTCTAAGTTGGTCTCGTCGATGAGATAGATGCCGTATTCGTCGCAAAGCTCGTACCAGCGGGTGCTGTTGGGATAGTGGCTGGTACGCACGGCGTTGATATTGTGCCGCTTCATAAAGAGGATGTCCCAAAGCATCTCCTTTTCGGGCAGGCATCTGCCGCCCTCCGCGCAGAATTCGTGGCGGTTCACTCCTTTGAAGACGATGCGCTTGCCGTTGAGGCACATCAGGCCGTTTTTCAGTTCAAATCGGCGGAAGCCCACCTTGACGGTGCAGGTCTCCTCTTTTGTCTTCACCGTAAGGGTATACAGGGCGGGGGATTCCGCGCTCCAGGGAGAGATAGTTTTCAAAACCACGCCGTCGGGGGGCGTTTGGCTTTGGTACAGGAGCTTTCCTTCCTTGCAAGAGAGGGTATAGGTAACGTCTTCGGGCTTGCGGCTCCACTCCGGGGACACGGTGAGGATGCCATTTCCCCCTTCGTAATCGTAATCCGCAACCACCTTCACGTCCCGCAAGAAGGTCTTGGGCAGAGCGGTCAGCTCCACGCTGCGGAAAATGCCGGAGAACCGCCAGAAATCCTGATCCTCCAGCCAGCTTGCGGTGGTGAAGCGGTAGACCTCTACTGCCAGCTTGTTGTTCTTTTCCCGCAAATAGGGGGTGACGTCAAAGGAGGAGGGGGTAAAGCTGTCCTCGGCATATCCCACAAGCTCCCCGTTGACCCAAAGATGGAAGGCCGCCTCCACCCCGTGGAAGGTGAGGCGCAGGGTCTTCCCCAAAAAGCCCTCCGGCAGGTCAAAGCAGGTGACGTAAGACCCCACGGGGTTGAACTCTTTCGGGATCTCCGGGGGCAAAAGCTGTTCCCTGCCCTCCCAGGGGTAGGGGATGTTGATGTATTGGGGTCTGCCGTAGCCTTGGAGCTGGATATGCCCGGGGACGTTGATCTCCCCCCACTCCTCGGTGGAATAGTCCTCGCGGTAGAACGCCGCGGGGCGATCCTCCAAGTTTTCTGCGTAAGCAAACTTCCAAACCCCGTCCAGGCAAAGCTTACGGGCGTCGGAATGATGGTCGGAAAAGGGGTCCAGCCGCCCCGCCTTCACCACGGTGGGGTCGGAAAGCCGATCCAGATAGGATTCCATAGCAAGTCCTCCAAAACATTTACAGATGCAGGGTGTTCCCTGCGGATAACCCGGTGAGCTTTTTCACCGTTTCCAAATGATAAGACGGAAAATAGATGCCGTAGTCCTGCCCTTGGTGGCGAATCTCCAGCACGTAATGGCGGTGCAGGGGGATACGGTCAATGTAGATGGTCTTCTCCACCCCGGTGAGCCTGCGAAGGGACTGCAAGGGGAAGGCGTAGACCTGCTCCAGATCGGCGGCGTAAAGGCTTTGCCCGTCCCGCCAAAGGCGGATCTCCACAAGAGTGAACACCCCGCCGTCGCAGTAGACGGGGGTGGCTCTCCCGTGCTTGATCTTGTAAAAGAAGGTCAGCACCTCTGCCGTTTCGGCGGTGGAGGGGATCCCCAGATCCTTTCGTGCGTTCCTTCTCGCTTTTTCGGCGGTGACGGCCAGGTCTTCCCGCTCTCGGCTGTTCAGCATTTTACGCTTTCGCAAGAGCCCCCAAAAAGCGATAACTCCCGCCGCGGCGAGGAAGACGATCCCCTCTGTCAGGAAGATCCAAAGATCCTCTCTTTCATGCTTGACGCTCAAAAGGGCGGCGTACAGCATGGGGATCCCGATGCCGAGGCAAAACAAGGCGATCAAACGCAGTCCCGTGGGCAGAACCAGCTTGTTTGCCGCCTTTGCGATCCGTTCGTCGCAGTCGCGGAGATCCTTCCGCGGGTGGGGAGAGACGGTTTTTACCAGGAACTCGCTCCCGTCCACAGGGCCGTTTTCCTTGATGCGGTTTTTATGGGCGCAGAAAATGGGGATCATGGTGGGGATCATTCTCCTTCGGTCAACCCCGTGAGCCGCTTGACAGCCTCCAGCTCGTAAACGGGGAAGTAGATGCCGTAGTCCTGCCCGTCGGCAGTAAACTCCAGCACGTAATGCAGGTTGGTGGGAACGCCGCGGTTGGTCACGGTGAGGTTGTAATAGGAGGCAGGCTCCTTTTTGTTCCAGCGGGAGAGGGTGATGGCCTCACGGACGGGGGTGATGGCCTTCATGCCTGCCAGAGGGAAGGCGTATACCCGCTCCATATCCGCCAGGAACAGATGGGTCTCATTGTTGTAGCAGAACACGTCCACGTTCACGTAGAGGGCGGCGTTCATGGCGGGAACCACCACCCGCTTGCCATCCTTTTCCTTGTAGCGGAAGCAGATCACGTCTGCGGTCAGGGCGTTTTCGGGGATCTCCAGCTCCTCCATCACCCGGCGGGTAGCCGTCTCCATGGCGTTGGCCATGGCGTCTGCCTCGGGGCCCTCAAAGAATGCCTGTCTCCGCTTCTTGCCGTAGCGGGCGATCCCCAGGTACAGGGCATATCCCCCCACACCCCACAGTAGGGGCAGGACGTGGAAGCCGTTCCCCAGCAGGGAGATCACCGCGGCAAAGGCGAGACAAAGCCCGGTGAAGCGTAAGATCTGCCAGATCAAGGGAAGCTCCGCCTTCTTCATAGGCGCGGCGGCCTCCCGCATGGCGGTATTGATCTCGCGGCGGACGTCCTCGGAGATGGTGGAAATCACGAATTCCTCCCCGTGGATGGCCTCGCTGTGCTTGTCGTTGGTAACGTCGGTGCAAAAAATAGGTTTCATGTCACTTCTCCCGTGAGATAAGTTCTTTCCTTATAATTGTAACACATTCTGCGGGAAATTTCAATAGCCTTAAGTCGGCACATTGCTTTCTCCGCAAAACTTCGACGTGCGCGGAAAAAGGTCTCCATTGTAGCCATAACAACTACATTCCGCACTTGCTCAGAATGACACGTAGCCACCGCAGTTCCAAAAACAGCTTGCTGTTTTTGACGTCGGCGAAACAAAACTACGCATAAGCCGGAAGTCATGCGCCGACTTGGTCACGCTCTGAGCATACCAACCCTGCGGGTTGGCGCGCGCGGAACGGAGCCGCTGTGTCCGTTTGTCACCCTGAGCAAGGCAGGGTGCACAGTACTTTCTAAAGGAACACACAGCAAGACCCCTGCCGCGTCGAACCTTGACGAGTGGCGTTAGCCCGAGGAAAGGGACAAAACTGCTTGCAGTTTTGGAGGGTATGGGATGCTTTTCGATATAGCCGTTCTCCGTTCTGCCTGTTACCAATAAAACAGTTCTTTACTCCTAAAAAGGAACATCAGACTCGTCTCATATCCCTTCGGGGTGCAAGCACCCCTTGATTTTCTCTGCTCGACTTCGCCTCGACTACGAAAATTTCGACGGTTTGCTTGCAAACCTGAGCTCAAGGATGACAGATGCGCCGGAAGATGGTCAGGGTCTCCAAGACACTCGACCAAGGTGCCAAAACGGCTTGCCGTTTTGCATAGCGGCATAAATACAGTATGCTTTTGGCTATGTATTGGCCGCGATTCCCTCCATTGTCATAGCGGGCGCCGGAAGATCGGAAGGGTCCGATTCCCTCCATCATCAAAGTCCAAAAAAAGAAGACTCACACGGAGTCTTCTTTTTTTGGAGCGGGCGACGGGAATCGGACCCGCACGGTCAGCTTGGGAAGCTGAAGTTCTACCACTAAACTACGCCCGCATATGAAAGAGGGTTTTACGCCTCTTTTTTCAAAGTAACGAACCGATACCGCAAGCCGGAAACGGAGGTCTCCCACTCGGTGGTCTCCACCACCTGCCAGCCGTCCTCGGGGAGGAGGCGGGGGAGGAAGGCATCTGCATCTTCGGTTTCCGCATCGATCTCGGTGAGAATGGCGCCGTCACAAGCGCCGCAAAAGGCCTTGTAAACGCTTTCGCCGCCGCAGAGATACACCGTTTTGCCCTCGGAATGCTGCTCCAACAGGGTGAACAGCTCCAAAGCGCCTCTTGCCACCAACAGATTGTCGTAGCCCTCGGTATTCTCGTAACGGGAAGAAAGCACCACGTTCAAACGGTTGGGCAAAGGCTTCCCCTCGGGAAAGCTCTCCAAGGTCTTACGTCCCAGCACCACCACGTTGCCCGTGGTCAGCTTACGGAAATTCTTCAGATCTTCGGGAACACGATAGATCAGTCTGTTGTCCTTGCCGATGGCACCCTTGCGGTCCACCGCTGCCAAAAGTATCATAAAAAACCTGCTTGTTTTAGATTGCTACGGGAATGCCCTTGATCTGGGGATGGGTCACGTAATCCTCCAGCCAAACGTCCTCAACCTTGAAGTCATAGAAATCCTTCACCTCGGGGTTGATATGGAACTTGGGGGCGGGGAGAGGTTCTCTTTGGAGCATCTCCTGAATGAGATCCACGTGACGGTCGTAGATGTGGGCGTCCGCAATGACGTGGACGAACTCACCTGCCACCATGCCGGAGACCTGGGCGAACATATGAAGCAACACGGCGTACTGGCAAACGTTCCAGTTGTTGGCCGTCAGAACGTCCTGACTGCGCTGGTTCAGAATACCGTTCAGCACCAACTGACCGTTTTCCTGGGTGACGTTGAAGGTCATGCTGTAAGCGCAGGGATACAGCGCCATGGAATGGAGATCGTGGTGGTTGTAAAGGCTGGTCATGATCCGACGGGAGAAGGGGTTGTGCTTCAAATCGTAAAGCACACGGTCTACCTGGTCGAACATACCCTCTTTATACTGATGCTTCACACCAAGCTGATAGCCGTAGGCAGTGCCGATGGAGCCTTCCTCGTCTGCCCAGGCATCCCAGATATGGGAATTCAGCTCGTTGATATTGTTGGATTTCTTTTGCCAGATCCACAGAAGCTCATCAACGCAGTTCTTCAGATTGGTCTTCCGCAAGGTCAACGCAGGAAATTCCTTCCGCAGATCGTAGCGGTTCACCACACAGAACTTCTTGATGGTGTATGCAGGGGTGCCGTCCTCCCAAACGGGACGAACCTTTTCCCCCTTGGTATCCGTGCCGTTTTCCAGAATGTCGCGGCACATATTGATGAATAGGGTATCTGCATAACTCATGGGGATACCTCCGTGGGTTTTCTACCGGCAAATGATATTCTAACACATCCGCCGTGAATTTGCAAGGGGTTTTCCAAAAAATCTTTCGACTTTATTCTTCGTCGGGGATACGATCCCGCTTCCGCTGCTTACCGCCTGCGTATTCCTTCAACAGCAGGGCCAGCATCACGCAGAAGGAGAGGAAGCCTCCCGCCGCCACCCAGATACAGGCAGGGTGATCGGTGGTAGTCTCGGTATAATCCCGATTCAGCACCGCCATCTTCTGCATCTCGGTGTAATCCCCGGCATTGCCCCCCTCGGGAAGGATCAGCAAGCCGGAGGCGGCCGGATCCTCCAAGGGATCCAGGGTGTTGACGACCCCCGTGAAGGTCACGGGCTTTTCAAAGCGCTCGTTTTTGTACAGCACGCGGGAGCAGACCGCCGCTTTGGAGCCGTCCTCTTCGGTGACCCAATAGTAGTGGATGAGATTTTCCTTCATATCCAACATGGAAAAGGCGTGGGTGATCTCCGTAAAGGTCACCTTCTGCAGGGTGGCTACCTGCCCATCGGGGGAATAGGGCGCAAACTCCAAAGGCACGGGGAACAGCCCCAGAACCATCCGCACCGCCAAAAATACCAACGTCACACCCAGTGCGATCTTCACCTTCAACGTACGATCCATGACCACCCGTTCCTTTCGTTTCTTTCTTTACTATTATAAAGTACCCGCCGCTATTTGTCAAGAGGAAAAAATCCGCCCTCCCTCTTGCATTTCTCTTTCGGATGCGGTATAATACCCCGTATCTTTCCGGAAAAAGGACGGACTTCTTTATGACCTATTATATCGCCCAGGCTGTGGGCTTCGTGGGGATGACCCTGGCGTTCATCTCCTTTCAGCAAAACAAGCGGGAAAGGATCACCTTCCTGCAAATGCTTTCCTCCATGGTGTGGACGTTGCACTTCGGACTGTTGGGGGCCTATTCCGGCATGGCCATGAACGCCATCGGAGTGGCAAGAGGCTTCGTGTATTCCAAGAAGGGATCTGCCCCTTGGGCTTCCCGATCCTTCTGGCCCTATCTGTTCTCCGCAGTGTCCGCAGGGTGCTGTATCGCCACCTGGGAAAATTGGCTGTCCTTACTCCCTACCGTGGCCATGGTGGTCACAAGCTTCGGGCTGTGGGTGGATCAGCCCAAGACCGTCCGCCGTCTCACCCTTCCCGGCTCCTGGATGTGGCTGGCCTACAATTTGGTGAAGGTCTCCTGGGCAGGGGTGATCACCGAGTGCTTCAATACCGCCTCCATCTTCATCGCCATGTGGCGTTTTGACCGCAAGGGCGCAAAAAAGTCTTGACATCCCTTGATTTTTCATATATAATGAAGAAAAAATAAAACCAAAAGGAGAAAAAGACAATGAAAAGATTTCTGACCCTGCTGCTGGCGGCTATCATGGTATTCGCCCTGGCAGCCTGCGGCGAGACCGAAGAAACCAGCAACACCGCTTCCTCTTCCGCTCCCGTAAGCAGTGAAGCCCCCGTTTCTTCCGAGGAAGCATCCTCCGAGGCCGTAAACCCCTCTGAGGCACCTTCCGAAGAGCCTTCCGAAGAACCCTCCGAAGAACCCTCCGAGGAGCCTTCCGAGGATACTTCCGCCGAAGATCCCGGTGAGCAGACCCCTCCCGAGACCATCAACAAGTTCGTCTCCATCGGCACCGTTACCGTGAACGACCGCGCCACAAGCTCCAACGCCATTCCTCTCACCGGTGTGGACGTTGAGCCCTCTTACGGCGCCGTGATCCTCTACACCGAGGAATACGGTCTGCTGGATGCCGAGGAGCTGGCCGACTTCGCCGTGGTTGCATTCGCCTACGATCACGAATATTTCGGCTACGTGAAGACCGCCTTCTACGAGGTTGGCGAGGCTGAGGAGGTCATCGCCGACGAGGACGGCTTCCTGATCGCCATCCATTCTTACCAGGAGACCTACATCACCCGTGCCAAGGACGTTGCCGCAGGTACCACCGTGTTCCCCCACGGTCTCCATCTCTACGACGGCGTTGACTACGAGGTAGACAAGGTCGAAACCGCTCCCACCATCGACGGCGTGGTTACCGACGGCGAATGGGACAAGTATTTCATCGACCACATCGACGCCGAGAACGAGGCTTGGTCCTACGCTCAGTTTGAGAAGGACCACTACTACGCCACCGCAGACTACTACGTCACCTACGACGATACCTATCTGTACCTCTGCGTGGTGGTACAGTCTCCCTATCACTATTGCCCCATCACCCAGGATAAGGCAGGGGATATGTGGCAGTACGAGTGCATCCAGGTGAAGTACTCTTCCGAGAGCCCTGCCGGAGACTACATCTCCGAGCATTTTGACCGCGTGATCGACAAGACTGCCGATAACGAGAAGGTGGTTCTTTCCTGCGGCTTTGCCGTGAACGACAGCGGCGAGACTTGCTATTACGGCGTCACCGACGCAAAGGTTGCTTGCTCCCGTGACGACGGCGAGCAGATCACCGTTTACGAGGTTGCCGTTTCCTTCGCAGAGCTGGGTGTTACCCCCGAGAAGGGCACCGAAATGGGTCTGGCCTTCTCCGTGAACTCCACCAACGACGAAGACGTTGCCAAGAAGGTATGGAAGAACATCACTGCCCGTAACGGCGGCGGTATCATCGGCAGAAACGACTACGCCAAGATCCCCGTGATCACTTTGAACTGACACTTGTAATTTTTGCGGGGGAAGCCCATAGCTTCTCCCGCTTTTTTATGGAAAGGAAGTACCTTTTATGACAGCAAGAGAACTGATGGAACAGCTCATCGCAGGTGCCGACCTGGGCAGACCCACCGTGGATACCTGCAAGCACGGCGACCCGGAAAAGGAGGTCCGTAAGGTTGCCATCTGCATGACCGCCACCCCCGAAGTGCTGACCCAAGCCAAAAAATGGGGCGCGGACATGGTGATCACCCACGAGCCCACCTTCCACGACCATTTCGAAAACCCCAGGGAGGATACCGTCACCCTGCAAAAGCGTGCTTTTGTTGCGGAACTGCCCTTCACCCTGTACCGTTTCCACGACTATATCCATTGGGGCGTGGATTTTGACCACATCAACGAAGGCTTTTTGCGCCTTGCGGGCTGGAAGGGTAGCTTCGACGGCAGAAACAGCTTCGTGCTGGATACTCCCGCCACGGTGTACGATCTGGCCAAGAGCGTGAAGGACACCCTTGGCATCCGCCATCCCCGGATCATCGGCGATCCCGAGCTCCTCGTGACCAAGATCAATATGATGCTGGGCGCCGGGGGAAGCGGTGCGGCGGATAAGTTCCTTGGGGACGATAACCAGTTGATGATCACCGGCGAGATCTGCGAATGGCGGGACGGCGAGCCCATCCGCGACGCTTCCCAGTTGGGCATCCCCAAGGCCATGCTGGTGCTGGGACATTGTGCCTGCGAGGCTCCGGGTATGGAGACCTTCGCTTCCGATCTGGCGGAAAAATACCCCGAACTGGAGATCTGCTACATCGAAAGCGGTGACCTGTTCTCCTATGTGGACTGACCTGCCCTCCCAAGTCACGGAGGCCCTGGAACGGCTGAATTCCCACGGACACCAAGGCTTCCTGGTTGGCGGCTGTGTGCGGGATATTCTGCGGGGGGTGAAGCCCACGGACTACGACCTCACCACCTCCGCCACCCCCGAGGAAGTGAAAAAGCTGTTCTCCGACAAAAACGTGGTGGAAACGGGGATCCGTCACGGCACCGTTACGGTGTTTGCTGACCACCTCCCTCTGGAGATCACCACCTTCCGCACCGAAAGTACCTATTCCGACGGCCGCCATCCCGACGGAGTCACCTTTGCCTCCACCTTAGAAGAGGATCTTTCCCGCAGGGATTTCACCGTCTGTGCCATGGCCTGGAGTCCAAAGACGGGCCTTGTGGATCTTTACGGCGGCAGGGAAGACCTGGAAAAGGGGATCATCCGATGTGTGGGGGAGCCTTCCCGCCGCTTTGCGGAGGACGCTTTGCGGATCTTACGTGGGGCGCGGTTTGCTTCCACTCTGGAGTTCACCGTGGAGGAGGCCACAGGGGCCGCCATGCTGGAGGGGATCCCCCTGCTGGCGCATATCTCTATGGAGCGGATCGCCTCGGAGTTTACCAAGCTCCTTTGCGGCAAGGGGGCAAAAAGGATCCTTTCGGAATACCGTGAGCTGATCGCCTTTTTCCTGCCGGAGATCCGCCCTGCATTTGATTTTGACCAAAGATCTCCCCACCATCTTTACGACGTGTATACCCATACCCTGCAGGTGGTGGAGGCTATGCCTGCCGACCCCACCCTGCGCCTCGCCGCATTCTTCCACGATCTGGGCAAGCCCCGGACGGCGGAGGGCGGCCGTTTCCCTGGACATCCGGGGGTGAGCGCAGAGCTTGCGGAAGAGGCCATGAACCGCCTGCGGATGGAAAAGAAGCTGATCCGCCGCGTCACCGCCTTGATCCGAGAGCATGACACCCTTCTGCGGAAGTGGGACACCCCCCGCGTCCTCCGCCTGCTTTCCCGGATCACCCCGGAGCTGGCATTGCCCCTGCTGACTCTGATGGAAGGGGATGCCGCCGCCAAAGCCAACCCCGAGGTCTACCTGTCCGCCGCAAAAGAGCGCCGTGCCGCCGTGGAGGCGGTGTTGGAAAGCAGCCCCTGCCTGTCCGTTTCCTCCCTTGCCATCGGTGGCAAGGAGCTGCTGGAAGCGGGCATCCCCGCCGGGGAAAAAGTGGGGAAGACCCTGCAGCTTCTTCTGGAGGGCGTGTTCGACGGCAAATGGCAAAACACCCCCGACGACCTGATTTCTGCCGTGAAAAATCAGCACACTCTGTGCTGAAACCATTGACAAGGGCAAAAAAATGTGCTATACTGTGTCCACACACCAAAACGACAAGGAGTTTTTTCCATGGCTGATTTTGTAATTTTTGCGGATTCCTCCGTAGACCTGCCCATCGAGGAGATCAACCGCTACGGCCTGCAGATCGTGAACCTGCACCTGTTCGTCAGCGGCAAAGAGGAAGATATCGATACCCTGGATAGCCACGCCTTTTATGAACGCCTCCGCGCGGGGGAAGTGGCTTCTACCTCCGCCCCCTCTCCCGAGGAGTATACCGAGAAGATGATCCCCGTGCTGGAAAGCGGCAAGGACATTTTGTACCTGGGCTTCTCCGAGGGGCTGAGCTGTTCCTACAACAACGGCAAGCTGGCAATGGAAGATCTGGCAGAAAAATACCCCGACCGTAAGCTGTACCATATCAGCACCGGGTGCGCCTCCACAGGCCACGGCCTGCTCACCGTGCTGGCGGCAAGAAAGCAGCAGGCAGGCGCCACCATCGAGGAGGTGCGTGATTGGGTCAACGAGAACCTGCTCCGGCTGGTGCATTGGTTCACCGTGGACGATCTGATGTTCTTGAAGCGTGGCGGCCGGATCTCCGCCGTGACCGCCGTTGCAGGCACCATGCTGGGGATCAAGCCCATCCTCCACGTGGACGACGAGGGCCACCTCATCAATATGTCCAAGGCGAGAGGCAGAAAGGCCTCCCTGCAGACCATGGTAGATAAGGTAAAGGAATACGCCATCGAGCCCGCCACCCAGACCATGGCCATCTGCCACGGCGACTGCCTGGAGGAGGCAGAGTGGATCGCAGAGAAGCTGAAGAACGAGCTGAAGGTTCCCGAGGTCATCATCTCTCCCACCGGCACCGTCATCGGCGCACACTCCGGCCCCGGCACCATTGCCGTGTTCTTCCTGGGCACGCAGAGATAATAGAATACCTGCAAAAAGCTTCGGTGTTTTTCATCGGAGCTTTTTTCGTTGACAAGGAAGACCGTCTGTGCTATAATAAAGAAAATATTGTTTTTTTCGAGGCCTGTATGAAAAGAATCCTTTCTATCGCGTTAACTGTTTTGCTGGCGTTGCCCATGCTTTTGTGTATTCAGCCTGCGGCGGCATCTAAGGTTCCCACCGCCGATGACCTGGAGGGTTACGAGAACGTCTGTCTCACCTATACCTTCCGCCGCTCCGGCGCGGACAACGGCAGACATTACGAAAAAGACCTGTTGCCCTATACCGCCTATCTGGATACCAAGGGCAACATCAAGGACTTTTTCTTCGACAGCTATTTGTTCCTGCCCTGCATGGACTACGGTCCCTCGGGGGCAAGAATGCATTTGGATGAAGGCAACCCCACCAAAGCCATCGACTGGACCTCCTACGTGGACGATACCTTCGCCAAGGGTGCCAACGTGGACGCGTTGGAAAAGGCTTACGGCACCACCAAAAAGGCCTTGGGGGATACGGACAGCAAGGCCGGTGTGTTCTTTACCCTGCTGTACCCCGGCAAAAAGGCCACCAACTTCGGCACTCTGGGGGGCAGAAGCCTGAACTTCTCCAAAATGGAGGACAGAAAATACGCTGTCAAATGGATGATCGACGAGCAGATGGCCCGCTTTGAGCAGGCCGGCTATCAGCACCTGGATCTGGTGGGCTTCTATTGGCTGGAGGAGTACATCGCCGCAGGGGATGACGCCGAAATTTTGAAATACGCCGCAGACTACCTCCATTCCAAGGGGCTGAAGTTCATCTGGATCCCCTGGTACAAGGCCAATGGCTACGAGCGTTGGGAAAGCTTCGGCTTCGACGTGGCCTGTATGCAGCCCAATCTGATGTGGATCGGCTACAACGATCCCACCCGTGTGAAGTCCAGCATTGCCGCTTCCGAGCAGTACGGTCTTTCCATGGAAATGGAATGCGACGGCAGAGTGTATACCGACGAATACTTCGCCAGATACCTGAACTATCTGGAGGGCGGGTTGAATTCCTCCATGATGAACGCCGTGAAGATGTATTACCAGGACGGCAAGACCGCCGTGTATTACAAGGCCTGCTATTCCACAGATCAGCGTTACCGCTTGGTCTACGACCTCACCTATAAATACGCCAAGAAGACTTTGACCCAATCGGATATTGACGCCGTCCGTCCCGCGCAGGTGGAAAACGGCTATATCGTGGTGGACGATATCGGCAGAGATTCTCTGAAGGCATCCGACGTGGATTGGATCTCCATCGGCAAGAAGTATACCGCCAGCAGATCCTACGTGGACGGCAACGGCGCAGAGTATCAACAGGTGGACGGCAAGGAGCTTACCGACGGCATCATCGCCGATACCCCCCTCAGCACCGATTGGCACGCCTACCACCACTCTCTGTTGGACAGCGACGGCAAAATGAGCGTTACAATTGACCTCGGGGAGGTTCGCGATGACCTGACCCACATTTACGCCCATTTCGATAATCGTCTGGAGTACGGCATCGGCTCCCCCACGGGGATCAACCTCTATATTTCCGAGGACGGCAGAAATTTCCGCTTGCTGACCACTCCTCTGCAGATCATGGATTCCAAGGATTCCTGTATCAAATACGAAACCGAGCCTGTGACTGCAAGATACGTGAAGATGTCCTTCGGCGTGGCGGGAGGCAACTTTGTGTTCTGTTCGGAATTTCTGGTTGGCGTGAAGGAGGGCTTCACTCCCGATACCTCCACCCCCGAGGAATCCAAGCCCGAGGAATCCAAGCCCGAGGAATCCAAGCCCGAGGAATCTGCTTCCGAGGGATCGGAACCCGCAGAATCCGAGGAAACCACCTCCGAGGAAACCCGTCCCGAACAGTCCTCTGCGGAATCTCCCGAAGAATCCTCCGAGACACAGCAGCCTGAGGAAGATGGCGGTACTTGGCTTTGGATCGCCATCGTCGCCGCAGTGATCGTCGTGGCCGTGGTGCTCCTGCCGGTCTTTAAGAAAAAGAAAGCATAACGTAACAACGACCCTCGATGCACTCCATCGAGGGTCGTCTCATATCCTCACAGCACGTAGTCCGTGATGCAATCGTACCAATGAACGTAAGTCTCGCCGTTCACGGTCAATTGCTGATTCTCCGGCAACAGCTCCGTCCAAGGCTTCCCGTAGCGGTCAAACTGCCAATCGTCCTTGTTGAACCGCCGCCACAGCACCGTTCTTCCGTGAGCGTCAAGATAGTACTCGCACAGCATCCCGCCGCCGCTTCCCTCCTGGAAGTCCACAAGCTTCACCGTGTCGTAGCGTTTGCCGTCCAGCACCACCGTATAGCGTCCCACCACGTCGGAAATATCTCCCGTCCCCATGGTGATCTCTCCCGCCGAACTTTCGGTGATCAGCCCGCGGGGGATCCGTTCTACGGGGAAACCGCAGTTGTTCTCCCCGATGCCGTAGCTTTCCTCAAAATCCCCGTCCAGGAAGGTGGTGAGCTTGGTTACCCCTTGGCTGTCGGTATACATCCCGCCCAGGTACTTGCAATGGGTGTCCGACAGGGCGGCGTAAACCGTTTCGCAGGCGTATTCCTTGCCGTTTTCATAGCGTTTTTTGATGGCAACGCCCTCCACGCCGTGAATACTGACCTTGCCCACCGCTTCCATGGCGTACTTGCCGTTTTGGACCCTCTCGGGGAAGTCGTACATGGCAAAGCTGAGCTTTTCTCCCATGCGGGGGATGATAAACATCCCGGGGAGCTCCTGGTGGCGCAGGGGGAAGGGGGCGCCTTCTCCCTTTTCGATGGTGTATGCGGGCATCGTCTTGGGAAATTCCTTCATACAATTCGTTCCTTTCTCCGTGAAGCGTTCTTTGAACGCTTCTTTTGCGTGATGGAGGCGGCTTTTCACAGTTCCTACCGGGATATGAAGCCTTGCGGCGATCTCCTTTTGGGAAAGTTCTCCGAAATAGGCGAGGTACAAGATCTGCCGATCCCTTTCACAAAGTCGTTCCAGGGTGTCCCGCACCGGATTCGCTTGTATCAACCCTCTTGCGCCCGCGGCGAGAACGGCTTCGCCTACCTCGTCTAAAGATACCTTCCCGGGTTCACCCTTTTTGCGGTAGTGATCGTTGCATTTGTTCCGTGCAATGGCAAGCAGCCAGCCCTTAAAGGCGGCAGGATCCTTCAAGTCGGGAAAATGCCTGTAAGCCGATAAGCACACCTCTTGCAGAACGTCCTCGCTGTCTGCGGGGTTGCCGATCTTGTACTTCACAAAGCGTTCCAAAACGCCCATGTGCTGTTTCAGCAAATCTTCGAATTCCATTTTGGCACGCCTCCGTTGTTTTTTCTTTGAAAACGTTTTCACCTATTAAGACGAAAAAAAGGGGAGAAAGGTTCATTTTTGCAGAAAAAGATCCCTCGCTTTTTTGCAAAGGACCTTCTTCATCCGAAAACGTCAGTTTTCGGCATTCAATTTTCTTTTTTGATTCTTAAACTTTTTTCTTTTTTTCAAAAGAAAAAAGTTTAAGCTCTCTCTCTGCCCTCTCAAAAGAACAGCTTCCGCTCCATGGTCTCCCGTGCCGTGGCGCTGATGCCGAGGAAGATCAATGCCCCGCCCAGCAACACGAACACCGCCAGGGGATACACCGACCAGCCGGTGAAGGGCAAACCGAAGGTGAACTCCAACAGGAACTCCAACAACAGCATCCACCCGCCCATGGCGATGAAAAAGCCGCCCCAGATGAACAGCCGTCCACGCTTCAACAGGCGCAAAAGCACCACCAGCGCGCAGAGCAAAAGCCCGAACCCGCCTGCCACAGGGAAGGCAAAGGGCAAAAACCAATTCCCCCCCGTAGCCAGAGCAACGTACAGCAGGTAAGCCATCGCCGCCGCCATGCCGCAGGGGAAAAACACGATGGGATTGGGCCTTTTGAACCACAAGGGCAACGCCAAGGTCACGTAGGCAACCCCCAATCCCCCTGCCACGAAGCCGAACCACTCCAGAACCCCGTCCACGCTTTGGTCGCAAAGGAAGCAGACCACCAGGGGCACCAGGAAGGCGGGCACGGAAAGCCCGGCCAACACCTTGGATCTCGCCCTGGGCTTGGGGATCCTGCCTGCGGGATACAAGGGCACTCCTTCCCCCCGGGAAAGCTCGGGGTGATAGACCGTCGTGCCGCACAGGGGACATTTCTTTTCGGTGTCTTCCAGCTTGACACCGCAGTTTGCACAGTACATAAGCTTAGTTCTCTCCGTTAAAATTACTTTCCGCTGTCACGGTTACCCCCAGATCCCGCAGGATCGCGGCAAATCGTCGCTCCAGCCCGCCCTCACGGGTGTTGCGGATGAAGTTGATATACACCGTATCCCCGTAGGACAGCATCCCGCAGTTGTAGGGAGCCGCCGCCTGTACCCCCAGAATGAAGTCAAACCGCTCCACGTAGGGACACATGGCCTCGGGAAGCTTCACCTGCCCCAGGTTGGAAAGGGTCAGACAGGACTTCCGCTCTCCCACCCGGTTGAACACCGCCTTCATAGCCAGGTTTTTCAAGGGCAGGGGCACCACCCGCAGGAAGGGGTTGCGCTCGTCCTTCACGTTGGTGGCGATCATTCCCGCCATGTGCTTTTGGGTGATCTCCGTTCCCATCTTATGCTTCACCACTCCGCAAAGCTCCTCCAAGGTGTAATCCCCCATGCGGGGATCTGCCTCGGGAACGGTGTACATGGCGAAGTTCCGCAAGCTTTCGCTGGGGAACAATTGCCGCAGATTCACGGGAATGAGCAGCTTGATCCGCTTTTGCTTTTTCCGTACGGGGACCTGCTCCTCTTGCAGCTCCAACAGCGCCTTCATCATCATCGCGCTCAAAAGCACCGTCACGGTGACACCGTATCGGTGAGCCAGCTCCAATACCTGCTTCACAGGGAGCTTCAAACAGGTGAGGAACAAAAAGTTTTCCCGCTTGTAATCCCGCTGGGACAACCGCCAGGCATCCGTGGCCTTGCGGCTGACGTTCACCTTCCCTGCGTAGGAAAGGAAGCTGTCCTCCATCTCCTCCTTGCGGGGAGCTTCTTTTCTGTCCAGCACCCCGTATTCACAGGGGATGGAAATGCCGTGCTTCTGCTCCAAATATTCCGCCGTCAGGCTTTTCAGAAAGATCAAAGCCCCGGTGCCGTCGGTGAGGGAGTGGAAAAACTCCACGGCGATCCGCCTGCCGTAGGGGATCACCCGAAAGGCGCATTTTCCCATCTCTTCCTTGCTCATGTAGATCAGGGGGAAGCTTTGCTCCTCCTTCAAGGCGGGGGCTCCGTCTACCTGTTGCAGGTAATACCAAAAAGCACCCTTCCCAAGCCGTGCGGCGATGGTGGGGAACCGCTTCACCGTCGCTTCCAAAGCGGAGCGAAGGACCTCTGCATCTACCTCCTCCTTCAAAGTCACGGATTGACGGAACACGTTGCTCCAGGTGTGACTGCTGGCGGCAGGGTAGATCTTGGCGGCGTTATCCAATTTGACCCAATGCAGGGGTTTCTTCTTTGCCATAAAAGGGCTCTCCTTCTTCAAAAGGAAAAGGGAAAGACGACAAACGCCTTTCCCCTCGATACGTTTTTTAGCAGAAGGTCGCTACGTAGTACTTCTTCTTGCCTCTGCGGATGACGATGAACTTACCGTCGATGGCGTTTTCCTTGGTCAGCAATACGTTGCCGTCCTTCTCGATATCGCCGTTCAAAGACACCGCCCCTGCCTTCAGGAAATCGTTGCCCTCACGGTTGGAGGATGCGGCGCCGCCCAGCTTCAAAGCATCCAGCAGACGGGTGCCCTCGGGGATCTCAAAATGGGGCACGTTCTTCAGCCCCGCCAGCAGATCCTGGGGAGGGATGGACTTGATGTCCCCGGAGAACAGCTGCTCGCTGATGCGAACGGCTTCCTCGTATGCACCATCGCCGTGGAGGTCGGTGATGATCTCCTTTGCCAGAGCCTTCTGTGCCAGGCGGAGATGGGGCTGTTCGTTGTGCTGGCGCTCGATCTCCTCGATCTCCTCGCGGGAGAGGAAGGTCAGACGCTTCAGATAGGGAACTGCCATCACGTCCTCTGCGTTCAACAGGAACTGATACAGCTCGTAAGAGGAGGTCTTGTTCTTATCCAGCCAAACGGCGTTGCCCTCGGACTTGCCGAACTTGTTGCCCTGGGAGTCGGTGATCAGAGGCATGGTCATGGCGTAGACCGTCTCGCCGGTGGTCTTGCGGATCAGCTCGATGCCGGTGGTGATGTTGCCCCACTGGTCGGAGCCTGCCACCTGGAGATCCACGTTCATATGCTCGTGGAGATACTTGAAGTCGTAGCCCTGGATGAGCATATAGGAGAACTCGGCGTAGGAGATACCCGTCTCCATCTGACGCTTTACGTGATCCTTGCTGAGCATATAGCCAACGTTGATGAACTTACCGATGTCACGGAAGAAGTCCAGAACGTTCATATCCTTGATCCAGTCGTAGTTGTTCACCACGGGGTAGGGGAACAGCTTCTGTACCTGTGCCTTCAAGGCCTCAAAGTTGCGGAATACCACTTCCTTCTGAGAAAGAGCGCGTTCCACGGTACCTCTGGGGTCGCCCACCAGGCCGGTGGCACCGCCCACCAGGATCAGGGGGTGATGGCCTGCCTCTGCCAGACGGCGGGTGATGAGGAAGGAGGAATAATGCCCCAGATGCAGGCTGTCCGCCGTGGGGTCGGTACCGATATAGAAGGTGAGTCCACCCTCGTTCAATTTGTCGATCAGGGCGGGATCGGAGATGCTCTCGATCAAGCCGCGCCACTGAAGATCTTCATAGACTGTCATAACAATTACCATTCCTTGTGTGTTACTGTTTATACCAAAGCAGTATACCACAGAAACAAGCGATTTGTCAACAGAAAATCGGAAAAACCCCTTGACGAACGGCGAAAAAAGGCGTATAAATGAGAGAATCCTTTTGGAGGTCGCAATATGCTCCTTACCGTTCTCATCGCCGCCGCGGCCTGCATCGCCATGCTGGGGCTGGTGTTCTTCTTTCCGTCGGTGTCTGTCCGTCGGCATTTTATCAGTACCTATTGGTTCGCCCCCCTCGTCGGCGGGGTGCTTTTGTGGCTCCTGGGCAGGATCAGCGGGGAGGAGATCCTGGAAGGTCTCACCCAAGGCGGCGGGATCAACCCCCTGCAATTGTTGGTGCTGTTCCTTTCCATGACCTTGCTTTCCGTGTTTCTGGATCAAGCGGGCTTCTTCCGCTGGCTGGCCTCCAAGGTTCTGCGCCACGCGGGGAGCAGTCAGAAGAAGCTGTTTGTCAGCCTGTATCTCATGGTCTCCGTGCTCACCGTGTTCACCTCCAACGACGTGGTGATCCTCACCTTCACCCCCTTCCTGTGCTTCTTTTCCAAGGGCGCTAAGATCGACCCCCTGCCCTTTCTGGTCTCGGAGTTCGTGGCGGCCAATACCTGGAGCATGGGGCTCCTCATCGGCAACCCCACCAACATCTGTCTCTGTACCTCCGGGGAAGTGGATTTCCTTTCCTACCTGCAGGTGATGTGGCTCCCCACGTTGCTTGCGGGGACGGTGTCCTTTGTCGTCTTGTGGCTGATGTTCCGAAAAAGCTTGCAAAAGCCCATGGAAGCAAGCGACGATCACCCCCGTTTGGAGGATCTGCCCGCGGTGATCACCGCCATCGTACATCTGGCGGTATGCATCCTTCTTCTGGTGTTTTCCAACTTCCTGGCCATGCCCATGTGGCTGATCACCCTGGTATGCTTTATCAGCCTGTACGTTTCCATGACGTTGTACCTCCTTGCCCGTAAGAAGGGCTTGAAAATGATCACCGATTCCTTCCGCCGCGCCCCCTGGGAGATCATCCCCTTCGTGCTTTCCATGTTCGTGGTGGTGCTGGCGCTCCGCAAGGCAGGGGCGACGGAAGCCCTGGCCTCTCTGTTGACCCAAGGGGACGGCATCCTCACCTTCGGCGTGTCCTCCTTCCTTGCCGCCAATCTGGTGAACAACATTCCCATGAGCGTGTTCTATTCCGCCGTGGTGGCGGCCGTGCCCTCCTCAGAGGCGGCAGGGGCGTTGTTTGCCGCGGTGGCGGGATCTAACTTGGGCGCTTACCTCACGCCCATCGGCGCTCTTGCGGGGATCCTGTGGATGAGCCTCCTTTCCCGCTACGGGGTGAAGATGTCCTTCGGCAAGTTCATCCGCTGCTGCGCCCCCGTGTCCCTCTGCTCCATGGCCGCCGCTTTGCTGGGGCTGTGGTTGGTGATTTAGGGGAGCAACTTAAGAACCTTTCTTTTTAGAAGAAAGGTTCTTAAGAATCTCCAAAGAAAATCCAATGCCAAAAACTGTCGTTTTTGGAAAAGGAAAGGATCTTCTGCAGTCGTCAGAAGGTCCTTTTTCACATGAAAAGTTTTTTGGAAAAGAGCACGAGAGAAACCTTTTTTACAAAAAAGGTTT